>DASUZB010000179.1:0-8258 GCA_036377075.1 Actinomycetes bacterium | reverse complement strand
CGACGACGCCGACGTCGACGCGGCGGCGTCCGCGGCGGTCTGGGGCGGCTGCGCCAACGCCGGCCAGACCCGCATCGGCATCGAGCGCGTGTACGTCACCACCGGCGTCTACGACCGCTTCGTGGCCAAGGCGGTGGAGCTCGCCTCCGGGGTGCGCGCCGGGCCGGAGCCGGACGCGGCGATCGGTCCGGTCACCATGCCCAGGCAGGTCGAGGTGATCCGCCGCCACCTGCAGGACGCGCTGGACCGCGGCGCCAGGGCGTTGGTCGGCGGGGTGGAGTCGGTGCACCCGCCGTACGTCGACCCGGTGGTGCTGGTGGACGTGCCGGAGGACGCGCTGGTGATGCGGGAGGAGACGTTCGGGCCGGTGCTGCCGGTGATCCGGGTCGCCGACGGCGACGAGGCGGTGGCGCGGGCCAACGCGACCGGCTACGGCCTCGCCTCGGCGGTCTACGGCAAGCGCAACGCCGAGCGCCTGGCGTCCGCGCTCAGGGCCGGTATGACGAGCATCAACGCGGTGCAGATGGTGGCGGCCGTGCCGGCGTTGCCGTTCGGCGGGGTGGGGGAGTCGGGCTTCGGCCGGATCCACGGCGAGGAGGGGTTGCGCGAGTTCTCGCGGGTGAAGGCCACCACGCGCCAGCGCTTCCCGCTGCCGTTCGTGCTCACCAGCTTCGAGCGTCCGCGCAGCCTGATCCCCATGGTCAAGCGGCAGATGCGGCTGCGCCACGGGCGCGGCCGGTAGGAGGTGGCGGTGAAATACCTGTCCCAGGAGTTCCTGGACGAGGCGTTGCGCATCTCGCAGGGCTTCGCCGACCGGCCCAACGCCAACGCCCGCATCCAGTACGTGGTCAGCGGCGGTCCCGACGGGGACGTCAGTTACTACTGGGTGCTGGTCGGCGGCAAGCTGCAGGAGTGCAAGCTCGGCGAGCTGCCCGACGCCGACTTCTCCCTGCGGATGAGCTACGACACCAGCGTCAAGATCCAGAAGGGGGACCTCAACCCGAACGTCGCGTTCATGACCGGCAAGATGAAGGCGAGCGGCAACGTCGGCAAGCTGCTGTCGCTGATGCCACTGACACAGTCGGACGACTTCAAGTCGCTGCAGGAGCAGCTCAGGGCGAAGACCGAATATCAGTAGGTGCCGCCGAGCTTGCGGTGGTCCCAGCTGGTCACGAGGGTCGGGGTGAGGCGCAGGCCGACGCGCTTGGCTGCCTGCCCGAGGACCTGGGCGCGCGCCTCCTCGCCCGGCTCGCCGCCGGCGTAGCGGGCGGTCAGGGCCAGGCCGATCGCGGCGACCTGGTCGGGGTCGTCGACCAGCTCCACGTCGCACTCCATGCTCACGCCGCGCAGCTCCTGGTAGTGCGAGCCGGCCTCGACCAGCGCGGTCGCGCGCGGGTCGCGCCGCAGGTTCCTGGCCTTCTGGCTGGCCGCGTAGGTCCAGGTCAGCAGCTGCTCCCCGGCGGGCACGTACCACAGCGGCACCAGGTGCGGCCGCCCTCGAGGCCCCGTCGTGGCGAGCGTCAGCGTCCGGCCCTCCGCCAGGAGGTCGCGCCGCTCCTCGGCCGACATCCTGATCTGGTCGCGCCGCTTCACCCCCGGACCCTACCCGAGCGGGTGGGCGCTACCCTTGCGGCGCGAAGGGACAGCGGGTGCGAGGAGGAATGGGCGTGCTCCCAGTCCGGGTGCTCACGATCGCCGGGTCGGACTCCGGCGGCGGGGCCGGCATCCAGGCCGACCTGAAGACCTTCCTGGCGCACGGGGTGCACGGCATGTCGGCCGTGACCGCCGTGACGGTGCAGAACTCGGTCGGGGTGCAGGGCTTCTACGAGCTGGAGCCGCGCGCGGTGTTCGAGCAGATCGAGTCGGTGGTGACCGACATCGGCGTCGACGCGGCCAAGACCGGGATGCTCGCCTCGGCGCCGATCGTGGCGGCGGTGGCCGACGCCTGCGAGCGGTTCGGCATCGCCAACCTGGTGGTCGACCCGGTGGCGGTCTCCAAGCACGGGGACCCGCTGCTGCGCGACGACGCGGTCGAGGTGCTCAGGACCAGGCTGCTGCCGCTGGCCACGGTGGTCACCCCCAACCTCGGCGAGGTGCGGCTGCTGACCGGGGTGGAGGTGGCCGACCGGTCGGGGATGGAGGAGGCGGCCCGCGCGCTGGGAGCCCTCGGCCCCGCGTGGGTGCTGGTCAAGGGTGGGCACCTGCGCGGCGACGACGCCGTCGACCTGCTCTGGGACGGCCGCGAGGCGCGCTGGCTCGAGGCGCCGCGGCTGGCCACGCCGCACACCCACGGCACCGGCTGCACGCTCGCCTCCGCCCTGGCCGCCAACCTGGCCAGCGGGCTGGACGTGCCCACGGCGGCGCGCGAGGCGAAGCGGTACCTCAGCGGCGCGCTGGCCGGCGCGTTCCCGCTCGGCAAGGGCGTCGGCCCGACCGACCACGCCTGGCGGTTCCGCGCCGCCGGCCTGCTGCGTCCCGGCGGCCCCAGCCATCCGGGGCCGCACGGCTGGCCGTACGCGGCCGGCCCGTACGAGGGCTGAGAGCGCCGGCTTCTTCACCGGCCAGGGCGTGGCCTGCCTCTACGACGAGAACCTGCAGCCCAAGCCGGCTTACTTCGCCGTGAGAAACGACCTCGCCGCCTAGTCGGCCGGCTGGACCTGGCGGCGCAGCAGCTCGGCAAGGGCGCTGCGGACCTCGTCGCGGGGCAGGTTGCCGGCCTCGAGCTCGGCGTCGTCCTTGGCGAGGAGGCGCTGGTAGAAGGCGATGCCGTGGTCGATGGCGGCGGTAGCCTCGGGGTCGTCGTCGAGCACCTCGAACAGGACGTCCTCGGCGTCGCCGTACTGCCCCAGCGCCTCGTGCAGGCGCGCCAGGTGCAGGCGCTGGGCGGGGGTGAGGGCCAGCATGCCCGCCCGGTCGGCCAGCTTGCGGGGCAGGTCGCCGTCCGGGAGGCGGCCGAGGTGGCCGGCGAGGTAGGCGGTCAGCCCGAGGGCGCGCCGGTAGTGGGCGGCCGCCTGCTGCTCCTCGCCGGCCTCGGCGCGCAGGTCGGCCTCGGTGACCAGCAGCTCGATGGCGACCGTCAGCCGCCGCGGGTCGGGCGCCGACCCGGAGGTGAGCAGGGTGAGCAGCTGCTCCTCGTCGAGGGTGGCGACGACCTTCCCGCTGACCCCGGCGATCGGCTTGTAGGCCTCGTCGAACAGGCCGATCGCCTCGTCGCGCTTGCCGCCCTTGGCGAGCGCCAGGACGCGGGCGAGCGCCTGCGCGGCCAGCTCGATCTGGCGCATCAGGTAGTCCCGCTGGTACAGCTCGGCCTCCCCGAACGTGACGCTGCGACCAGGAGGATAGCGGTCCCGCCGCCCGGCGGCGGCGGGAGTCAGGACGTAAGGGGGGAGCGGCGGGCGCCTAGACGGCGCGGCGCACCTTGTTGGCCTTGATGCAGGAGGTGCAGACGTTGCGGCGCCGCGGCGTGCGGCCCTCCAGGATCTTGATGCGCTGGATGTTCGGGTTCCAGCGGCGCGGGCTGCGCTTGTGGGAGAAGCTCACCGACATGCCGAAGCCCGGGTGCTTGCCGCAGATGTCGCAGACGGCGGCCATGATCGAGTCCTTCACCTAGATGCGCTCGTGCGAGAAAGCTCGCGGTCGTGGGGCGCGCGCCCTGCCCTGGGCAGGCATGCCCGGCGGGCGCAGCGCCGGGTCACGGTAGCACGCACGCTCCGAGCAGGGCAACGCGATGCCGGTGCCCTGTCCGCGGACGCCCCTATACTGCCCCCGTGGTCGACACGACGGGTACCGACGCGGCACGGGCGACCGGCGCCGACCCGCTCGGCGTGCCGCTCGCCAGGTCCCCGGAGGCCCGCCGCCTCGCCCCGGTCCTGCAGCAGGCGTTCGGCTACCAGACCGAGCGCGACCTGCTGGAGCACTACCCGCGGCGCTACCTCACCCGCGGCGAGCTCACCGACCTCGCCCACGCCAAGAAGGGCGCGGTGGTCACCCTCACCGGCACGGTCAAGCACCTGGTCAAGAAGCAGCCGCGGCGCAACCTGCGGATCCTCGAGATCCGCGTGGCCGACGAGGCGGGCAGCGGGGTCTGGTCGTGCACCTGGTTCAACCAGCCGTGGCACGCCAGCCGCCTGCCGGTCGGGACCCTGGCCGCGTTCTCGGGCAAGCTGGAGTGGCGCGCCGGCCGGCTCACCATGGCCAACCCCGGCTACGAGGTGCTGCGCGAGAGCGACGACGCCGAGGGCTTCGCCAGCGAGGTGATCGCCGTCTACCCGGCGACCAAGGAGGTCTCCTCCGGGCGGCTGCGCCGGGTGATCGCCGCGCTGCTCGACCGCCACGGCCGCCTGCCCGACTTCCTGCCGCAGGAGCTGCGCCGAGCCCACGGCCTGCTCGCCCGCGGCGACGCCGTCGAGACCATCCACCGCCCGGAGGACCTCGCGGCGGCCGGCCGCGCCCGCCGCCGGCTCGTCTACGACGAGCTGTTCATCCTCCAGGTCGGCCTGGCGCTGCGGCGCCGCGCCCTGGCCGAGGGGGAGCGGGGCCACCCGCTGCGCGCCGACGGCCCGCTCACCAAGCAGCTCCTCGAGAGCCTGCCCTTCACCCCGACCAAGGCGCAGAGCCGGGCGATGGCCGAGATCGGCGACGACCTGGCGCGCCCGCGGCCGATGCACCGCCTGCTGCAGGGCGAGGTCGGCTCGGGCAAGACGCTGGTGTCGTTGCACATGCTGCTCGCCGCGGTGCAGTCGGGATTCCAGGGCGCCATCATGGCCCCCACCGAGGTCCTCGCCGACCAGCACTTCATCAACCTGCGGGCGCTGCTCGACGGGCTCGACCAGGCCGGCAGGACCAGCGAGGCCCCCACCGGCGACGGGCGCCTGTTCGACTTCGCCGGCCCCAGGATCGAGGTGCTGACCGCGGCCACCACCGGCGCGGCGCGGGAGCGGGTGCGCGCCGCGGTCGCCGCCGGCGAGGTGGACATCCTGGTCGGCACGCACGCGCTGCTCTCCGAGGGGGTCGACTTCAAGCGGCTCGGCGCCGTGGTGGTCGACGAGCAGCACCGCTTCGGCGTGCACCAGCGGGTCCGCCTGCGCGAGAAGGGCGACAGCCCGCACGTGCTGATCATGACCGCCACGCCGATCCCGCGCACCCTGGCGCTGACCCTCTACGGCGACCTGGACGTCTCCACCCTCGACGAGCTGCCCCCCGGCCGCCACCCGGTCGCCACCCACCTGGTCGGCGACGACCCGGTCCTGCGCGAGCGGGCCTACGAGCGGGTGCGCGAGGAGGCGGCCGCCGGCCACCAGGCCTACGTGGTGTGCGCGCTGAAGGACGAGTCGGACAAGCTCGAGGTGCGCTCCGCCAAGGCCGAGGCCGAGCGGCTGCGCGCCGAGGTCTTCCCCGAGCTCCGCGTCGGCCTGGTCTACGGGGACATGCCCGCGCGCGAGAAGGAGGCGACCATGGACGCCTTCCGCGCCGGCAAGCTCGACGTGCTCGTCTCCACCACCGTGATCGAGGTCGGGGTGGACGTGCCCAACGCCACCGTGATGCTGGTCGAGGACGCCGACCGTTTCGGGCTGTCGCAGCTCCACCAGCTGCGCGGGCGCGTCGGCCGGGGCACGGCGCCGGGGCTGTGCATCCTGTTCGCCGACCCGGCGGGCGAGGAGGGCCGCGCCCGCATGGAGGCGATCGTCCGCATCAGCGACGGCTTCGAGCTGGCCAACGAGGACCTGCGCATCCGCGGCGAGGGCACGGTGTTCGACGCGCGCCAGTCGGGCCTCTCCGACCTCAAGCTGGCGCGCCTGATCGACGACTTCGAATGGGTCGCCAAGGCGCGCGCCGACGCCTTCCGCCTGGTCGAGGCGGACCCGCAGCTGGCCGCCCCGGAGCACCGCGCACTGCGCGCCGAGGTGCTCGCCCGCCTCGGCGGCGACCGGGCCGAGTGGCTCTCCCGCGGCTGACCACGCCTGGGAGTGGATCGATCCACTCAGGGGGATCGTGCTGTTAGAACCATCCTGACGTGCTGGGTTGGTCTTCCGTCTCGTCCGGCACTAGGCTGCCGCGCATGGCCGCCCGCGAACTGCCGTGGGAGCACGACGACGAGCTGGTCGCCGACCTCGTCCAGCTCGGCCTGACGCGCAACGAGGCGCGCCTGTACCTGGCCGCCGAGGGCCGCCCGCCGCTGCGCGCGGCCGAGCTCGCCGAGCTGGCCGGGGTGACGCGCACCAAGGCCTACCACGCCCTCCACCAGCTGGTCGCCAAACGGATGCTGCGGCAGCAGCCGGGCAGGGTGGCCCGCTTCCAGGCCGCCGACCCCGCGGTGGTGGCGCGGCAGCTGCGCCAGCGCGGCGTCGAGGACCAGGCCATGCTGGTGGCGGACACCGGCGCGCTGGTGGCCGACCTGTTCGCCCGCTACTACGCCGCCCCGGCCTCCGGCGACCCGTTCGACTTCGTCGAGCTGATCCGCAACCGCGAGGCGGCCCTGGCACGCCGCGAGGCGATCGTCGCCGGCGCCAGCGCCGAGGTGCTGCTGGCCGACCAGGCGCCGGCCGGCGCCGCGGCGCCGGCCGGCCGCGAGGGCCTCCGGCGCCGCTCGCTCTACCCGCACGGCGCCCTCGACGCGCCCGACTTCCGCGACCGGGTCGCCGAGCGCGAGGCGGGGGGCGAGGAGGTCCGCTTCGCCGATCGGGTCGCCGTCGGCCTGTGCGTGGCCGACCGGCGCGTCAGCGCCATCAGCTTCGACGCCGGTGGCGTCGCGGGCGGCCTGGAGAGCTGGCTGGTGCTGGAGCACGCCGGCCTGTCGACCACCCTCGGCGACGCCTTCGACCTCGCCTGGGCGCGTGCCCGCCCGGCGTGGCGCTGAGGCCGGCATTTTCCGGCTTGTGCAGGCCATCCGCTTCTTGACGGGACCGGGCCGCCTGCCTACTGTTCGCGTGCTTTTGTTGCCTCGCGAGGTTCCTGCAAGGCAACCATGGGGAAGACTCCGTAGGAAAGGGTCCGTTCCAGTCAACCGGGCCACGCAGGGGGAGCACGGATGACCGCCCAACCAGCCGACGCGTCCGATCTGATCGATCGGCTGGTCCGCAGCGGCCTCGGCCACGGTGAGGCACGCTGCTACGTCGGCATGCTGGCGCCGAGGGCCTTCCGCGTGGGCGAGGTCGCCAAGCGGGCGAGCCTTCCCCGCTCCCGCTGCTACGAGCTGATCCGCTCGCTGGTCCGCTCCGGCCTGTGCACCGAGGTGGCCTCCTCGCACGCGGCCCGCTTCCGCGCCGTCCCGCCCAACGAGGCCATCGGCCGCCTCGAGGCACTCGCCGGCGAGCAGGCGCGGCGGCGCAGCGCCGCCCTCGGCAGCGCCCTGCGCGCGCTCGAGGGCCGTGCCGCGCGCCGCACCGACCGCCACGACCCAGTCGAGCCACTGCGCCGGCGCGACCAGGTACTCGACCGCTTCGAGCAGGCCGTACGCGCGGCCGAGCACGAGGTGGTCACGGTCGCGGCCACGCCGTCGCCGGCGCTCGACGGCCAGGCCGTGCGCGCCCGGCTGCGCGCCGGGGTCGGCGTCCGCGCCGTGCACCAGCGCGTGGCCCACGCCGGACCGGCCGAGCGCGGGCGGCGCGCCCGCCGCGCCGGGCAGGGCGTCGCGGTGCGCACCGTCGACCACGTCCCCAGCCAGTTCACCGTCTTCGACCGGCGCACGGTGCTGCTCGACCTCGCCGCGCCAGGGCGCCACGACCCCGCCAGGTCGGGGTCGTTGCTGATCCACCACGCCGGCCTGGCCGAGCTGCTCCACGAGGCGTTCGAGCACCTCTGGCAGCACGGCCACCCGCACCCCGACCACCTGGCAACCAGCGACCCCACCAAAGCCGGGGAGGCGGTGCCTGGCGACACCGACCGCCCGGTCCAGTTCCCGCGACCCGGCTGACCCGGTTGGACGGCGGGGGAACGGCCTTGGCCCCCCCGGGCTGGACCCCCGCCTCCAACCCTGACGCGAGCGGCGGCGCTTACCGCCCCCCCGAGCGCCGCCGCTCGCTCGCTGGAGGCTCGCTGATTTGTTCAGACGGTCGGTGGCCTACGCCGCTTCGTGCGCTGGCTTCCCCCGTCGCTCCTCCGTCGCCAGGGGCTCCTCCCTCGCTCCTCCGTCCAGCCAGCGCGCGGCTCCGGCCCACCTCCCTAACCCTAGTGCCTCGGCCCCTTCGTCGCTCCTGAAGTCCAGCCGGGGTGTGGCTCCGGCCCACCTCCCTAGACCCCAGGCATACTGGCGCCATGTC
>DASUZB010000178.1:0-23725 GCA_036377075.1 Actinomycetes bacterium | reverse complement strand
AGCAGCATCCGCCCAGCTCAGCGGCCAGGCGGCTACACGCCGACCTGGTCGGCCAGTTCCTGGCCGGCGGCGTGCAGCGACACCGCCCAGGTCTGCAACCCCACGATGCCGTCGGCGGCCACCCCGCCCCAGCCCTGGAAGGCGGCCACCATGGCCTTGGTCTTCGGCCCGTAGTCGCCGTCCACCACCAGCGCCGCCGCGCCCGGATCGAACTCCGAGCGGGCGACGTTGAGGAACTGCTGCAGGCGCTGCACCACCGACCCGGTCGACCCCACGGCCAGCGTGGGCGGCGGAAAGGCATGGTCCGCCAGCAGCTTGCCCCAGGTCTGCGGGCCGACGATCCCGTCGACGCCGAGCCCACCGTCGTGCTGGAACTGGCGCACGGCGGTGTCGGTGTGGGGGCCGAAGATCCCGTCGATGCCGACCGCCACCAGGTAGCGGTCGCGGGCGAGTAGGTACTGGGCTTCGCGGACCGCCGCGCCGGTCGACCCCTGCTTGACGGTCTCTGGCATCTGAACCTCCTGCACGGTCGGATCGGGCCGGCGTCCTTCTACGTGCTGCGGCACGATCGGTCCCTGTTTGCTCCTTGGACCAAGGATGGCCATGCTGAGGTGGGCGAGCAGTGCCGCACGGCACCCGGCCGGCGTGCCGCACGTCACATCCCCCGACTGGCACAGGCTCTCTTGGGCCTCACGGGCTTCGGCGTTGCCACCGGGCGTGCGAGCTTCGTAGGGCAGCGGGGACGCGGTTTGGGATGATGGCCTCGAGGCCCGGGCGCCTGCCGGGGTTCGTCCGCGCGGCTGGGAGGATCATGGTGACGCTCTTGTCCTACGACCTTGCCGTGGTGGCGGACGGTGCGGGTGGGCTGCGGCTGTTCGCCCTGGGCCGGGACGGCGCGCTGTACCACCTGACGCAGACGCAGCCCAACAACGGCTGGTCCGGGTGGACGAACCTGGGAACCCCGGGGGCGGCCCTGGCGGACCTGTCCGCTCCGGCAGCGGGTCGGGTGAACCTCATCGACCTGTTCGGGCTTGGCGTGTTCGTGGTGGGCGAGAACGGCACCGTCTACCGGCGGATCCAGCAACTGCCCGACGGCCCGTGGTCGCCGTGGGAATCGCTGGGGGGCTCGCAGCTCCCCATCGCCAGCCCGGTGGTGCCGGTGCTGGGCGCCGGCGGCGTCAACTACCTGTTCGCGGTCGGCGGGGACGACCTGGTCGAGAACAGCGACCTCACCGCGACCCCGGCCGGACCCACCTGGTCCGTGCACGCAGGGCTGCCACTGCCGTACCTGGAACCCTCGCCGGCGGTGGGCTCCAGCGCCGACGGCCGGTTGGAGGTGCTGGCGGTCGCCGACGGCGGAGAGCTCCTGCACCAGTGGCAGCTCACGGTCGCGGGGAAAACCTGGTCAGCCTGGTTCTCCCACGGCGTTACGCCCGACGGGAGTCTCTACTCGTCCCCGGCGGTCGCTGCCGCCGCCGACGGCCGGCTCGAGGTGTTCGCCATAGATGTCGGCCTGATGCTGTGGCACAAGTGGCAGACCGCGCCGAACGACGGCTGGTCCGACTGGTTCTCCCACGGCAACCCCCAGGGAGATATCTCCGGAGCGGAGGGCGTGCTTCCGACCCCGGCGGTCGCGGCTGCTGCCGACGGGCGGCTGGAAGTGTTCGCCGTGGGCGGCAGCCAGGCGGACCCGACCAAGGAGCGTCCGCTGTACCACAAGTGGCAGACCGCGCCGAACGACGGCTGGTCGGGCTGGTTCTCCCACGGGACCCCGGGGGTGAGCTTGGCGGGCGACCCGGCGGTCGCGGCGGCCGCCGATGGCCGCTTGGAGCTGTTCGTGGTTGGTGCCGACGGGGTGCTGTACCACAAGTGGCAGACCGCCCCCAACGATGGCTGGTCCGACTGGTTCTCCCACGGCCATCCCTGACCGAGGAGAATGCATGCCCGACAACGTGAGCGATTCCGCCTACACCACCCGTCCGCTCACCGCGGATACGTGGGATGACTTCGCCAAGCTCGTGGAGGCGAACAACGGCGTCTGGGGCGGCTGCTGGTGTATGGGATTTCATCCTGAGGGGCTCGGCAAGGAGCACTCTGCGTCCCAGAACCGCGATGCCAAGCAGGCACACGTGCGCCAGGGGACGGTTCACCAGGTCCTCGTGTATGACGGCCAGGAATGTGTGGGCTGGTGCCAGTACGGCTCGCCGGCAGAACTGCCCAACATCAAGAACCTCAAGGCCTACAGCGCCGAGCTGACCGATCTACCGGATTGGCGGATCGGCTGCGTCTTCACTGGCAAGAGCCACCGCCGCAAGGGGGTCGCACGGGCGGCGGTGACCGCCGCGCTGGCTGCGATCGAGGAAGCGGGCGGCGGGCTCGTCGAGGCCTACCCTGAACAGGTCGAGGGTCGAGAACCACAGCGCGGCGCCTACTTCCACACCGGCACGGAGAACTTGTTCGAGGAGCTCGGTTTCGAACGCGACCGGCGGATCGCCAAGTGGCGCTGGGTGATGCGTCGGCACGTTCAGGGTGCTGTCGGCAGGTAGCGTCCGACCATGCCGCTGATCGCGCCGCCCCTGCCGACGTGCGGGCGTCGGGTACGTGCGTGTTCGAACTGAAGCAGGACGTCCCGATGAGCCGGGACCATGGTCGAGCAGCTCTGCCGGCTGCGGGCCGGGGTAGCGGGCCGCTACGCAAGCGACTGGTGGAAGCGGAAGAAGCCGCCCGGGTCGTACGCCGCCTTGACGCGCCGCAGGCGGTCGTAGTTCGTGCCGTGGTAGGCGCGCGCCCAGTCCTGCAGGTCGGGGTCTGGGAAGTTTGGGTACACGCCCCCGGATCCCCATGGGTGCACCAGCGCCCACGATCGCGCCAGCCAGTCGCGGGCGGCGCGGCGCCCGGCCGGTGCGGCGGTGGCGCCGACCTCGACCAGGTGCTGGACCAGGAAGCGTTCGCCGCGGTGGGCGAAGGCGGTGGCGTCGGCGGGCACGCGGTTGTAGGCGCCGCCCCACGGCAGGAAGTCCACCTCCCGCGACTGGCCGGGCGTCAACCCTTGGGTGAGGTGCTCGACCAGCGCCGCCACCGTCTCGCCCGGCAGGGGTCGGCGAAAGAACTCCGACTTGGTGTAGAGGTGGCCCGGCTGCGGTGGCCGCTCGGGACCCGACCGCTCGGGCCGGTCCTCAACCGATCCCAGCCCCTCGAGGTACCGCTTGGCCGCCCGGTGGGGCAGGTGCCGGCGGGATGCTTCCATCGGGTCGGCGCCCACCCGGTCGACCAGCTCGCCGAGGAGCTCCGCGGCGTCGGCCTCGCCGTCCAGCACGGTGCCGACCACCTCGACCCCGGGCGGCCGCTCGCCGTCGCCGGCAACGGTCAACCGCAGGGTCGCGTCGAGCTCGTCGGACGCGACGGGTGCAAAGGCCTGCCAGGCCTGCACCACCGCGGCGCCAGCGGCCGACGGCCAGGCCAGGTGGAAGACCGTGGTCGCGGGCGCGGGGAGGGTGCGGAAGACGAGGGAGGTGACCACGCCGAATTGCCCGCCGCCGGCGCCGCGCAGTGCCCAGAACAGCTCCCCATCGCGCTGCTCGTCACAGTCGACGACGCGACCGTCCGCTAGGACGACCTGCGCCCCGAGCAGGTGGTCGCAGGTCAGGCCGTGCTTCCTGCCGAGGGTCCCGAGCCCGCCGCCGAGCGTGAGGCCGGCGATCCCGACGGAGGGACCGCAGCCGGCGGGGATGGTCAGGCCATGCTCGGCCAGCGCATCGTAGAGGTCGCCGAGCCGCACGCCGGCGCCGACGGTTGCAACGTCGCCCGCGAGCGCCACCGAGCGCATGGGCGTGACGTCGAGGACGATCCCCTCGGTCGAGGACCGGCCGGCGACCGAGTGCCCGCCGCTGCGGATCGCCGTCGGCAGGCGTCGCCCACGCGCGACGGCAAGGGTCGCGACGATGTCTGCGGGGGTCGCGCATCGCACGACGGCCGCCGGTCGCAGGTGCTCGAAGCGCGCCATCACGGGCTTGCGCACCCACTCGTAGTCGGGCGCGCCTGGCAGGACGACGTCGCCATCGATCGCCCGTTGCAGCGCAGCCCAGTCAGCGGTCATGGCGGCACCCTAACCGCGAGGGTCGACAGTGATGCAGTCCTCCGGCTGACCGGCGGGAAGATCGCCGAGCAGTGGGAGCAGCTGGACCGGCTGGCGCTGCTGCAGCAACTCGGCGTGCTTCCCACGCCGGGTCAAGCGCCACCACAAGCCTAGCCAGGCACCCCCGGCAACGCTGTCGCTACCTCTGACCGGTCAGAGCCGGTTGAAGCAGACGACCGCGCAGGCCAGCAGCGCCGGCGACGTGGCCATCATGTGCGGCATCGTGCTGCTCGTCATGGCAGGGATGGAGCCGCGACGGACCACTCGAAGGCGTTCGCCGACCCGAGCGACCCTGAACGACACGCCTGTGGAGCCGCTCGGCGCTTCCTCGGTTGACCGGCGGGTCGGTGCCACGGTCACCGGCGCGCGACCAGCGCCAGCCAGTCGGGCAGCTTGTGGTCACCGGCCTCCTCGACGCGCAGGAGGTGGAGGCCGGCGTCCAGCACGCCGTTGAGCACGTCGGCGAGCGGCAGGTGCCGGAAGCCGACGCGGTCGGCGAGCCCACCGGCCCGGGTGCCCGGGCCGCTGCGGCGCCACCCTGCCCGCCGGTACTCGGGGTGGACCACCACCGCGCCGTCGGCCCTCGGCTTCTCGGCCGGCGGCCCGACGAAGCACGGGTGCAGGCCCAGGTAGGCGAAGCGCCCACCGGACCGCAGGATGCGCCAGGCCTCCCTGGCCACGGCGGCGAAGTCCTCGACGTCGGTGTGCGTGAAGGCCGACACCACCAGCTCGAAGGAGCGGTCCGGGAACGGCAGCCGCGCCGCGTCGCCCCGCACAAGGGCCGGCCCGGGTGGGCCGGCTCGTCGCCTGGCGATCCGGAGCTGGTCGGCGGAGGCGTCCAGCCCGACGACCGACCACCCAGCGGCGTCCAGGGGGAGCAGGTGCACCCCGGTCCCGCAGCCGAGGTCCAGGGCACGGCCGGGGCCAGCCCCGGCGAGGTGCACGACCAGCGGCGCGGCGGCAGCGGTCTCCCAGGCGACGTTGCGGTCGTACCAGGCCGCGCTGCCGTCGTACCGTGCTGGGTCCGTCATCCCGCCGCCTCCTGGTCGGCCGGGGTCGAGCGTACCCGCGCCCGCCGATGCGTAGGGCGCCATCCGCGCTCGGCGTACCCGGCGGCCGACGGCGGGACCGCAACCGGCCAGGAGCGGTGAGGCACGAGCAGCGAAAGGGGCCTTCACAGGCGGGCGACGGCCGCGGCGACGAACTCGTCGAGCGTCGCGTCGGGTGGGCCGTAGGAGCTTGGCGGGGCGAGCACGACGGCGACGTCCCAGTAGGGGTGGTACTCGGTCCGCCCCGACATGGCCTGCCAGTGCCGCAGGAAGCGGTCGGCGACGTCGGCCGAGAAGTGCCAGTACAGGTTCACGCGGCAGTGGCCGACGTCGGCCTCTGGCGCGCCGAGCTTGGCACTCTGCCAGTCCACCACCCCGGTGATCGCGCCCCGGCGCCAGAGCACGTTGCCCGGGTGGTAGTCGCGGTGGATGAAGCGCCGCTCGGGCAGGGGCGGCGCCGCCTCGTACAGCGCGACGGCCTCGTCCCACACCCCTCGGGGCAACCTGGTCCACGGCGGCGGCCCGACTGCCCGGCCGAGCTCGTACGGCCGGTAGACGGAGATCCCCGCGCCCGCTGGCACGGCCACCTCGCTGATGACGAGCAGCGGCTCGACCAGGCGCGCCAGGTAGCGCTCCAGGCTGGCCGGCGCGGGTGCCCATTCGAGGCGGCCGGGCAGCAGGCTCATCAGCACGGCGGGCACGCCGGCGTCGGCGCCGGAGGGGTCGCCGACGATCAGCTCGGGCGTGGGAACGGGGCTGGCGGCCATCAGCCGCAGCGCGGCCGCCTCGGTGGCGGCCAGGTCGGCGGCCTCGTGCTGGACCTCGGGCAGGACGTAGCGCCGCAGCACCGCCCGGTGCAGCGTGCCGTGCCGGTCCTCGACCGTGATGACGTGGATCGCCGACGACGAGCCGCCCCGCCGTGAGCGGGCATCGAGCACCCGCGCGGCGGGACCGAACGCCGCTGCCGCCCATTCCAGGGCGGCAGCCGGCGGTCGGGACCGCAGGAGCCGCCGCTTGTCGGGCGTGAGCTCGTAGCCGTGGGGGGTGGGCAGGGTGCTGGGATCGTACCGTTCGTCGCTGCGCACGCCGGTCTTCCTCCTCGTGGTGGCCGGATCGGTTGGGTCCGGCCCACGAGGAGGTGACCGTGCTCGGGGCTGGCCAGGTCAGAGGAACGGCATGCCAGCAACGGTAGCGCGCCCGCGCGGTCGGGCTCCAACGGGTCGTCCACCGGTGCCCGCCGAGGAGGGCGGTCGCCTCCCTACGGCAGCCGCCACAGCGCCTGCCGGTAGGCCGGGTGGACCCAGACGCGGCGCGCCCCCGCCTGGCGCGCCTGCGGCCAGTCGAGCCCGGCGATCACCCACTCGGTCCGCGGGACGGGGTCCCGCCTGGAGTCGAACAGCACGAAGCGGGCGCGGTCGAGCTGCCACTGGTAGCCGTACAGGCCGACGGGGGTGTACGCGGCGACGTCGTAGCTGACCTCCCGCGCGGCGCCGAGCCCCGGCACCGCCGACAGGGCGACCGGCTGGCTGCCGTAGATGGCGTCGTCCCTGGCCTCGACCAGCACGACGCGCAGCGCGACCGAGCACGTCACCAATACGGCGGCGAGCCCGAGTGCCCCGAGCAGCCTTCCCCCTCGCGGCCGCCAGGCAAGAAGCAGCAGGGTCCCGGCCCCCGCGAGCGCCACCAGCATGGCGGCCGCCGGCCGGATCTGCTCCCGCGCCTGTGCCAGCGGCGGCAGCGCGAGCACCGTGTACCAGTTGACCGGGCTGCGCCCGACCAGCCCGCCGGCGTAGGCGGTCACCACGACGCCCGCCGCCGAGGCCAGCACGGCGCCGGCGGCCAACTCGAGCAGGAGCCTTCGCGGCGGCGCCGTCCACAGCCGCAGCAACCCGAGCGCGAGCACCGGCGGCACCAGGATCTCGACGTAGCGGCCGTAGACGACGTGGTCGGGACGGAGCGGCGGGCGCAGGAACAGCCCGACCAGCACTGCCAGACCCACGGCCGAGGCGAGCAGGAACCAGCTCACCACGCGCGCCCCGGGGGCGTCGAGGCCCGCCAGGTCGGGGTCGGTCGGGGGACGGGGTGCCGGCGCCGCCGTGCCCGCCGACCGTTCGGGTACGGCGTCCGGCTCCGGATCCAGGACCAGCACGCGCGGCCCCGGCCTGCCGGCCGGCCGCAGGCACAGGCCGAGCCGCACCACCCCGAGCACGACCAGCCCGAAGGTGGCGACGAACAGGTACCAGTACTGGCCGAGGGCGAGGGCCGCGACGTTCGGCAGCGAGCCGAGGTCGTGGGCGTTGTCCAGTACGCGCCGCAGGTCGTCGTCGCGGGGCTCGCCCCAGCTCGTGGCGCTCAACCAGTTGTTGAGCGCCAGCCCGGCGACCGTGACCGCGCCGGCCGCCACCAGGCCGGCAGCCGCCAAGGTCGGGTCCCGGCGCCGCCACCCGTGCGCCAGGAGCAGCGCGAGCAGCACCACCACCAGCGGTACGGTGCGGCCGTGGGTGGTGAGCAGGGCACCGCCGCAACTCCCGCAAGCGACCGCCCAGCCGGCCGCCGGGCGCCCCTGCGGGGCGGTGACCGCCGCGGCCAGCGTGATGGCGGCGAGCAGGACCAGGACCGGCAGCAGCGACTCGGCCCAGGCGAACTGCGTGGTCACCACGAGCGGCGGGTACAGCGCGGCGAGGAACGCGGCGGCGAGGGCGCTGCGGGCCGGCACCCGGAAGGCCCTGCCGAGCAGCACGTAGAGCAGCGGGAACACCAGGCTGGACAGGAGCGCGTTGGTGGCGAGCACGCCGTGGTACTCGGCGCGCGGCCCGTCCCCCAGCCAGTACGCGGGCAGGAGCAGCAGCGAGTAGCCACCACGGTAGAAGCCCGCCAGGCTGAGCTCGCCGGCGGCGCCACCGCTCAGCACCCGCGCGTTGGCGAGGTAGCCGGTCTCGTCGGCGAAGTTGGTGGGGCCGTCCCTGCCGGCGCTGATCGCCAGGCGCAGGGCGACGTGCAGCAGGTAGCCGGCGAGCAGGAGCCAGCCGAGCGTGCGGGGCGCCGGCAGGCGCAGCGCTCGCGCCAGCCGCAAGCGGCCGGCGGGGGCCGGGACCTCCCGGCGCCGCGCGACGGCTTCGTCCTGCCGTGCCTGGACGCCGGTCCGTCTGGACACGCGACTCCCAGCCTTCCTGAGCCCTTCGACGGCGCGCACCCTATCAGAGCGACGCCCCACACCTGGGCGGCCGCGTCGGGCCGCGTC
Organism: Actinomycetes bacterium; assembly: GCA_036377075.1. Classification (GTDB taxonomy): domain Bacteria; phylum Actinomycetota; class CALGFH01; order CALGFH01; family CALGFH01; genus DASUZB01. Next base: position 15,300 of record DASUZB010000178.1, on the reverse strand, counting down.
GGGCGGCGACGGGCTCCGCGCGGCCGCCGCGCCCACCTTCGCCAGCCGGCCGAACGCCCCGCCCAACCCCTGGTAGCCGGCCTGCCAGGGATTACAGAGTTGTCATGCCGTGCGGTGGCCCTGGCCCGTGCACGGCCACGGACCTAGACTGGCGCCGACGGCGGCGAGGAGCTGGGCATGCTGGCTGAAGCCGAGCAACGCACGCGAGCGGCGCTCCCCGGCAAGATCCTGGTCGTCGACGACGAGCAGCGGATCCTGCGCTTCGTGGTACGGGGGCTGCGGGCCGAGGGTTTCGTGGTGGACTCGGCGGACAACGGCGTCGGCGGTCTCCGCAAGGCGCTCGAGGGTCGCTACGACCTGGTCATCCTCGACCTGCTCATGCCCGGGCTCGACGGCACCGCGGTGCTGCGCCGGCTGCTGGCCGAGCGCCCGGCCCAGGCGGTGCTGGTCCTCTCCTGCCTGAGCGCCACCGCCACCAAGGTCCAGTGCCTGGAGGCCGGCGCCGAGGACTACATGGTCAAGCCGTTCTCGCTCGACGAGCTGCTCGCGCGGGTCCGCGCCCGGCTGCGGGCCGCCGCCGGGCGCCCCGCCACCAGCCTGGTCGCGGGGCGCCTGCGCCTCGACCTGATCCGCCGCGAGGCCGACAGCGGCGCCGGGCCGGTCCCGCTGGCCGACCGTGAGTTCCTGCTGCTGCGCGAGCTCATGCTCCACGCCGGCGCGACCGTCTCCAAGCAGCGGCTGCTCTCCGCGGTCTGGAAGTACCACTTCGACCCCGGCTCCAACGTGGTCGACGTCTACGTGCGCCGCCTCCGCGCCAAGCTGGGCGCCGAGGCGATCACCACCATGCGAGGTGAGGGCTATCGAATCGCCCCGCGTTGACAGCTTCGGCTGGTCGCTGCGCCGCCACTGGGTCGACCTGGTCTGGGTCGGCTTCGCGCTGGCCAACCTGGCCGCGATGGCGATCGTGCCGACCTGGGAGACGATCCCGTTCCACTTCATCTGGGTCAGCCTGACGCTGCTGTACGGCTACCGGGTGTGGCGCACCGAGGTGACCGCCGCGGTGCTGGCGGCGGTGGTGGTGTCGACCGGCGCGCTGCTGGTCTGGGACGTGGTCCGGACCGCGGCGCTCGCCGACGAGCTGACCGAGGTGCCGCTGATGGGCGGCATGTTCCTGGCGATGGTCTGGCACGCGCAGCGGCGCCGCAGCGCCATGGAGGACCTGCGCCGCGTCTCCGACGCGAACCTGCGCCTGCTGCACCGCGAGCGCCAGTTCATCCAGAACGCCTCGCACGAGCTGCGCACCCCGATCACGGTCGCCCTCGGCCATGCCGAGCTGGTCGTCCGCGCCAGCGACAACGCCGAGCTGGCCGAGGACGCCCGCATCGTCGCCGACGAGCTGCTGCGGCTGCGCCGCCTGGCCGACCGCCTGCTGTTGCTCGCCACCAGCGAGGACCCCGACTTCCTGTCGCGCTCCCCGGTCGAGCTCCAGGAGCTGCTGGCGGCGACCATGCAGCGCTGGGCGGCGTTCCCGCGCCGCTGGCGGCTGGACCGTGGCAAGCGGGCGAGCGTGGTGGGCGACGCCGACCGCCTGCGGCTGGCGCTGGACGCACTGGTCGAGAACGCGGTCAAGCACACCGGTCCGGACGACGAGATCCGGCTGAGCGCCCGCAGCAGGGGCGACCGGGTGGCGATCGTGGTGGCCGACTCGGGCAGCGGCATCCCCGCCGGGCAGACCGCCGGGATCTTCGAGCGCTTCGCCCGGCTCGACCATGCCCGCAGCCGCAACCAGGGCGGCGTCGGCCTCGGCCTGGCGATCGTGAAGGCGATCGTCGAGGCGCACGGCGGCACCGTCGGGGCGCGCAGCCGGCCGGGCGGCGGCAGCGTCTTCGAGATGCTGCTGCCGCTGGAGCAGGCGCCAGACCCTGTCAGCGCGCCGCGGCCCGGCGCTGCCGGGCGGCGCCGCCAGGCGGACCTGCTGCATGGCTAGCCTGCTGCTCGCCGCCGCCCTGCTGTGGCTGCTCGCCGTGAGCAGGGCGCGGGCGGCTCACGGCCCGGCCGCCGTCTCGCGCCGGCGGACCGCCCTGTTCCTCGCGGGCGTCGGCGTCCTCGCGGTGGCGCTGCTGTCGCCGATCGACGCCGGCGCGGCCACCCGCTTCTCGGTCCACATGGTCCAGCACCTGCTGCTCACCCTCGTCGCCGCGCCGCTGCTGGTGCTGGCACGACCGCTGACGCTGGCGCTGCAGGCCGCCACCCCGGCGGGCCGCGGCCGGCTGCTGGCGGCGCTGCGGAGCCGGCCGCTGGCGGCGCTGACCGCCCCGCCGCTGGCCTGGTGCGGCTTCGCCCTGGTCCTGTGGGGGACCCACTTCTCCCCGCTGTACCAGGCCGCCCTCGGCAACCCGGCGCTGCACGCCTTGGAGCACCTCGCCTACCTCGGCACGGCGCTGCTGTTCTGGTCGGCGGTCGCCGCGGTCGACCCGAGCCCGGCGCGCCTGTCGCCGCCGGCCCGCATCCTCTACCTGCTGCTCGCCATGCCCCAGATGACCTTCCTCGGGCTCGCCATCTACAGCGCCAGGCACGCGCTCTACCCCGCCTACGGCCTGACCCCCGCCGCCCTGACCGACCAGCGCCTGGCCGGTGCGCTTATGGGCGGGACCGGCATGCTGGTGGTCGTGCCGGCCGTCGCCGTCCTGGTGCTGGACTGGCTCGCCCGGGAGGAACGCGCCGCGCGCCGGGCCGACGCCCGCCTGGACGCCGCGGCCGATCTCCGGCGCCTGGCCCGGGAGGCTCCGTCAGGAGGTGGCCCGTGAGAACCCGCTACGACCGCTGCCTGCGCTGCGGCGCCAGGGTCGCCTGGGGCCAGTCGGTGTGCCGCCGCTGCAACCCCGCCGGCCTGCCGACCCCGAGCCCGTCCCAGTACCACGGCACGGTGATGCTCGCGGTGCTGGTCGGCGTCGCCCTGCTGGTGGTGCTCCTGCTGCTGAACGGCCACTGAGCCGGGCTCAGAGGACGTTCCGAACGGCCTGGAGGACTGCGTGAAGCGATCGGGCCGTACGGAGGACCTGGGCGGCGTCCGTCAGGCCGCCCCAGGCGGGTCGGTCCGCTGGAAGAGGATGAACAGCCAGGCTAGGGAGGGGACCAGCAGCACGGCGCCGACCCCGAGGGCGGCCAGCATGGCCTGGAGGGTGGCCCGGCCGGCGGCGGCGGCCTGGATGGTCAGGTCCGGCTCCAGCATGTACGGGTACTGGCCGGCCGCCCAGCCCCAGATCACGGCGACGACGGCGCACGCCGCGGTCACCCGCACGGCCAGGTAGCGGCGCCGCCGCAGCAGGGCCAGGGAGACCATGCCGAAGGCGGCCGAGGCGACGATCAGGGGCAGCGCTCGGCCGGTCAGCCCGTGGTAGAGCCTGGGCGCGTCGGTGGCCAGCACCCCGATGCCGGCCAGGGCGAGGGCGCCCACGGCGACCCCGGTTGCGAGCGCCCGGCGCCGGAACCGCTCGGCCAGGGCAGGCTTGCCGGCCCGGTCGGCGTCGGCGGTGAGGTAGACGGCGGCCAGGTAGGCGCAGACCCCGACGGCCAGGGCGCCGCCCAGGGCCGAGGTCGGGTTCCACCAGCTGGTGATCGGGTGGCCGCGGGCGTTACCGGGCGGGACCCGGCCGGAGGCGACGGCGCCGGCCACGGCACCCAGGAAGAAGGGGGTGACCAGCGAGGAGAAGGCGAAGGCGGCCCCGAACAGCCGCTTGAGGGCGACCTCGGGGATGGCCTTGCGGAAGGCGAACGCCGCCCCGCGGGCGATCACCCCGAAGGCGACGAGCGTGAGGGGAACGTACAGGGTGGAGGCGACCGCGGCGAACACCGGTGGGAAGGCGGTCCACAGGATCACCAGCACGAAGATGAGCCAGACGTGGTTGGCCTCCCAGACCGGGCCGATGGAGTGCTCGATCAGGGCTCGCTCGTCGCGGCCGCGGCGCGCCCCGCCAGCGACCAGGTCCCAGACCCCGGCGCCGAAGTCGGGCCCGCCGAGCAGCGCGTAGGCGGTCACCCCGATCCAGGTCACCACCAGCACCCACTCGGGCAGGGTCATGCCACCGGCACCTCGCGCACGTCACGTTCCTGTGGGGCGACCGGCACCGGCACCCGGGCCAGCCGGCGCAGCACGTAGACGGTGGCCACCGTCAGCAGGGTGTAGACGACCAGCAGGGCGTAGAGCCCGAAGCGCAGGCCGGGGGCCGGGCTGACCGCGTCGGCGGTGCGCAGCACGCCGTAGACGATCCAGGGCTGGCGGCCGACCTCGGTGGTGACCCAGCCAGCTTCCAGGGCAAGCGTGGCCAGCACCCCGGCCGCGGCCGCGCCGCGCAGGAACCAGCGCGAACGGGGCAGGTCGCGCCGGCGCCACCAGGCCAGCCCGAACCAGGCCCCGATGCCGAGCAGGGCCAGGCCGGCCGCGACCATGGCCTGGAACGCCAGGTGGACCACGGTGACCGGGGGCCGGTCGGCAGGCGGGACCTGGTCCAGCCCCCTGATCTCGGCGTGGGGGTCCCAGCGGGCCAGCAGCGACAGGCCGAAGGGGATCTCGACGGTGTAGCGCAGCTCGCCGTTGCGCTCGATTCCGCCCAGGTGCAGCGGCACGCCCCTGGCGGTCTGGAAGACCCCTTCCATGGCGGCAAGCTTGGTCGGCTGGTAGTCGGCCACGAAATGGGCGGCCCAGTCGCCTACCCCGATCTGGGCAGGGACGAGCGCGGCGGCCAGGGCGAAGGGGAGCAGGAACCCGAGCCGGTGGTAGCGGTCACGCCGACCGCGCAGCATGGCCACGGCGTAGACGCTGGCGACCAGGAACCCGGCCACGATGAAGGCGGCCAGCAGCATGTGGACGGTCTGGGGTGGGGTGGCCGGGTTGAACATCGCCGTCCACGGGTCGACGCCGGTGACCTGGCCGTCGACCAGGTCGAAGCCGCGGGGCTGGTTCATCCAGGCATTGGCCGTGACCACGAAGAAGGCGCTGGCGACCCCGGCGACCAGAATGGGCAGGCCGGCCAGCAGGTGGGCGCGGGGCGGCAGGCGGTCCCAGGCGTACAGGTAGATGCCGAGGAAGATCGCCTCGATGAAGAAGGCGATCCCCTCGATGGCGAACGGCAGGCCGATGACCTCGCCGTAGGTGCCCATCAGGCCGGGCCACAGGATGCCCATCTCGAACGACAGGATGGTGCCCGAGACCGCCCCGACCGCGAACAGCACCCCCAGGGCGCGCGCCCAGCGGCGAGCCAGCAGCTTGTAGGCCGGGTCGCCGCTCCGCAGGCCGCGCCACTCGGCCAGCAGGACCAGGGCCGGGAAGCCGACCCCCAGGCAGGCGATCACGATGTGCCAGCCGAGCGAGAGCGCCATCTGGGAGCGGGCGGCGAACAGGTCGGCCGGGCTGGCGGCAGCGGCCACGAGCGGCGGCATGCACCCTCACAACCTTGTGAACCGGGTCACAAACCTTGCGGGGCCACCGTACACCCGGCCGGCCGGGACCGCAGGGCCAGGCCGCCTCCCCGGCGGCTGCCTTCCCGCAGTTCCGGAACGTCCTCTCAACGGCCGTGGTGGTGGGCGCGGCGCACGTCGGCGAACCAGCCGACCGCCGAGCCGGCGAACAGCGCCAGCCCGAGCGGGACCAGGACCCTGGTGGCGACGACCGCGCCGATCACCAGCGCCAGCGCGGCGATCGAGAACGCGAACGGCCAGATGGTGGGCGGCACGTGGACCAGGGCCGCCGCCTGCGGGCCGGCGGCGGCCTGCTCGGCGGCCCGGTCGGCCCGCCTGGCGGCCGCGCGCAGCACCGCCCCGACGTAGCCGAAGGCGACCGCCGCGACCGCCATCAGCGCGGGGCCGGCCAGGTCGCGGTTGGCGCCCCCGTAGCTCATCACCAGGTAGACGGCGGCGGCCAGGACCAGGAAGGCGCTGAGGCCGAACAGCAGACGGATGGCCAGCCGCATGGTCAGCTCAGTCCCACGACGTAGAAGGTGGTGAACAGGCCGATCCAGACCACGTCCACGAAGTGCCAGTAGATCGCGCCGGCCTCGACCGAGTCGTGGCTCGCGTCGGAGAGCTGCCCACCGACGCCCTGCACGAGCACCAGCGCCAGGAACACCACCCCGCCGAAGACGTGGGCCATGTGCAGCCCGGTCATCACGTAGAAGACCGAGCCGAAGATGCCGTCCCGCACGCCGAAGCGCAGCGTCGAGTAGTCGTACAGCTGCAGGCCGAGGAAGGTGACCCCGAGCAGGATGGTGAGCCCGAGCCAGCCGAGGAAGGCGCGGACGCGGTCGCGCCGGATCGCCCGCACGCCGAGCTGGAGGGTGCCGCTGGAGGTGACCAGCACGGCGGTGAGCACCGCGGCCAGCTCGGGCTCGAGCCGGAACCCGGCCGGAGGCCAGCGTGGGTTGACCGAGTAGATGGTGAAGTAGGCGCCGAAGAAGGTGGCGAAGAACATCGCCTCGGAGGCGACGAACAGGACCATGCCGAGGACCGGGCCGCTGGTCTCGCGGACGGTCCGCTCGTCGGGGCTGAGGTCGACGGCGCTCATGCCTGCTCCCCGGCGAGCTCGCGCTGGCGCAGGTCCCAGACCGGCCGGTTGGACCGCACCGGGGGCAGCCGGTCGAAGTTGTGCACCGGCGGCGGCGAGCTGGTCGCCCACTCGAGGGTGTTGCCCTGCCACGGGTCGGGCCCGGCGGTGCGCGGCCGGCGCAGGGTGACCGCCACGTTGACCAGGAACACCAGCAGCGAGACGGCGATCACGTAGGAGCCGGCCGTGGCCAGCTGGTTGAGGAAGTTCCAGCCGAGGTCGGGCAGGTAGTCGGCGACCCGCCGCGGCATGCCGCGCAGCCCCAGCTCGTGCATGGGGAAGAAGGTCAGGTTGAAGCCGGCGAACATGAGCCAGAAGTGCCACTGGCCCAGCCGCCTCGACAGCAGCCGCCCGGTGATCTTCGGGAACCAGTAGTAGGTGGCGGCCATCACGCCGAAGACGGTGCCGCCGAACAGCACGTAGTGGATGTGGGCGACCACCCAGTAGGTGTCGTGGATGGCGAAGTCCATCGCCGGCGAGGCCATCCACACGCCGTCGACGCCGCCGACCAGGAACAGCGCGATGAACCCGAGCGCGAACAGCATCGGCGGCTCGAAGCGCAGCCGCCCCCGCCAGAGGGTGGCGAGCCAGTTGAAGAACAGCACCCCGGTCGGGACCGAGATCAGCTCGGTGGTGGCGCTGAAGAAGGGGAACTCGACCTGGCCGGTGACGAACATGTGGTGCGCCCAGACGCTGAACGACAGGGCGGTGATCAGCACGAACGCGAGGATCACCCCGGGGTAGCCGTACAGCGGCTTGCCCGAGAAGACCGGCAGGATCTCGCTGACGATCCCCCAGGCGCCCAGGATCAGCATGTAGACCTCGGGGTGCCCGAAGAACCAGAAGACGTGCTGCCACAGCAGCGCGTCGCCGCCGTGGGCGGGGTTGAAGAAGTACGCCCCGAGGCGGCGGTCGGCGAACAGCATGATCAGCCCGGCGGTGAGCACCGGGGTGGCGAGCACCACCAGCAGCGAGGTGGCCAGCATGCTCCAGACGAACACCGGCAGCCTGGTCATGGTCATGCCGGGCGCGCGCAGCCGCAGGATCGTCACGATCATGTTGATGCCGCTCAGGATCGAGGCCGTGCCGACCACCGCGAGGCCGACGATCCACAGGTCCTGCCCCGCCCCGCCCTGCTCGGAGACGGGCGCGTAGCTGGTCCAGCCGGCCGCGGCCGCGCCGCCCTTGGCGAGCAGGCCGGACAGGATGGTGAGCCCGCCGACCGGCAGCAGCCAGAACGACAGCGCGTTGATCCGCGGGAAGGCCATGTCCAGCGCGCCGATCTGCAGCGGCACCAGGTAGTTCCCGAAGCCGATCAGCACCGGGAAGATGAACAGGAAGATCATCAACGTGCCGTGCAGGGTGAACAGCTGGTTGTAGCCGCTGGTGGTGACGAGCTGGCGGCCGGGCGCCGCCAGCTCGGTACGCATCAGCAGCGCGAACAGGCCCGCCACGAAGAAGAAGGCGAACGAGTTGAGCAGGTAGAGGATGCCGATCCGCTTGTGGTCGGTGGTGGTCAGCCACGCGACCAGCCAGCCACGGCGCTCAGGCTCCGGGGCCCGCTCGATGGTCCGCGGCTCGACGATCGCCATCCTGGCCTCGCCTCCTCCTCGCCCTACTTGACGACCAGCGCCCCGGACATGGCCGGGCCGTGCACGTTGCACTCGAAGTAGTAGTGGCCCTTGGGCAGCGCCTGGAGCTGGAAGGTCTGCTCGGCGACGCCGGCGAAGCGGGGGCTCTGGAAGAGCGTCCGCTTGCGCCCGGGGCTGTCGTAGACGCCGAAGTTGTGCTCGATGCCGGCGTCCTGGTTGGTGACCAGCACGGTGAACGGGCTGCCGGCGGGCACCGCCAGGCAGTTGGTGTTCCAGCTGTTGTCCTTGGAGACCAGGTGCAGCGGCCCGCTCGGGTCGCAGTCGATCTTCTGCGCCGCCTTGCGGGTCTGGTCGACCCAGGCGATGTAGTCGGGCTCGGACATCACCTTCAGCACGAAGGTCATGCGGTCGTGGTGCAGGCCGCAGAACTCGGCGCAGCGCCCCCTGAAGGTGCCGATCCGGGTGGGCGTGAAGGTGAAGTCGTTCGGCCGGCCCGGCAGGGCGTTGCGCATGAACAGGAACTCGGGCACGAAGAACTCGTGCACCACGTCGCGGGACTCGAGGCGCACGTGGACCGGCTCCCCGACCGGCACCGCCACCACCGCCTCCTTGGTGAGCGTCTTGCCGGTGACGTAGAAGCCCTCGTTGAGGTAGTAGAAGGTCCACTGCCACTGGAAGCCCTCGACGCGCAGCTCGACGGCGGGGTTGGGGTCGCGCTGCTGGACCTGGGCGAGGGTCTGCTCGCCGAAGACGAAGAAGAAGGCCACGATCGCGGTCGGCAGGGCGAAGAACAGCGCCAGCGAACGGACCCCGCCGGCCGACTGGGGGCCTTGGCCGCCCTCGCGGCTGCGGTAGCGCAGGACGCACCAGAGCAGCACGCCCTCGACGCCGACGAACACCGGCGCCGCCAGGATCATGACCGTGACGTACAGGTCGTGGATCTGCTGACCCTGCACGGTGGCGCCCTGGCCGGCGCAGCCGGCCAGCAACACGCCGGCCAGGGCCGCCAGCCCGGCTCGGGAGACCCTCGAGGTGGCCATCCGGGCTCGGCGGGTCAGCTCGAGGTGACGGTGAACTGGTGGGTCATGCCGATGGTGGCGTGCACCGGCCCCTCACCGCCGCCGATCTTGCCCTTCTCGAAGCAGGCCAGGGAGTAGTTGCCCGGCGGCAGCGAGAACACCCCGGCGTGGGTCGAGCCGGTGTCGACCTCGGCCACCTCGCCGAAGCTGAGGAAGTCGCCCTCGGCCTTGTCGCCCTTCTTCTTGGCGTCGGCGACGATGTCGTCCTTGGTCTTGCCCGAAGGCAGCGCGAGCAGCACGAACTCGTGGGTGATCGGGCCCGCCTCGCGGTTGGTCAGGGTGATGATCGACTCGCCGGACTTGATGCTGGTCGGCATGCCGCTGTACTTGAACTTCTGCACCGAGACCTTGTAGACGGTCGGCCCTCCGGACGCGGCCTGCCCCTTCGTCTCGCCCTTGCTGCACCCGGCCAGCGCCAGCGCCGCCGTCGCGAGGCACAGCACGGCGAGCGGCCCCGCCCGCCGCCCGTGGCTCCCCGGTTGCCAGCCCATCGCGACCTCCTCGCGCCCAGCCCCCCGCTTGTCGTCGTGGCGGGGGCAACGCTAGGAGGCAGGCCAGGGGTCGAGAAAGGGAGATGACTGCAATGTCATCATCCGCCGGCGCGGTGCAGCGCCCGAACAGGGACGCAGCCGGCGGTGGGTGACAGATCTGTCACCCACCGGACCCCACGGGTGGTCTTGCGCCGCTTGGGGCGAAAGGGCGGCCGCGGTGCGTCGAGGGCCGCCGGCGACGGTCCCTGACGACCGGTGCCGGTGGGCCGGCCGCTCGCGGACGGCCAGCCCACCGGCCCACCGGGAGCGGCGGTCAGTGCAGCGGCACGCGCAGCACGGTGCCGTTCCCGGCGCAGACGCCGCAGTTGGAGACGTAGGCGGCGTCGCCGCGGATCGCCAGCCCGCCCGGCGCCACCAGGCCGTCGCTCAGGACGGTCCGGTGCGAGCCGTCGCGGTCGACGCGGATCAGCGCCCCGGTCAGGTCGTTGGAGAGCAGGCCGTTGTGCGCGATCTCGAGGACGTACAGGCGGCCGTCCCGCCCGAACGCCAGGTCGATGATGTTGGTGAAGCCGTCCGCGACCACCTGCGGAGCGTGGCCCGGCACGACCCGGTAGACGCGCGCGGCGCCGACCGGGAACGGGAAGCCGGTGAGCTGGCCGACGTAGTAGGCGCCGTCGGGGCCGCGCACCACCGAGGTCGGCACCGCCTGCATCGGGATCTGGGTGCCCGGTGGCAGCCCGAGGAACGGTGGCGCGTCGACCAGCCGGTCCGGGAAGACCGCCAGCACCGAGATCCCGCCGCTCGCGGAGACGCGCAGCAGCGAGTTGCCGCCGGCGTCGGCCACCACCTGGGCGCCGGGCCCCGCCAGCACCGAGTTGGGGTTGGTGTCCGGCTCGCCACCGTCGGGGTTCGCCCTGGCCTCGAAGTCGCCGATGTCGGCGGCCACCCTGGTGGTCCCGCGCGCCGGGTTGGCGCGCAGCAGCTTCGCCATGCCCGCCAGCTCCGGGACCTGCTGGCGCAGCGCCGGGTTGGCGCCGAGCCCCACGGTCACGTACATGCCGCCGAGGCCGTTGAACGAGACGTCCGAGGGGCCGATCCCGGCGGAGCCGTCCGGGTCGGCGAGCGACGGCAGGCCGCTGAGCACCCGCGACTGGTGGCCGTTGCGGACCATGGTGACCGCACCGGAGGTGCCGAAGCAGACGGTGCCGCCCTCCGGGCCCTCGCGGCACGGGCCCGCGCCGCCCTTGCCCGCCTCGGCGACGAACAACGCCCCGTTCGGCGCGAAGCCGAGCCCGCGCGGGCTGTTCAGGCCGCTGGCGACGACCGTCACCCCTGGTTGCGCGGACGCCGGCGTGGCGCCGACGAGCAGCGCGGCCACGGCCGCCAGTAGCAGCAGCGACCGGCCACGGCGGACAGATGACAAGGAAACCACCCCCCTCGGCGGCACGGCACCGCCGGCGGCTACCCACCCAACCCGCCCCGGACGGTGTCCATAGCCCCATGAACGGGTCCGCGACCAAGCGCCACTACGGCGGACGTACTGGCCCGGCCCTTGGTCGAGGGCGCGGCGCGGCGGGAGGGTCGTCAGGAGCCGGCGCCGTCGACCACGGCCGGGTCGTCGAGCCGGCCGACCGCTACGGCGTCGCCGCCCGCAGGCCGGCCTCGGTGATGTAGGACCTGTCGTCGAGGAAGGCGCGGCGCCACAGGAAGTACTCGGAGCGGGGCCGGTCGTCGGTGATCTCCGGGCCAGGGCCGGTGAACGCGCGCACCTGGTCGTCCGAGAGCCACTCCGCGTGGCGCACCACCCGCATCCACAGGTCCGCGCCGACCTCCGGGAAGTCCGGCACGTCGCCGAGGTCGGCGAGGGCGTCGCTGCTGCCGAGCACCTGCTTGACCTGGTCCTTGCCGAACGTCATGGGCGCGTCCGACCCGAGCAGGTAGATGCCGTGGCGGCCGGGCGACAGCAGCACGCGGGTGTGCGGGAAGACGTTGGCGAAGGTGCGCAGGTGGGACTTGAAGTCCTCCAGCGGCAGCGCGTAGGGCACCCACAGCAGGAAGACCCCGCCCGGGTTGAGGCGGGCGCGGCCCTCGGCGAGGAACTCGTGGGTGTAGAGCACCACCGAGCCGGCGCTCTCGATCGGCGGCGCCGGGTCGACCGCGACCATGTCGTAGCGCTTGCGGCTGAGGCGGACGTAGTTGCGGCCGTCGCTGATGGTCACGTGGCCGTTCGGGTGGTGGAGGTAGCGCTCGGCGTCGGGGAAGAACACCGGCATGCGGCTGGGTACGGTCGGCGACAGCTCCACCGCGTCGGTTCGCAGGCCGAGCTTCAGCCCGGAGCGGTAGGTGGAGCCCATGCCGAAGCAGATCACCAGGAAGTCGCGTGCCTCCGGGCGCAGCGCCTTGGGCAGGTAGGCCATCAGCTTGGTGTCGACCGTCAGCGAGGTCATGCCGACGCCGCCGACCAGCAGCCGCTTGGCGTAGCCAGGGCCGGCGACCGTGTCGACCGTGGCCAGCCGGTCCTCGTCGTGGGTGACCGGCAGCCCGCCGGCCCGCAGGTTGTTCTCGGTGACGGTCCGGGTCAGCGGCAGCTGCAGCGAGGAGGCCACCAGCGCCACCACCGCCAGCAGCGCCAGGCCGGCCCCGGCGAGCCGCACGGCGCGCCCCCGCCAGGCCGGCTCGGTGACCATCAGGGCCGCGCCGACCAGCAGGTCGACCGCGCCGAGCAGCAGCACCGAGCCGTTGGTCCCGAGCGTGCCCGCGAGCACGAACGCGGCGCTGAACGAGCCGAGGATCGAGCCGGCGGTGTTGGCCGCGTAGAGCAGGCCGACGCTGCCGCCCGTCTCGGCGGTGGAACGGGTGATCAGCCGCCCGGCGAGCGGGAAGCCGTAGCCCATCAGCACGGTCGCCGGCAGCAGCACCACCACCGTCTCGACCACGAACGGCAGGCGGAGGACCACGCCGCTGCCGAGGACGACCGTGACCAGGGCGGTCACACCGACCCCGGCGAGGCACTCCCCCAGCACCCCGACCCGGTCGGTCTCGGGCCGGGAGCGCCGCCGGTACAGCGCGCTGCCGAACGCGATGCCGGCGAGGTAGACCGCCAGGATGGCGGTGAAGATGTAGATGTTGGAGCCGGTGCCCTCGGCCAGCATCCTGGTCCAGAGGACCTCGAGCGCCAGCGCCACGAAGCCGGAGACGAAGGTGGCCAGCAGCACCACCCGCCGCCGGCCCACCGGGCGTCCGACGGTAGCCGCCGGCCGCGGCTCCGGCGGCCGCGGCGCCTCCCCCCGCGCCATCGTCAGCGCGACCAGCCCGGCCGACAGGTTCAGCAGCACCGCGACGTAGCTGGTGAGCCGCAGGCCGAGGAACTCGATCAGCACGAAACCGGCCAGCAGCGTGCCGGCCATGGCGCCGAGCGTGTTGGCCGCGTACAGCTCGCCGAGCCGCGCGCCGGTCTCCTCCAGCGTGCGGACCAGGTGCCTGGTCAGCACCGGCAGGGTCATGCCCATCAGCAGGGTGGCCGGGGCCACGGCGAGGAACGCGAGCACGAAACGCACCGCGGTCAGCTGCGCCGGCGATTCGAGCAGCGAGCCGTAGGCGCCGCGGTAGAGGTCGCCGAGCCGCCCGAAGACGAACGGCAGCCCCAGGCCGCAGAACGCGATGCCCAGCTCCAGCGTCCCGTACAGCGGCAGCGGCCGGGCGGTGCGGTCCGCCAGCCGCCCGCCGACCAGGCCGCCGATCCCGAGGCAGGCGAGGAACGCGGTCACGATGGTGGCGATCGCCTGGGTCGTGTTGCCGAACACCAGCACCAGCTCGCGGGACCAGACCACCTGGTAGATGAGGCCGGCCGCCCCGGAGGCGACGAAGATCGCGAGGATCGGCGGGCGCAGGCCGCCTCCGGCGGACGGCGTCTCGGATCGGGCGGGGGCGGTACCGACGGCCACGGCGACTCCACGTGGGGGCGGGGGACGGACAGGCCCGAAGGCTTCCAGACCACGCGCCACCGGGCAACCTGAAGGAGGTCAGCAGTGCCCGGTGGTACGCTCGCTCTGCCGCCGGCGGGCGGCCACGGCGCGGGTGTAGCTCAATGGTAGAGCTCGAGCCTTCCAAGCTCGTGACGCGGGTTCGATTCCCGTCACCCGCTCTCACTCCCGGCGCAGGTCACGAGCCTGCCACATCCCCGCTCCGCTTCGTGGCGGACTGGCCGTGCCCTCCACGTGCCCTCGGACCCCTCTGGATGGCCTCCTGGGCGAGGTCATCGAGCGCGGCGGCGAGGGCCGCTTGCCGGTCGGCCATCACGTGCTGGTAGCGCGCCGCCACCCCGGGCGAGGTGTGGCCGATGCGCTCCATCAGCTCCTTGGTGGTCGCGCCGGCGACCGCGGCGAGGGTGGCGGCGGTGTGGCGCAGGTCGTGGAAGCGTAGCCCGTCCAGCCCGAGCTGGTGCACGGCGGGGCGCCAGGCCCAATGGCTGAAGTGGCTGCGCTTCACGTGGGTGCCGGCGGTGTTGGTGAACACCAGCCCGTCGGGGCCGGGCAGGGCGTAGCGGTCCAGGTGCTCGGCCAGCGCCTCGAGCGCGACCGCGGGCAGGGTCACCACCCGGCGGCCGGCCTCGGTCTTGGGCGGGCCGACGATGATCTTGCCCCGGACCTCGGCGGCCTGCTCCACCACGTGCACGCGGGCGCCGGCCAGGTCGACGTGGCGGCGGCGCAGCCCGACCAGCTCGGCCCAGCGCAGGCCGCTGAAGCCGGCCACGATCACCAGCGCCCGGTAGCGGCCAGGCACCGCCTCGGCGAGGGCCACGAGCTGGGGGATGCTGACATGGCGCATCTCGCGCGCCCGCTCGATCCCGGCGCCCTTGACCGTGCACGGGTTGCGGGGCAGGTAGCCGGCCTCCACCGCGACGTTGAGGATGCGGCGCAGCAGCCGGTAGGCCTTGGCGATCGTGGTCGGGGTGACCTCGCCGGCCTCGTGCAGGCCGGCGAGCCAGGTCCGCACCGTCAGCGGGTCGAGCTTGCCCAGCGGGGTGGTGGCGAACGCCGGCAGCAGGAACCGGCGCAGCAGGTAGCCGTACAGGACGCGGGTGCCTGGCCGCAGCTCGGCCGTGGTCTGCTGCCAGCGTTCGACCCACTCGCCGAAGGTGGTCCGCGCCAGCCGCGGGTCGGCCCAGGCGCCGCGCAGCAGGTCGGCCTCGACCTGGGCGAGGAAGCGGTTGGCGTCGCCACGGGTCGGGAAGGTCCGCGGCGCGGTGTGCCGCACGCCGGCCTGGTCGTGGTAGCGGGCCTGCCAGCGGCCGGAGGGGAGCTTGCGGACGGTCCCGAAGCTGCGGGCGCGGCGGCGGCTCATCCGGCACCGACCTGTGCACCGGATGCGGGCTCGATGCGGTGGGCGGCGACGTACTCGGCCACGTCGTCGGGGTGGAAGCGCACGTAGCGGCCGAGCTTGCGGTAGGCGATGCGCCGCTCGGCCACCAGCCGGCGGACGTGCCGCGGCGTGGTGTTCAGCCGCTCGGCCACCTCGGCCAGGGTCAGCAGCTTCTCCAT
>DASUZB010000177.1:0-41784 GCA_036377075.1 Actinomycetes bacterium | reverse complement strand
TATCTAATCCTGTTTGCTCCCCACGCTTTCGCTCCTCAGCGTCAGTACTGGCCCAGGACCCCGCCTTCGCCACCGGTGTTCCTCCTGATATCTGCGCATTCCACCGCTACACCAGGAATTCCAGGTCCCCCTACCAGACTCTAGCCGTCCAGTATCGAACGCAGGCTCGGAGTTGAGCTCCGAGTTTTCACAATCGACTTGGACAGCCGCCTACGAGCTCTTTACGCCCAATGAATCCGGACAACGCTCGCCCCCTACGTATTACCGCGGCTGCTGGCACGTAGTTGGCCGGGGCTTCTTCTGCAGGTACCGTCACTTTCGCTTCGTCCCTGCTGAAAGCGGTTTACAACCCGAAGGCCTTCGTCCCGCACGCGGCGTCGCTGCCTCAGGCTTGCGCCCATTGGGCAAGATTCCCCACTGCTGCCTCCCGTAGGAGTCTGGGCCGTGTCTCAGTCCCAGTGTGGCCGTTCACCCTCTCAGGCCGGCTACCCGTCGTCGCCTTGGTGAGCCATTACCTCACCAACGAGCTGATAGGCCGCGGGCCCATCCCTGACCGGAGGTCCTTTCCAGCCCCCACCATGCGATGGGGACTCATATCCGGTATTAGACCCAGTTTCCCGGGCTTATCCCGAAGTCAGGGGCAGGTTGCCCACGTGTTACTCACCCGTTCGCCGCTAGGCACCAGCCGGTGTTGCCACCAGCTGGCCCTCGCTCGACTTGCATGTGTTATGCACGCCGCCAGCGTTCATCCTGAGCCAGGATCAAACTCTCCGTCAGAGATCTCGACTCCCGAGCCGCCGGCACCGAGGCGCCGACGAGACCGGGGTTCGTTCTCGTCTGAAGCACCATGACCCGAGGGCCATGGGTTTGACCATCCGTCCCGGACGGACCGGGGGGATGGGCGACAGGACGGACCATGCCTCCTGCCGCTGCCGGCTCATCTGTTGTCCAGATGTGCCATAAGGAACCGTCCTGCGGGGCGTGATGCCTCGCAGTACGGGGTTGGCACTGGCTTTTCACACACTGTTGAGTTTTCAAGGAACGTCGTGGGAACTCTCCGGCGACTCGCCCGCGGTTCCCGCCTCGGCGCTTCGCCGCCAGAGCGGCGGCGACGCTAGCACGGGCCTTTCGAGCTCGTCAAACCGCAACCCACCCATCGTACCCCTGCCGGAGTACCCGGTGCATCGCTGACACTTCACACAGAAGCGCCGCCCCGTGCCCTCGCGGGCGACAGAGCGGCCACCGACAGCCGTTGGAACGTGGGTCCCGAGTGGCCTTCGGCGACCTCCTGTCTTCCGTTGTCAACGTCGCACCGACGCCAGTGGTTCCGCTTCGACGACGGCCTGACGCTACGGACAGGTGTTGGTCATGAAGAACTTCCGTACAGCGGTCGCAAGGTAGCACCGGCGTCGAAGTTGTGTCAACCGAGCAACAAGCCCTGGAACCGAGGCATGGCAAGGATCGGAACGCCGCCTGGTCGGCTCCGGCGCTGCCACGGGGCTCGATTCGGCCACCGCGCGGGCGCCCGGTGATGAAGCCAGCCCGCCCTGTTGCCGACCACTTGGGTGTCATGCGACGAGCCACCGGCGTGCTCGCCCTGCTGCTGGCCGGCTGCCTGGCCGCGGCAGGGTGCGTGTCGCCCCGTCCGGTCGCGCTGACCGCGCCCGGCGGCAGCGCCCAGTCCACCTACCTCTACGACGTGGGCGGGCACCTGATCACCACCCTGCACGGCCCGGAGGACCGCACCGACGTGCCGCTCGGCCGCGTCAGCCGCTGGCTGCGGCTGGCGGTGGTCGACGTCGAGGACGCGCGCTTCTACCAGCACGGCGGGCTCGACTGGCGGGCGCTGGCCAGGGCCACCCTGCGCGACCTGCAGGCCGGGCGCGTGGTCGAGGGTGGCTCCACCATCACCCAGCAGTACGTCAAGAACGCCTACGCCTCCAACGAGCGCAGCCTGCGCCGCAAGCTCCGCGAGGCCGGCCTGGCGCTGGGCGTCGAGCGGCGCAACGCCAAGGACGAGATCCTGGCCGCCTACCTCAACACGGTCTACTTCGGCGCGGGCGCCTACGGCGTCGAGGCGGCCGCCTCGACCTACTTCTCCACCCACGCCGACCGCCTCACCCTGCCGCAGGCCGCCCTGCTGGCCGGGCTGGTGCGCTCGCCCGCCGGCTACGACCCGTTCACCCGGCCGGCGGCCGCCCTGGCACGGCGCGCCGAGGTGCTGCGCCGCATGGCGCGGCTGCGCCACCTGCGGCCCGCGCAGGCCGCCGCGGCGGCGGCCGAGCCGCTCGGCCTGCGCCCGTCCCGCGGCCGCGAGCGGCGCCATGCGGCGCCCTGGTTCGTCGGCTGGGTGGTCGACCAGCTCCTCGACCCGGCCGACCGGCGCTTCGCCGCGCTGGGGGGCACCCGGCAGGCGCGCGCCGCCCGCCTGTTCCGCGGCGGGCTGCGCGTCACCACCACGGTCGACCTGGGGCTGCAGGACCAGGCGGAGCTGGCGGCGCGGCGGGTGGTCGACCGCCCCGGCGGCCCGTACGCGGCGCTGGCCGCGGTGGAGCCGGGCACGGGCGCGGTGCGGGCGCTGGTCGGCGGGCGCGACTACTTCGGCGACCGGCGCTTCGGGCGCGTCAACCTGGCCACCGGGACGGGCGGCTCGGGCCGCCAGGCCGGCTCGGCGTTCAAGACCTTCGCGCTGGTCGCCGCGATCGAGCACGGCATCCCCCCTGAGGCGGTGTTCACCGCGCCGGACCAGGTGACCCTGGCCAGGCCGGGTGGTGGCGCCTACACGGTGCGGAACTTCGAGGGCCGCGGCTTCGGCCACGCGACCCTGCGGGAGGCCACCGCCCTGTCGGTCAACACCGTCTACGCGCAGCTGCTGCTGCGGCTCGGCCACGGCGACCCGGACCGTGGCGGGCGGGTGGTGGTGGCGACCGCCGCCCGGCTCGGCATCGACCCGCGGCGGCTCGCGCCGCAGCCGAGCGCGGTGCTCGGGGCGTCCAGCGTCACCCCGCTCGAGATGGCCGCGGCCTACGCCACCCTGGCCTCGGGCGGGGTCCGCGCGGCGCCCTACGGCGTCGCGCGCATCACCGACGCCGACGGGCACGTCATCTACCAGGCGCGCCCGGCTCGCGAGCGGGTGCTGCCCGGGTCGGTCGTGGCGGTGGTCGACGACGTGCTGCGCGGCGTGGTCGAGCACGGCAGCGGCGTGCGCGCCCGCATCGGCCGGCCCTCCGCCGGCAAGACCGGCTCCACCCAGCACAACGCGGACGCCTGGTTCGTGGGCTACACGCCGGACCTGGCGGCCGCGGTGTGGGTCGGCTACCCGCAGGCACAGGTGCCGATGACGCCCCCGCGGACGCCGCTGACGGTGCTCGGCGGCACCTGGCCGGCCGCGATCTGGGCGGGCTTCATGGGGCATGCCCTCGCCGGGCGGCCGGCGCAGGAGTTCCCGCGCCCATCGACCGAGCTGGCCACGATGACCGTGGACGTGCTGCGCGACTGCCTGCCCAACCGCTTCACCCCGGCGGCGCAGGTCGGCAACGTCGTCTACCTCGCCATCGCCGCGCCGCAGCGGCCCTGCACGGCACCGGCGGCGCCGCTGCCCGGCGTGGTCCCGAACCTGACCGGCGTACCGCTGAGCACCGCGGCCGCCTGGCTCACCGAGGCCGGGCTGGGAATGACCCAGCGGCTGCTGGTGAGCGACGCCGAGCGGCCCGGCACGGTGCTGGGGCAGTCCCCCGCCGGCGGGATGGCTCCCGGCCGCGGCGCGACCGTGGCGCTGACGGTGGCGGTCGACCGCTACGGCAACGGCGGGCTCGGTGCGACCCTGGTCCCCGAGGTGCTCGGCCAGCCGGCGGAGGCCGCCATGGCGCTGCTGCGCCAGGCCGGGCTGGCCGCCCAGGTGACCGGCAGCTGCGAGGAGGACGCCAACGCGGCGGCGGCGCGCCCCGGCATGGTGTGGAAGGCGGCCCCCGGTCCAGGGGGGCAGGTGGCCATCACGCAGCCGATCCAGCTGTGGGTCAACCCGCCCGGCTGCCCGCCCGCGCCGACCAGCACCGTCCCCACGCCGACGGGACCGGCACCGACCACCACCGGCCCGTGAGCCGCGCGGTCAGGAGCCGCGGCGCCGCAGCGGGTGCCGCGGTCCGGCGGCGACGCCGGCGGCGCGGGCGCGTTGGCGCGCGTTCGGGCCGGGGCGGCCGGGCGAGACCCAGGGGCTGCTGGTGGCGAGCGCCCGCCAGGGACGGTCGGCGGCGCTGGCGACGCCGACCCGGCCGGTCCAGGCGACCGCGGCGTCGTCCAGCGGCCAGCCGGCGGTCAGCAGGACCGGGCCGGCGCGCAGGTCGCTGCCGTTGGCGGCGGCGTCGAGGCCGAGCGCGGCGGCCAGCCGGGCGGGGCCGCGGGTCAGGTCGCGTGGCCGCGACGCCGGGCGCCGCGCGGCCATCAGCGCCTCGCCGAGCACCGGCTCGCCGGCGCGCAGCAGCACCGCCTGGGCGGTGCCCTCCGGGGCGCAGACCACGTTGAGGCAGAAGTGCATCCCGTAGGTCTGGTAGACGTAGAGGTGCCCCGGCGGGCCGAACATCACCGCGTTGCGGGCGGTGCGGCCCCGGTGGGCGTGGCTGGCGGGGTCCCGCCCGGTGCCGTCGTAGGCCTCGGTCTCGACGATCCGCACGGCGCAGCGGCCCTCCGGCGCGTCGTGCACCAGCAGGCGGCCGAGCAGGTCGCGCGCCACCTCGAGGACCGGCCGGAGGTAGAACGCGGCCGGCAGCGGCCGCAGCGCTCCGCGCGGCAGCGCGGCGGTCACGGCGCCGTCCCGTGCGGGGCGCGGTCGCGGCCCTTGGCGAGGAAGCGCCGCAGCTCGGCGGGAGGCAGGGCGTTGAGCACCCGGTCGGGGCCGGCCCAGCCGCGGGCGGCGGTGGCGGCGGCGAAGCGCATGTAGCCGAGGTGGCCGGGGCCGTGGCTGTCGGAGCCGAAGGAGAGCGTCGCGCCCAGCCGCAGGGCCAGGCGGACCTGCTCGTCGCCGAGGTCGAGGCGCTCGGGCGAGCCGTTGACCTCCAGGGCGGTGCCGGTGCGGGCGGCCGCCTTGCACAGTGCCTCCAGGTCGACGTCGCCGCCGGGGCGGGCGCCGAGCAGGCGGCCGGTCGGGTGGCCGATGACGTTGACGGCGGGGTGCTCGCAGGCCCGCACCAGCCGCCTGGTCAGCTCGGGGCCGGGCTGGTCGAGCCCGTCGTGGACGCTCGCGACGAGCACGTCGAAGCCGTCGAGGAAGTCGCCGTCGTAGTCGACCGCCCCGTCCCGGTCGATGTTCAGCTCGGCGCCGTGGAGCAGCTCGATGTCGCCGAGGCGCCGCTGCAGCGCGCGCACCCGCTCGCGCTGGGCGAGCATCGCCTCGCGGCTGGCGCCGCCGAACAGGAGCTTCTCGGCGTGGTCGGTGATCGCCAGGAAGCGGTAGCCGCGCTCGCGGGCGGCGGCCACCATCACCTCGAGCGGGGCGGTCGAGTCGGGCGAGAGCTCCGTGTGGCAGTGGAAGTCGCCGCCGACGTCGTCGACGGTGACCAGGCGCGGCAGCGTCCCGGCGGCGGCCGCCTCCACCTCGCCGCGGTCCTCGCGCAGCAGCGGCGGCACCCAGCCGAGGCCGAGGCGCTCGTAGACCTCCGCCTCGGTCGCGGCGGCGAGCGGCTCGCCCTCGCGCGTCTCCAGGCCGTACTCCGACAGCTTCAGGCCGGCCTTGACCGCCCGCTCGCGCACGCGCACGTTGTGCGCCTGCGAGCCGGTGAAGTACTGCAGCGCGGCGCCCCAGACGCCGGGCGCGACCACGCGCAGGTCGACCTGGTAGCCGTGGCGGGTGCGGACCGAGACCTTGGTGTCGCCAGCGGCGAGCACCTCGACCACGTCGGGGAGGGCGGCGAAGGCGCGGCCGGTCGCGGCCGGGTCGGTGCTCGCGGCCAGCAGGTCGAGGTCGTGGACGGTGGCCTTCATGCGGCGCAGCGAGCCGGCCAGCTCGACCCTGGTGACGCCGGGGGCGCCGGCGAGCGCGTCGCGCAGGCTCTCGGCCACGGTGAGGGCGGCGGCGAGCGGGATGCCGGGCAGGCCGCCGGCCAGCCGCTGCAGCGCCCGGGCGAGGTTCTCCTGGGTGCGGGCACCCATGCCGGGCAGGCCGGCCACCCGGCCGGCGGCGACCGCGGCGGTCAGCTCCTCCACGCTGTCGACCCCGAGGGCCTCGTGCAGCACGCGCGCCTTGCGCGGCCCCAGCCCGGGTACCCGGACCAGTTCGCGCAGGCCCGCCGGGATCTCCGCCCGGAGCCGCTCGAGCGTCTGGATCTGGCCGCTGGCGAGGTACTCGCGCACCTTGCCGGCGACCGCCTTGCCCACCCCGGGGATGGCCGCCAGCTCGCGCTCGGACAGCGCGGCCAGGTCGCTGCCGTGCCCGGAGAGGGCGCGGGCGGCCCGCTCGTAGGCGCGCACCCGGAAGCCCTCGCCGCCGCGCAGCTCGTAGAGGGCGGCGAGCTCGAAGAAGTGGTTCGCGATCTCGTCGTTGCGCCAGGCCATCGCCTTCAGCCGAGCGGGTCGGACCCGGGGAGCTCGGTGCGGTCAGCGTAGCGCTCCGGCCGCGCCCACCAGCCGGCGGCCAGTACCGCGCCGACCGTCCCCCAGGCGAGCAGCACCACCAGGCTCAGCAGGATGGCGCCGATCCCGAAGTGCAGGACGCGGTCCATGCGCAGGACCAGCAGCGGCCCGAACGGCACCCCGACGCCGACACCGGCCACGGTCAGCCGGGCGACCAGCGGCGAGCCGGCCGGCCGCGGCAGCACCAGGGCTGCCACCAGTGCGCCGACGCACGGAGCGGCGAGCAGCAGGGCGACCCGCAGGGCGAGCTCCAGGGGCTGCAGGGCGAGGTCGGCCTCGCGGCCGGCGACGGCCGCGGCGACGGCGGTGGTCAGGGTGCTGCCGGCCGCGCCGGCGGGGACCGCGAGCAGCGGCCAGAGCACCGCCCGTGGCGGCCTCACGGGAACGGCATTGCGGCGCCGTGGCGGACCGGCGCCCTCATGCCGGGTCCGGGGAGCCGGTCAGCAGCCACGACAGCAGCGCCTTCTGGGTGTGGAGGCGGTTCTCGGCCTGGTCGAACACGGCCGAGTTGGGGCCGTCCATGACCTCGGGGGCGATCTCCTCGCCGCGGTGGGCCGGCAGGCAGTGCAACACCACCACGTCGGGCGAGGCGGCCGCGAGGGTGTCGGTGGAGAGCTGGTAGGGCTTGAAGATCAGGGCGCGCTCGCCGTGCTCCATCTCCTGGCCCATCGAGGCCCACACGTCGGTGTAGAGGACGTCGGCGCCCTTGGCCGCCGCGGCCGGGTCGTTGGTCAGCTCGACGCTGCCGCCGGTGCCCGCCGCGATCTCGGTGGAGCGCCGGACGACCTGCGGGATCGGCTCGTAGCCCGAGGGGGTGGCGACGGTCACGTGCATGCCGGCCTTGGACCCGGCTAACAGCAGGCTGTGGGCGACGTTGTTGCCGTCGCCGAGGTAGGCCAGGCGCAGCCCGGCGAGGTGGCCCTTGCGCTCGCGGATGGTCTGCAGGTCGGCGAGGGCCTGGCAGGGGTGGGAGTAGTCGGACAGGGCGTTGACCACCGGGACGGTGCCGGCGCGGGCGAGCCGCTCCAGGCTCTCCTGGGCGAAGGTGCGAAGCACGATCGCGTGCACGTAGCGGGAGAGCACGGCGGCGGTGTCCTCGATCGTCTCGCCGCGGCCGAGCTGGGTCTCGCCGCCGCCGAGGGGCAGCGGGTAGCCGCCCAGCTCGTGCACTGCCACCTCGAAGGAGACGCGGGTGCGGGTGGAGGGCTTCTCGAAGATCAGCGCGACCGTGCGGCCGGCGAGGGTGGCCCGTACGCGGCGCTCGGCCTTGTGCCGGTCGGCGCCGTCGAGCAGGGCGACCAGCTCGTCGCCGCTGAGGTCGTCGACCGAGAGGAAGTCACGCTTGCTCATTGGTGCTCCTTTGGGCCTCGCCGGCGCGCTCCGCCAGGGCGCGCACCCGGTCGGCCAGGGTGATGACGTCGAACGGCTTCTCCAGGACGGCGTCGGCGCCGAGCTCGCGGCGCAGCGGGCCGGCGGCCTCGGCCGCGCCGGTGACCACCAGGACGGCGAAGGGCAACGAGCCGTCGGCGGCGCGCAGGCGCCGGATGACCTCGGGGCCGCCGAGCCCCGGCATCATCACGTCGAGGAGCACCACCGCGGGGTCGATCGTGCGCGCCAGGCGCAGCCCCTCCTCGCCGTCGCCGGCGAGGACCACCTCCATCGCCTCGTCCTCCAGGATCGCCTGGATGAGCCCACGGACGCTCGGGTCGTCCTCGACCACGAGCACGCGGTTGGAAGCCATCAGTTGGGTGCCCCCTGGTCGCCTGCGGTCCGAAGGGCCGCGCGAGCGCGCTGGACGGCGCGGCGCTCGGCCGGGATGCCAAGTCTGACACGCGCCCATGACCACGGCCACCTTGTCAGCCACTGCATCCGCGCGGGACCGCCCGGCGCCGCAGGAGCCCGCGGATCCCCTCGATCCGGCACGAAGGCGGTCATGGGGCGTGGAAGGAGGTGAGGGCCTCGGGGGGCAGGTCGGTGGTGGTCACGGTCGCGGCCGCGGCGCCGACGCCGAGGTCGACGGCGAGGTCGACCTGGGCCTTGGCGGCGACCGCGGCGGCGGCGCGCTCGTCGTGGGGGGCGACGCGGCCGCCACTGACCACCGTGACCGGGCCGAAGCGGACCCCGACCTGGTCGGGGTCGAGCTCGACCGCGGCCGCGCCGAGGGCGTCGAGCACCGCCGGCCAGACCGCCCGCCCGGCGGCCAGCCCGGCCCGGACCGCCACCGAGCCGGCCACCGCGCGCGCCGCCGCCAGGGCGTCGGCGTGCCTCGCGGCGCCGTGGACGGTGATCACCACCAGCTTGCGCGCGCCCGGGACGCGCATCGCCAGGCCCTCGGCGAGCGACTCGCAGAGCTGGCCGAGGGCGGACTCGAAGGCGAGCGCGCCCTCCGAGCCGGTCTCCAGGGTCGGTGCGGCCGCGGTGCCGTTGGCCAGCATCACCACCGAGTCGGCCATGCCCGGCCCCTGGTCGACCAGGACCCGCTCGAAGGAGCGGGCGACCGCCCTGGCGAGCATGCCGCCGAGCACGTCGCGGCCCACCTCGGCGTCGGTGGTGAGCACCACCAGGGTGGTGGCGAAGGCGGGGGCGAACGGCGGCGAGGCCTTGGCGGCCGCGCCGATGCGCACCTCCCCCTCCGACCAGGCGACCGCGACCGCCTGGTCGCGGGTGACGCCGCCGGAGGCGCCGAGCGCCCGCAGGACCTCGCCCGAGCCGCGGCGGCCGAGCGCGGTCACCGCCTTCTCGGCGCCCTCGGCGGCGTGGGCGAGCGGCAGGCGCACGCCGACCTGGCCGGTGCCGAGCAGCAGGACCTCGTCGGCCCGGCAGCCGACGGCGGCGGCGCACTGGGCGGCGAGGGCGGCCGCGTCCGCGTCGCCCGGCCGGCCGGTGACGGCGTTGGCCACCCCGGCGTGGGCCAGCACGGCGCGGGCCTGGCCCTCCTGGACGCAGCGGCGCGACCAGCGCACCGGCGCCGACGGGAAGCGGTGGGAGGTGAAGCGGCCGGCGGCCACCGAGGTCTGCTGGCTGACCACCAGGGCGAGGTCGGGCCCGGACCCCTCCACCAGGCCGGCGTCCACCCCGGCGGCCCTGAACCCCCGCGGGGCGCAGACGCCGCCTTCGACCCCAGCGACCGTGTAGTCGACCACCCGCGCGCTCCTCTCCCCCCCAGCCTACGGCCTCCCCCACCGGGGGGACAGGCCTCACTCGCGGGGAGCCCGGTGCTCTCCTACTCGGCCGCGCGCAGCACCGCCTGGAGCCGCGCGCTCGCCAGCTCCTCCATGCGGCCGCGGACGGCGCGGGCGTCACCGTCGGTGAGGGTGCGGTCGGGAGCCTGCAGGGCGACCCGGTAGGCCAGGTTGGTGTGGCCGGGCGGCAGCGGCGCCCCGCGGTAGGCGTCGAACAGTTCCAGGCGGGCGAGCAGCCTCCCGGCCGCCTCGCGCAGGACCACCTCCAGGTCGGCGGCCGGCACCCCGGGGGGCGCCAGGAAGGCGACGTCGAAGGAGAGCTCGGGGTAGGGCGACGGGGTGGTCGCCGGGCGCAGGGCCGGCACCTCTTGGAGCAGCGGCAGCAGCTCCAGCTCGGCGGCGAAGCTGGCCGGCGGCAGCTCGCAGGCGGCGGCGACCCGCGGGTGGAGCTGGCCGAGCAGCCCGACCGGCCGGTCGCCGAGCAGCACCCCGGCGCAGCGACCCGGGTGGAACGGCGGCGGCTCCTCGGGCACGAAGCTGACGGTGTCGATCCCGAGCGCGGCGAGCAGGCCCTCGACCACGCCCTTGAGGTCGGCGAAGTCGACCTCGGCGGGCGGGTCGTCGAAGCGGCCGCCGGGCCGTTGCCCGGCCAGCAGCAGCCCGAGCAGGGCCGGCTCGGCGGGCAGGCCGGCGTCGCGCCCAGAGCCGTTTGGGGAGGTCCGGGGGGCCGCTGCCCGCCCCCCCGGTGGATCGGGCTTCAAGAACACGGCACCGAGCTCGTAGATGGCCGCCCGCGGCAGCGCCTTGGCCAGGTTGCGCCTGGCCACCTCGACCAGGCCGGGCAGCAGGGTGGTGCGCAGCTCGGGGCTCTCCTCGGAGATCGGGTTGAGGATCCGCAGGGCCGTACGACGTGGGTCGTCGCCGGCGAGGCCGAGGCGGTCGAGTGCCCATTGGTTGGTGAACGGCCAGGTGATCACCTCGGTGAGGCCCATGCCGGCGAGGACCTCGCGGACCTGCCGCCGCAGGCGCTGCTCGAAGGTGAGGCGGCCACCGGTGGCAGGCGGCAGGGTGGCCGGCAGGTTGCCGTAGCCCCAGCGCCTGGCCACCTCCTCCTCGAGGTCGGCCCAGCCCTCGATGTCGAAGCGCCAGCTCGGCGGCCCCGCGCTCAGCTCGCCGGGGCCGGCGACCTCGACCGTGCAGCCGACGCCGCGCAGCTTCTCCGCGGCGAACTCGGGGTCGGCCGGCGCGCCGAGCCGCCGCGACGAGCGTGCCCAGTCGAGCCGGACCCGCTCGCGCGGCGGCACGCCGGGACCGGCCTCGAGCCGCCCGGCCGCCACCGTGCCACCGGCCAGGCGGGCCATCAGCGCGGCCGCCTGGTCGCAGACGCGCCCGGCGCCGTCGGGGTCGACGCCCCTGGCCCAGCGCTGGCCGCCCTCGGTGCTCATGCCGAGCCGGTGCATGGTGCGGCGCACCGTCGCGGGCGGGAAGTGGGCCGACTCGATCAGCACGTTGCGGGTCGCGGCGCGGACCTCGGTCTCCTCGCCGCCCATGATCCCGGCCAGGGCGAGCGCCTGCTCGCCCGCGGTGATCAGGGTGTCGTCCGCGGTCAGGCGGCGGTCGCGGCCGTCGAGGGTGCGCAGCGTCTCGCCGTCGCGGGCGCGGCGCACCAGGATGCGCCGGCCGGGGACCAGGTCGAGGTCGAAGGCGTGCAGCGGCTGCCCCTGGTCGAGCAGCAGGTAGTTGGTGACGTCGATCACCGCGCCGAGGGGGCGCTGCCCGTACAGCCACAGGCGTCGGGCCATCCACAGCGGCGCGGGGCGGGCGGCGTCGGCGCCCTCGACCACGCGCGCGATGTAGACCGGGCATCCCTCGGTGTCGCTGACCTCGACCGAGGCAAGCTTCGACGCCTTCGGGCCGGCCTCGGGCACGGCCAGGTCGAGCGGGGTGAGCTCGGCGCCGAGCACCAGCGCGGCCTCGCGGGCGACGCCGCGGACGCACATGGTGTCGCCCCGGTTCGGGTAGGTCTTGATCTGCAGCACGGCGTCGCGCAGCCCGGCCGCCTCGACCAGGTCGGCGCCGACGGGCGTGTCGGGCGGCAGCACCAGGATGCCGGAGTGGTCGTCGAAGACGGCCAGCTCCGCCGGCGAGGCCAGCATGCCCTCCGACCAGACGCCGCGGACCTCCTTGCGGCCGATCTCGACGCCGCCGGGCAGGGTCGAGCCGGGCGCCGCCCAGGCGACCACGTCGCCCGGGGCGTAGTTGTGGGCGCCGCAGACCACCTCGCGCTCGTCGCCGCCGGCCTCGACGCGGACCAGGGCGAGCCGGTCGGCGCGCGGGTGGGGCGCGACCGCCAGGACGCGGGCGGTGAGCACGCCGGCGACGTCCTCCCCGACCCGGTCGACCGACTCGATCTCCAGGCCGCCGTCGGTGAGCCGGTCGGCGAGGGTGAGCGCGGGCAGGTCGACCTCGACGTGGTCGGCCAGCCAGGACAACGGGACGCGCATCGCTCTACCTCCTTCCGGCTTAGACGCTGTTCAGCCAGCGCAGGTCGTTGTCGGTCAGGGTGCGGATGTCGGCCAGCCCCGATCGGAGCATGTACAGCCGCTCGATGCCCATGCCGGCGGCGAAGCCGGACGCCTTGTTGGGGTCGTAGCCGCCGTTGGCGAGCACCTTCGGGTGGACCATGCCGGCGCCCAGCACCTCGATCCAGCGCTCGCCCTTGCAGGTGCGGCAGTCGCCGCCCTCGCCGCCGCAGACGAAGCAGGAGACGTCGATCTCCGCGCTCGGCTCGGTGAACGGGAAGTAGGAGGGCCGCAGGCGGATGTCGCGCTCGGCGCCGAAGTAGGTGCGGGCGAAGGCCAGCAGCGTGCCCTTCATGTCGCCCATGGTGAGGCCCTCGTCCACGGCGAGGATCTCGAGCTGGTGGAAGACGGGCACGTGGGTGGCGTCGGGCGTGTCCGCCCGGTAGCAGCGGCCGGGGATGACCACGTACACCGGCGGCGGGCCGGCCTCCATCACCCGGATCTGCCCCGGCGAGGTGTGGGTACGCAGCACCAGCCACCCCGGCGGCCGGGTCTCGTCCAGCAGGGTGAGCGAGTCCTGCATGGAGCGGGCCGGGTGGCCGGGCGGGAAGTTCAGCGCCTCGAAGTTGTACCAGTCGGTCTCCACCTCGGGGCCTTCGAAGACGCGGTAGCCCAGGCCGACGAAGATGTCGATGATCTCGTCGGTGGCGCGGGTCAGCGGGTGGACGGCGCCGCGCGGCGGCCGGCGGCCGGGGAGGGTGACGTCGACCCGCTCCGCCTCGAGCAGGGCCGCGTCCCTGGCCGCCTCCAGCTCGGACCGGCGCCCCTCGAGGGCGGCCTGCAGCTCGGCGCGGGCCTGG
This sequence comes from Actinomycetes bacterium, assembly GCA_036377075.1. Taxonomy (GTDB): domain Bacteria; phylum Actinomycetota; class CALGFH01; order CALGFH01; family CALGFH01; genus DASUZB01. Next base: position 28,596 of record DASUZB010000177.1, on the reverse strand, counting down.
TTGACGCGGCGGCCGAGCTCGCGGCGGGCCTCGGGGCCGAGGCGGCCGAGGCCGCGCTGGACCTCGCCGAGCGGCGAGCGCCGCGACAGGTGGGCCTGCTCGGCGGCGCGCAGTTCGTCGAGGTCGCCCGCGCCGGCGAGGGCGGCCCGACCCGCCTCGACCAGGGTGTCGAGGTCGGGTTCGGCGGTGGTGGGCATGGTCGGGCTCCTGAGGTTCGGCGGCACGCCGGTTCGGCGGCCGGTCGCTGCCAAGGTGTCATCCGCTGGGCGGTCGCCCCGCCGGGCCAGTGGGGAGCCGGTCAGTCGATCCCGGCCAGCTCCAGGCCCCCGCGGGGCAGGCGAAATCGGACCTCGGTGCCGCGGCCCACCTCGGAGCGGGCCCAGATGCGCCCGCCGTGGGCCTCGACCAGGCCCCGGGTGATGAACAGGCCGAGGCCGGTGCCGGACGGCGCGCCGTGGCCGGCGCGCCGGTAGAACTTGGTGAATATGAGGTTGAGCTGGTCGGCGGGGATGCCGACGCCCTCGTCGCGGACGGCGACCTCGACCTCGTCGTCGGCGACCGCGCCGCTGATCGTGACCGTGCCGCCCTCGGAGTACTTCACCGCGTTCTCCACCAGGTTGGTGAGCACCTGCTCGACCTTGTCCCGGTCAGCATAGACCTCGGGGAAGCCGGCCGGGAATTCGATACTGAAGCGGTGGCCGCCGTCGGCCAGCGGCTCGAAGCGCTGGACCACGTCGCGGCTGACGTCGAGCAGGTCGATCATGCGCCGGTGCAGCTCCAGCCGCTTGGCCTCGATGCGGGAGACGTCGAGCAGCTCCTTGATCAGGCGCGTGACCCGGTCGGCGTCCTCGTTGACGGTGCGCAGCATGTGCTTCTTCTGCTCGTCGCTGAAGCGGTCCCAGCGGTGCAGCAGCGTCGAGGTGAAGCCCTTGACGCTGGTCAGCGGGGAGCGCAGCTCGTGCGAGAGGGTGGAGACCAGCTCGCCCCTGGCGGCCTCGGCGCGGCGCCGCGCCGTGGCGTCCCTGATGACGCAGATCGCCTGGACGACCCGGGCGTCGGGGCCGCGCACGAAGGTCGCCGCCAGGTCGACCAGGACGGCGTGCCCGCCGACGGCCAGGGTCAGCTCGCGCGGCGGCACGCCGCGCACGCCGCGCATCGCCCGCAGCTTCGCCGAGCACTGCCACCAGGCCTTGCCCGCCTCGTCGAGCAGCGGCACGACCTCGTCGATGGGCCGCCCGGTGAGCTGGTCGCGGCCGGCGCGGGCGAGGCGCTCCGCGGCGGCGTTGGCGTAGGCCACCGTGCCGTCGGCCTCCACCACCACGACCGCGTCCGGCAACGACCTGAGGTACGCCTCGGTGTCAGCCAAGCGCGGCCACCTCCCGGGCTGGGTCGCTGCAGCGAGCCAGCCGAGGGTCGGCGGCGCGCTGCCGCCGGGCCGTCTCGTAGAGCAGCACCGCCGCCGCGGCGGCCAGGTTGAGGCTCTCGGCGCGGCCCCAGGCGGGCAGGCGCACCAGGTGGTCGAGGTCGGCGCGGACGGCGGCTGGCAGGCCGTGCGCCTCGTTGCCGAGCACCAGGGCGACGGGGCCGTCCAGCGGTGCCGCCTCGAGCTCGTCGGCCGCGTGCGGGTCCGCCCCGACCAGGGCGAGGCCGCGGCCCGCGAGCGCGCCGGCGAGGCGCGGCCACGGCACCCCGGCCGCCACCGGCAGGTGGAACAGGCTGCCGGCCGCGGCCCGCACCGCCTTGGGGCTCTCCAGGTCGACCGAACCGGCCGTGGTGGCCAGCGCGTCGGCGCCGAAGGCGTCGGCCGCGCGCAGCACCGTGCCGGCGTTGCCCGGGTCGCGCACCTCGGCGAGCACGCAGACCAGGCGCGGCGCGGCCGGTAGGGCGCCGAGCTCGCGGGTGACGCTGCCGACGACGGCGACCAGGCCCTGCGGGGTGACCGTCTGGGTCAGCCCGGCGAGCACCGGCTCGGCCACCTCGAGCACGCGCGCCCCGGCGGCGCGGGCGTCCGCGACCAGGTCCGCGTGCTGGGCGGCGGCGGCCGGCGTGACCGCGAGGAGGTGCAGGGGCGCGCCGGCGTCGACGGCGGCGCGGATGCCCAGGGCCCCTTCGAGCAGGAAGCGGCCCTGCTGGGCGCGGGCGCGCTGCCCGGCGAGGCGGCGGGCAGCCGCCACGGTGGGGTTGCGCGGGCTGGTGATCACGGTCACGGTCGGGCGCGAGGGGGAGGGTGACGCCGTCAGCCGGCCGGCTTGGCGAGCCCCTCCCTGGCGGTGGCGACCAGGGCGGCGAAGGCGTCGTGGTCGGTGACCGCGAGGTCGGCGAGGACCTTGCGGTCCACCTCGACGCCGGCGTGGCGGAGGCCGGCGATGAAGCGGTTGTAGGTCAGGCCCTCGGCGCGGGCGGCAGCGTTGATGCGCGCGATCCACAGGGCGCGGAAGTCGCCCTTGCGGGCGCGCCGGTCGCGGTAGGCGTAGCGCAGGGAGTGCATCACCTGCTCGTTGGCGGCGCGGAGGTGGCGTCCGCGGCTGCCCCGGTAGCCCTTGGCCAGCTCCATGGTGGTGCGCTTGGCCTTGGCGCCTCCCACCGCCCGCTTCACTCTTGCCATCGGTAACGCTCCTGGTCTGAAGGTCGGGTCGTGGTCAGATGCCGAGCATCCGGCGGACGCTGCGGCGGTCGCCGGCGGCCACCTCGCTCTCGCGGCCGAGGCGGCGCTTCTGCGCCGGCGACTTCTTCTCGAGGATGTGGTTGAGCTTGGCGTGCCGGCGCATCAGCTTGCCGTTCTTGGTGACGGCGAAGCGGCGCGCGGCACCCTTGTGGGTCTTCATCTTGGGCACTGGGTCTCCTGGAGGGATCCGGGGTGGTGGTCGCCGCGGTCTACGGGGCGCTCACCGGCGCCGCGCGCCTGGTGGTCGCCTGCCCGGTCGGCGGTCGGGCGGGGCCGGCCGGCGGCCTGGCGCCACGGTCGGCCTGGCTCCTGCTGCCCTGGTCGGGTGCGGCCCGGTCGCCCTGGTGGGCGCTGCGCGGGGCGGTGATCGCGGTCTTGCGCGGAGAGAACACCGCGATCATGTTGCGCCCGTCCTGGCGCGCGGGGCTGTCGACCTGGGCGAGCTCGCTGATGTCGGTGGCCAGCCGCTCCAGCAGGCGTCGCCCGAGCTCGGTGTGGGCCATCTCCCGGCCCCGGAACATGATGGTGACCTTGACCTTGTGGCCCTGGCGCAGGAAACGCTCGACGTGGCCCTTCTTGGTGGCGTAGTCGTGCTGGTCGATCTTGGGCCGCATCTTCATTTCCTTGAGGACGACCAGGCTCTGCTTGCGCCGGGCCTCCTTGGCCTTGATGGCCTGCTCGTACTTGTACTTCGAGTAGTCCATCAGCTTGCAGACCGGCGGGCGCGCCAGCGGCGCGACCTCGACCAGGTCGAGGTCGAGCTCGCTGGCCATCCGCATGGCGGCGACGGTGTCCATGATGCCGAGCTGCTCCCCGTCGGCACCCACCACCCGGACCTGAGCGGTCCGGATCCGGTCGTTGATCCTTGGCTCTACGCTGATGCTCTATCCCTCCTCACGGTCACGGTGACCGGGAATCAAGAAAGCGGCCCGAAAAGGGCCGCCCACCACCGTCCTCGGTGGCCTGCGCTGACCCCCTGGGCTCGAATCGCCTGGAGGTGAGAAGCCCTTGCTCCTACTTTGCTAGGCAGTTTGCAGTTGTGCGCGCGATCGTCAACGACCCGGTTCGACGTGGTATTCCACGATGATCGTTCGATCACGAATCCTTTGGTGTGTTCCCCATCTGGCTACTCGCGAAGAGGCTCGACAACTGCCAGCTCATCAAGTGCCTGATGGACCCCGGTCGAGCTGTACTGTAGCAGCCACATCGTCGCGGTGTCGACGCGCGCGACCGCCGCTGTGGACGCGGTCGCGGGCGGCGCACCGGTCCAGCCGGCGCCCGCCAGGGCGGCCGGAACGGCACCGAGGAGGTCCGCAGTGAGCGACCGCCGTCCCGACGAAGAACCCGGGCCGGACCAGGCGCCCGGGCCGGACGACCAGACCGCGCGCGAGGTGCTCGACCAGATGCGCGAGCAGCTCGCCTCGGTGTCGGCCGGGGACATCGTGGCCGAGGCCGCCGTGCCGCTGGTCACCCTCGCCTACGTGCGGCTCGGCCTGCCGCCCAACGAGAACGAGCGCTACCGCGACCTGGAGGCCGCGCGCCTGCTGATCGACGCCCTCGCCGGCCTGCTCGACGGCGTCCGCGGCCGCGTCGGCGCGGTCGAGGCCGAGCTGCGCAAGGCCCTGGCCGACCTGCAGCTCGGCTTCGCCGACGTGCAGCGCCACCTGGCCGGGCAGGGCGAGTCGCGGCCGCCGCCGGGCGGCGGCGAGCCGCCCCCTGGGCCGGCGGAGGAGCCGCCGGCGCCGGGCAGGCGCCCGTCCGGCCTGTGGGTACCTGGCCAGCCCTGAAGGGCGCGCTGCTGGAGCGGTGAGGGCCCCGCCGCGCGGCGGGGCCCTGGGTCTCCGTCGGGGTCCCCCCGGTGGGGGCCGGGGCTACCAGCGTGGTCCGGGGGTGCGGGACCGGTGGAGGGTGTCGCCGCTCAGTTGACCGGGCGGACGTTCGAGGCCTGCGGGCCCTTGGGGCCGTCGGTGATCTCGAACTCGACGACCTGGCCCTCGACGAGGGTCTTGTAGCCCTCCATCTCGATCGCCGTGAAGTGCACGAAGACATCGTCGCCGCCATTGCGGGCGATGAATCCGTAGCCCTTCTCGTTGCTGAACCACTTGACGGTGCCTTCTTGTGGCAACTGCTTCGCCTCCCTGTCACGCTGCCCCGGCCGGCACCGGCGCCGACTGCCAGATCGTCACGGCCAGGCGCGCGGACTTTAGCGCGGTCGTCACCGGGGCACAAACACGTGCCGTATGCGTGAGCCCGCGGCGCAGGCGACAATCCCCGGTTACTCCACGATCTTGGCAATCGGGAGCTCGAGGATGTCGAACGCGCCGGCGCCTTTCAGCGTCGGAATGAGGCGGTTGACCACGGCTTTGTCCACCACCGCCTCGACCGCGTGGAAGCCCGAGTCGGCCAGCTCGGTGATGGTCGGCGCCTTCATCGCCGGCAGCACCTCGACCACCTTGGCGAGGTCGCCGTCGGCGACGTTGAGCTTGATGAGCGTCTTGGAGCGCGCCCGCGCCGCGCCCGCCAGCAGGGTGACCAGGTCCTCCATGGCCTGCCGCCGCACCGGGTCCGCCGCGGCGTCGGCGTTGGCGACCACCTCGGTCCAGGAGGTGAGCAGCGTGGCGATGACCACCATGCCGTGGCTGCGCAGGGTCGAGCCCGTCTCGGTGAGGTCGACCACGGCGTCGACGATCTCGGGAACCTTGGCCTCGGTGGCGCCGTAGGACGGGAACACCCGCGCGGCGATGCCGAGCTGGTCGAAGTACCGCCTGGTCAGGTTGGGGAACTCGGTGGAGACCCGCAGCCCGGGCTCGAGCTGGTCGGGACTGGTCACGCCGAGGTCGCGGTGGACCGCGAGCACCACCCGCACCGGGTTGGCGGTCTGCTTGGAGTAGGGCAGCTCGGCCAGGCTGACGACCCGCGCGCCGGTCTCCTCGATCCAGTCGCGCCCGGTGATGCCCAGGTCGAAGAAGCCGTCCTCGACGTAGCGGGGGATCTCCTGGGGGCGCAGCAGCGACACCCGCTCCACCCTGGGGTCGTCGATGGTGCCGTGGTACTCGCGTTCGCTGCCGCGCTTGACCGGCAGGTCGGCCGCGTCGAACAGGGCCAGCGTGGCGCGTTCGAGGCTGCCCTTCGGCAGCACCAGCTTCAGCATCCCGGCACCGTCCGGTGCCGGGCGGCGGCCCGCTCCTGGCTGGTCATCCCTTGTCGATCGCCTCGAGGAGGCCGGCCATCTCCAGCGCGGTGAGCGCCGCCTCGGCGCCCTTGTTGCCGGCCTTGCCGCCGGCGCGGTCGAGCGCCTGCTCCATGGTGTCGGTGGTGAGCACGCCGAAGGCGACCGGCACGCTGGAGCTGCGCGCCACCGCCGCCAGGCCGCTGGCGGCCTGGCCGGCGACGTGGTCGAAGTGCGGCGTCTCGCCGCGGACCACCGCGCCGATGGCGACCACGCCGGCGTAGCGGCCGCTGGCGGCCAGCCGCGCGGCGACCAGCGGCAGCTCGAACGAGCCGGGCGCCCAGGCGAGGTCGATGTCGGCCTCGGCGACGCCGTGGCGCCGCAGCGCCTCGACCGCCCCGGACACCAGCTGGTCGGTGACCAGCCGGTTGAAGCGGCTGGCGGCGATCGCCACGCGGCGGCCGCTGCCGTCCAGCCCGCCTTCGAAGACCTTTCCCATGGCGCTCCTCCTGGTGCCTGGCTCCCCTATTTTTCAGCAGCGGTCGGCGGCAGGTCGAGCAGGTGGCCCATGCGCTCCCGCTTGGTGCGCAGGTAGGCGAGGTTCTCCGGGTTGGGGTTGGTCTCGAGCGGCACGCGCTCGACGATCTCCAGGCCGAAGCCGCCCAGGCCGGTGTACTTGGCGGGGTTGTTGGTGAGCAGCCGCATGGTGGTGACGCCGAGGTCGACCAGGATCTGCGAGCCGATGCCGTACTCGCGGTCGTCGACCGGCAGGCCCAGCTCCAGGTTGGCGTCGACCGTGTCGCGGCCCTGCTCCTGCAGGTTGTAGGCGGCGATCTTGTGGGCCAGGCCGATGCCGCGGCCCTCGTGGCCGCGCAGGTACACGACCACGCCGAGGCCCTCGGCGGCGATCCGGGCGAGCGCCCCGTCGAGCTGGGTGCCGCAGTCGCAGCGCAGCGAGCCGAACACGTCGCCGGTGAGGCATTCGGAGTGGACCCGCACCAGCACCCCGCGCTCGCCGGCGACCGCGCCCTTGACCAGGGCGAGGTGGTGCTCGCCGTCGAGCACGTTCTCGTAGGCGTAGGCGGTGAAGTCGCCCCAGGCGGTGGGGATGCGCGCCTCGGAGACGCGCCGCACCAGCTTCTCGCGCTGGCGGCGGTAGCGGATCAGGTCGGCGATGGAGATCAGCTTGAGGTCGTGCTCGCGGGCGAAGCGCTCCAGCTCCGGCAGGCGGGCGGTGCCGCCGTCCTCGCCGACCAGCTCGCACAGCACCGCCGCCGGGGTGCGGCCGGCGAGGCGGGCGAGGTCGACGCCGGCCTCGGTGTGGCCGCCGCGCTTGAGCACGCCGCCCTCGCGGTAGCGCAGCGGGAACACGTGCCCGGGGCGCGCCAGGTCGGACGGGCGCGTCGCCGGGTCGACCAGGGCGGCGATGGTGGTGGCCCGGTCGGCGGCGGAGATGCCGGTGGAGGTGCCGCGGCGCGCGTCGACCGAGACGGTGAACTGGGTGCGGTGCCGCTCGGTGTTGGCCGCGACCATCAGGGGCAGCTCGAGCTGGTCGAGGCGCTCGCCGAGCATCGGCACCACGATCACGCCGGAGGTGTAACGCACGAAGAAGGCGATCTTCTCGGGGGTGGCGGCGTCGGCCGCCATGATCAGGTCGCCCTCGTTCTCCCGGTCGGCGTCGTCGACGCAGACCACCATGCCGCCGGCGGCGATCACCTCGACGGCCTCGGGGATGCTGGCGAACTCGGTCACCGGCCCGCACCTCCCCCATGGGTCACGGCAGGCAGCAACGGGCCGAGCAGCCGCTCGACGTACTTGGCGAGCACGTCGACCTCGAGCTGGACGAGGTCGCCCGGCTCGCGGCCGCCGAGGGTGGTGACCGCCAGCGTGTGCGGCACCAGCGCCACCGAGAACCAGTCGTCGCCGGCCCCCGCCACGGTCAGGCTGACGCCGTCGACCGCGATCGAGCCCTTGACCACGACGTACCGCGCCAGCTTCCGGTCGATGCCGACGCGCAGCTCCGCCCCCTCGCCGACCCGGTCGCGGGCGAGCACCCGCCCGAGCCCGTCGACGTGGCCCTGGACCACGTGGCCGCCGAGGCGGCCGTCGGCAGCCAGCGGCCGCTCCAGGTTGACCCCCTCGCCGGGGCGCAGGCCGCCCAGGGCGGTGCGGCGCAGCGTCTCGGCCACCAGGTCGGCGGCGAAACCCGACTGGCCGGCCCGGGTGACGGTGAGGCAGCAGCCGTTGACGGCGACGGAGTCGCCCACGGCCAGCTGCCCGGCGAGCCAGGGGGCGTCGACCTGCAGCGCCGCGCCGGAACCGTCGGCGGCGACGCGCAGCCCGGCGACCGTGCCCTGGCCCTCGATGATCCCCGTGAACATCACGACCTCGCAGGATCCGGTCCCGGGGCGTGACGCCAACCGGGCCGCCGCGCCGGCCCGGCGCACCGCCGGGCACGCGGGCACGGCCCGCCGTCGCCTCCTCCCGTCCGGACTGTCACCGTCGGCCCCTGGGTTCCACAGGGTCAACCCCAGGCCGCGCCTGGGGGTCGCGGGCTCTCACCGCCGGTGAGGACTTTCACCTCGCCCCGGAGACGAACCAATGGTGCACGCCAACAGTAGCACCAGGACGGCGCCGGCCGGGAGGGAGGCGGTCGGCTACGAGGAGCGGCGGTTGCTGCGGCGGTCGACCGCCCAGGCGGAGCGCGGCTGCCGCTTGGCCAGGGCCTTCAGCTCGGTCGCGGTGGCCACCAGCTCGCGGTGGTCGTCGAAGCGGCGCCGGGCGGTCGAGGCGATCCCCACCGAGACCGAGACCAGCGGGTAGCTGCGCGGCTGGCCCTGCCGGTCCTCCACGATGATGGTCCCCGAGCTGGCGTCCTCGGGGTCGTAGAGGCTCGAGATGCGCTGGTCGAACGCGTCGACCACGAGGCGGGCGAAGGGCTCGGCGCAGTCCGGCGGGAGCACCACCACGAAGTCGTCGCCGCCGACGTGGCCGACGAAGCCGTCGGCGCCGGCGGCGTCGTGGGCGGCCCGGCGCAGCACCTGGGCCGCCATCGAGATGACCTCGTCGCCGCGCAGGAAGCCGTAGCGGTCGTTGTAGGACTTGAAGTTGTCCAGGTCGACGTAGCACACCGCGATGGGGTGGTCGTGCTCCATGCGCTGCTGGATCTCGCGCTCGATGCGGTGGTTGCCCGGCAGGCCGGTGAGCGGCGAGAGGGCGCGCATCTCGCTGGCGCGGCGCAGCGTGGTCTTGACGCGGGCGACCAGCTCCATCGGGTCGAACGGCTTGATGATGTAGTCGTCGGCGCCGGCGGTGAGGCCCAGGACCTTGTCGGCCGAGAGGGACCTGGCGGTGAGCATCAGCACCGGGATGTGGGCGGTGCGGCCGTCGGCGCGCAGGCGCGTGCAGACCTCGTAGCCGTCCATCCGCGGCATCATCACGTCCAGCAGGATCAGGTTGGGCTGCAGGTCGAACGCCTTGTCGAGGGCGTCCTCGCCGTCGTGGGCGGTGACCACCTGGAAGCCCTCGAGCCGCAGGTTGACCTCGACGAAGCGGACGATGTCGCGGTCGTCGTCGGCGATCAGCACCATGTCGTCCACGCTGTCAGCCACCCCGATTCTCCGGGCCGTCCAGCTCGAGCTGGACGCGTAGCGCCTTGGCGGCGGCGGTGGGGTCGTCGGCGTGGAAGATGGCGGTGCCGATCACGAACACGTCGGCGCCGGCGTCGCGGCAGCGTGGCGCGGTGGTCGCGTTCACGCCGCCGTCGACCTCGAGGGCGACGGTGCGCCCCGTGGCGTCGATGGCGCGGCGGGCGGCGGCGACCTTGGGCAGCACGTCGTCGCGGAACGCCTGGCCGCCGAAGCCGGGCTCCACCGTCATCGGCAGCAGCAGGTCGAGCCGGTCGACGAAGGGCAGGACCGCCTCGAGCGGGGTGCCGGGGCGCAGCGCCAGGCCGGCGGCCATGCCGAGGTCGGCCGACGCGGCCAGCGCCGCCGCCGGGTCGTCGAGCGCCTCGACGTGCATGCTGACCATGCCGACGCCGGCGGCGGCGAGGTCGGGCAGCAGGGCGACCGGGTCGGCGACCATCAGGTGGCAGTCGAAGAACAGGTCGGTGTGGCGGCGCAGCGCCGCGACCACCGGCGGGCCGAAGGTGAGGTTGGGCACGAAGTGCCCGTCCATCAGGTCGAGGTGCAGCCAGTCGGCCGCCTCGTGCACCAGCTCGACCTGGTCGGCGAGGCGGGCCAGGTCGGCGTTGAGCACGGAGGGGGCCAGGCGTCGGGTCACGTCGCTCCTCGAGGCGCTGCCGCCCCCGGGCGGTCCGGGAGCGTGTCTGCGGGCATGGTATCGACCATCGCGACGACGGGGAGCCTCCTTTACCCTCCGCGCTTGACCAGGCGGGCCAGGAACATGCCGTCGCCGCCGTCGAGGTGGGGCCAGAGCTGCCGCCGCGGCTCACGGCCGAGCGGGCCGGCGAGCGGCGCCGGCTCGAGCTCCGGATGGTCGGCGAGCGCGGCGTCGACCACCTCGTCGGTCTCGGCCCCCGTCCAGGTGCAGACGGCGTAGAGGACCGCGCCGCCGGGCCGCACGGCGCGGGTGGCGGCGGCGAGCAGGCGGCGCTGCAGCGCGGCCAGGCCGGGGACCTCGTCGGCGCGGTGGCGCCAGCGCGCCTCCGGCCGGCGGCGCAGGCTGCCGAGGTTGGTGCAGGGCGCGTCCACCAGGGCGCCGTCGGCCGCGCCGTCGGCCAGCGGCAGGCGGGTGGCGTCGCCGGTGACGGCGAGGAGGCGGGCGGTCTGCCCGAGGCGCACGGCGGTCTCGCGCACCAGACGGGCACGGCCGGGGTGGAGCTCGACGGCGAGCACGCGGGCGCCGAGCGCCGCCAGGTGGCCGGCCTTGCCACCGGGCCCGGCGGCCAGGTCGACGACCAGGTCGCCCTCGCGGGCGCCGAGCGCCGGTGCGACCAGGGCCGCGGCGGCGTCCTGGACGACCGCCCGGCCCTCGCGGACGGCGGCCAGCTCGCCGGGGTCGCCGCGGGCCAGCACCACGCAGTCGGGCGACAGCTCGCTCGGGGTGGCCTCCACCCCGGCCGCGGCCAGCTCGGCGAGCAGCTGGTCGCGGGTGACCACGCCCGGGGTGGCCCGCAGGGTCACCGCCGGGCGGGCGTTGTCCGCCTCGACGAGCCGCACCAGGCCCTCCGCGCCGAGCCGGTCGAGCGCCTCCGCCACGATCCAGGGCGGGTGCGAGCCGGCCGTGGTCGCCCACGCGACCGGGTCGCCGTCGCGGTCGGGCCAGCGCGGCGGGCTGCCCGCCAGGCGCCGCAGGACGGCGTTGACGTAGCCGGCCTGGCCCCGGTTGCCGGCGCGGCGCACGGCGCCGACCACCTCGGCGAGGGCGGCGTGCGGCGCGGTGCCGGCGAACAGCAGCTCGTAGGCGCCCAGGCGCAGGCCGTTGCGGACCAGCGGCTGGAGGCGTTCGAGCGGCTGCCGCGAGAGCGGCGCGAGGGCGGCGTCGAGCGCGCCGCGCAGCCGCAGCGACCCGTTGACCAGGTCGGTGACGGCGGCGCGGTCGCCGGGCCCGAGCCCGGAGCGGGCCAGCAGCCCCGGCAGCAGCAGGTTGGCGTAGGCGCCCTCCTGCTCGACGCGGCCGAGCGCGGCCAGGGCGACGCCGCGCGCGTTGGCGGTGGGCTGCGTCACGTTTGGCCGAATCGCTCGCCGGGGGCCAGGCGGGCGCCGCGGGCGAAGTCGCCGCCCGGCATCGCCCGCTTGCCCTCCGGCTGCACGCAGACCAGCTCGACGGCGCCGTCGCCGGCGCCGGCGAGCAGCTCGCCGCGGCGACCGGCGGCCAGCTCCCCCGGAGCGAGCGACGGAGGGCCGTCCGGTGCCAGGGCGGCACGCCGCACCTTGAGGCGGCGGCCGCGCATGGTGGTCCAGGCGCCCGGCGCGGGGTTGAACGCCCGCACGGCGTCGACCAGCCGCCTCGCCGGCACGGTCCAGTCGAGGCAGGCCTGCTCCGGGCGGACCTTGGGGGCGAGGCTGGCACCGGCCTCCGGCTGGGGCCGCGGCGTGACGGTGCCGGCCTCCAGCCCGTCGAGGGTCTCCACCGCGAGCCGCGCCCCCACCTCGGCGAGCCGCGCGGTGAGCTCGCCGGCGTCCTCGTCGGGCAGGACCGGGACCTCGGCGGTCAGCAGCAGCGGGCCGGTGTCCATGCCCTGGTCGATCACGAAGGTGGAGACCCCGGTGACGGTGCGCCCGTCGAGCAGGGCGTGCTGCACCGGGGCCGGACCCCGGTACGCGGGCAGCAGCGAGAAGTGCAGGTTGAGCACGCCCCGGGGGAAGGCCGCGAGCACCGGGTCGGGCAGCAGGTAGCCGAACGCGCAGGTGAAGCCGACGTCGGCGGCGAACGCGGCGAGCTGGGCGGGCAGCTCGGGGTCGCGCCCGCGCGGCGGCGTCAGCAGCGGCAGCCCGGCGGCCTCGGCCGCCTGCCTGACCGGCGACGGCGCCGGCCGGCCGCCGCGGTGGTCGCGTGGCTTGTCCGGGCGGGTGACCACCGCGACCACCTGGTGGCGGGAGGCGAGCAGGGCTCCGAGCGGCGGCACGGCCGCGGCGGGCGTGCCCAGGTAGACGACCCGCATCGTTACAGGGTGGGGGCGGCGTCGGAGCGGTGCACGTGGGGGGCGATGCCGGGCTGCTCGAGCTCGAACTCGCGCTCGCGCCACTGCTTCAGGGCGCGCTTGCGGTCGCCGCGGGAGAGCCGGTCGATGAACAGCACCCCGTCGAGGTGGTCGATCTCGTGCTGGAAGGCGCGGGCGAGCAGGCCGGAGCCCTCGAGGGTGAGCGGCCGCCCGGCGGTGTCGCAGGCCTCGACGGTGACCTCCATGGCGCGGGCGCACTCGTAGTACAGGCCGGGGAAGGACAGGCAGCCCTCCTCCCCCACCTGCTTGCCGTCGCTGCGCAGGATCACCGGGTTGACCAGCACGCCGTAGGGGTGCTCGCCGGTCTCCTCGTCCACTCCGACGTCGTAGGCGAACATGCGGCGCAAGACCCCGACCTGGGGCGCGGCCAGGCCGACGCCGCGCGCGGCTCGCATGGTCTCGAGCAGCTCGTCGCCGAAGCGGGCCAGCTCGGCGTCGAACGTGGTGACCGGCGCGGAGCGCTCCTTCAGCACCGGGTGGCCGAACAGGCGGATCTCGAGCAGGGCGGTCTCCTTTCAGCTCCCCGGGCCCCGTGCCGCGGTCGTGGTGTTCGGCGCCGGGGCGAGCACCTCCAGTGGCTCGACGTCCACCGAGATGTGCGGTCCACCGGATCGGGACGCCTCGGCCAGCATGGGTCGCAGGGCGCGGGCGGCCGCTTCGGCATCCTCGACCTTGGCGATGATACGCCAGCCACGGCCCATCTCCGCCGGCCCGAGCAGCTCCGCCCTGGGCCCGAGGGCGTCCTGCAGGCCGGCCATGGCGGTCTTCGCCTCGTCGAGCTCCTGCCCCTCGACCAGGACGAGGCGGCGCGCCGGCGGGAAGCCGAGCTCGACCCGGCGGGGCAGCTCGTGGCGCCAGAAGAAGGCCGGGTCCCAGCGGACCAGGGCCTGCACCGCGTGGTGGGCGCCCTCGCGGGCCTGGAGCACGAAGCGGCCGGCGCCGCCCTGCGGGCCGCACCAGCCGGCGGCGCGGCTCCAGGTCCGGTAGGCCTCCTCGGCGGCGCGCACCTCGGCCTGGCCGAGGGCGGCGTCCGCGCCGACCACCACCACCGTGCGGCAGCCAGTGAGCGGCGGGTGGTCCTTGACGCCGGCGACGGTGCCGACGATCACCCCGGGACCGCTGCCCGCCCACGGCGGCACCTCGCCGGGGTCGAGCACCTCCCGGTCCAGCCGCCACACCAGCGTGCCGCCGAGGTGCCTGCCGAGCTCCTCGGCGACCTGGCCGGCGGTGCGCAGCCGCGGCGCGCCCGGCTGCGCCGGCCCGCGCCTGGGGACCAGAACGTAGGCGCTCTCGCCGCGGCGGAGTGCCGCGCCCACCGCCGCAAGGGCGCGGCGGTGCAGCCCGCCGGCGCCCGGGCCGCTGTCCTGGTCGAAGGGGTCGACGACCTCGACCAGTGGCCGGGCGCGGCGCTCGCTGGCGCGGTCGGGGGCGAGCATGCGCACGCGCCCGGCGCGCACCGCCGCGACCGCCTCCGCCGACGGGACCGTGCCGCTGAGCACGCAGGTCGCGCCCTCGACCGAGGCGCGCAGCAGGGCGACCTCGCGGGCGTGGTAGCGGGGGGTGCGCTGCTCCTTGTGGGAGCGGTTGGCCTCGTCGTCGACCACCACCAGGCCGAGCCGGCGCACCGGCGCGAGCACCGCCGAGCGGCCCCCGACCGCCACCTGCCGCCGGCCGCTGCGCAGCTCCGCCCAGGCGCGGTAGCGGCGCCGGTCGGGCAGGTCCGAGGAGAGGTCGGCGGCGTCCGGGAAGCCCTTGCGCACCGCGTCGCCGACCTCGGAGCCGGCGGCCAGCTCCGGGGTGATCACCAGCGCCCCCCTGCCGGCGGCGAGGGCCGCCTCGACCCACGCCACCACCCGGGTGCCGCGGTCCTCGCCAGGCAGCGGCCGCCACAGCACCGCGCCCCGCCAGCCGCCCGCGACCAGTGCCGCGAGCTGGTCGTCGGTGGGCGCGACCGGGCCCCGCCTGCCCCCCCGGCCCTCGAGCCCCGCGGACCCGCCGCCGTCCTGCTCGGCCAGGGCGCGCTCGACCGCCGCGACCCGCGGCGGGACGGCGAGGCGCAGCACGTCGGCCAGGGTTCCCGCCCAGCGGTCGGCGACCCAGCGCAGCAGGGCGAGCTCCCGCGCGCCGAAGGCGGGCAGCGGCGAGACCAGGCGGATCAGGTCACGGGTGCCGGGCGGCAGCTCGTCGGTGAGGCCGACAACCCAGCCGTCGACCCGCTTGCGGCCGCCGAACGGCACCTTGACCCGGGAGCCGAGGCCGACGGCGCCGCGCAGCGACTCGGGGACCCGGTAGGTGAACGGCCGGTCGAGGTGGAACAGGGGGACGTCGACGACCACCTGGACGCCGCTCATCGCGGCGCCCCCTCGAACCGGGAGCGGCCCGGGCGCCCCGTGCCGCTACAGCGACGCGGCCGCGCGGGCCAGCTCCTCGGCCCGGCTGGTCGACTCCCAGGAGAACTCCGGCTCGGTACGACCGAAATGCCCATACGCCGCCGTCTTGCGGAAAATCGGCCGGCGCAGGTCGAGGTCCCGCAGGATCGCGGCCGGGCGCAGGTCGAAGAACTCGGGGATCAGCTTGCCCAGCTTCTCCGGGTCGATCCGCTCGGTGCCGAACGTCTCCACGAACACGCTCACCGGGTGGGCCACGCCGATGGCGTAGGCGACCTGCACCTCGCAGCGCTCCGCGAGCCCGGCAGCGACCACGTTCTTGGCCACCCAGCGGACCGCGTAGGCGGCCGAGCGGTCCACCTTGGTCGGGTCCTTGCCGCTGAAGGCGCCGCCGCCGTGGCGGGCCATGCCGCCGTAGGTGTCGACGATGATCTTGCGGCCGGTGAGGCCGGTGTCGGCCTGCGGCCCGCCGAGCTCGAAGCGCCCGGTCGGGTTGACGAACACGCGCAGCCCGTCGATCGCCAGGCCCTCCGGGATCGAGGGGTCGATCACGTTCTCGCGCACGTCCGGGGTGAGCAGCGTCTCGAGGTCGACGTCCGGGCCGTGCTGGGTGGAGACCACCACGGTGTCGAGGCGCACCGGCCGGCCGGACTCGTACTCGACCGTCACCTGGGTCTTGCCGTCGGGCCGCAGGTAGGGCATCAGGCCGGACTTGCGCACCTCGGCCAGCCGCCGCGACAGGCGGTGCGCCAGCGCGATCGGCAGGGGCATCAGCTCGGGCGTGTCGTTGCAGGCGTAGCCGACCATCATCCCCTGGTCGCCGGCGCCCTGGGCGTCGAGCGGGTCGGTGTCGCCGGCGCGCTCCTCGAAGGCGTGGTCGACGCCCTGGGCGATGTCCGGCGACTGCTCGTCGATCGCGACGGTGACGCCGCAGGTGGAGCCATCGAAGCCGTACTTGGCGCGGTCGTAGCCGATCTCCATGATCGTGCGCCGCACGGTGGCCGGGATGTCGACGTAGGTGGTGGTCGAGATCTCCCCGGCGACCACCACCAGCCCGGTGGTGACCAGCGTCTCGCAGGCCACCCGCCCGGCAGGATCGGCGCTCAGGATCTCGTCGAGGACCGAGTCCGAGATCTGGTCGGCGATCTTGTCGGGGTGACCCTCGGTCACCGACTCGGACGTGAAAAGGTAACGGTTCGCCACTGGGAATCCTCCAGGATGCGCCTCGAGACCCGGCGCGAAGCAGGGCTCCGGGAAGGGTAGCCGGGCCGGCGATGCCGAGGCAACCGGCGGGGGGGTCGTCCCAGCCCCGGGCTGGGCACGATAGCGTATCGATTCGGTCGAGGTCGACCCGCTACGCCGTCTCCAAGGGCGCCGCTACCAGGGCAGCGGGCGGCCGTCGCGGAAGAAGCCGCCGCTGGGGCCGTCGTCGGGCAGGTCGACCGCCCACAGGACGCTGCCGGCGCCGTCGGCGACCGGGCGGCCGCCGGGGCCGCCCATGTCGGTGGCCACCCAGCCGGGGCAGACGG
This sequence comes from Actinomycetes bacterium, assembly GCA_036377075.1. Classification (GTDB taxonomy): domain Bacteria; phylum Actinomycetota; class CALGFH01; order CALGFH01; family CALGFH01; genus DASUZB01. The sequence continues at coordinate 12,158 of DASUZB010000177.1, read as the reverse complement.
CGTTGACCAGGATGCGGTCGCGGCGCAGGTCGGCGGCGAGCATCACGGTGAGGGCGTTCAGTGACGCCTTCGAGACGTTGTAGGCGGGCGCGTAGGAGCCCATGCTCGCCAGCGAGCCGGCCTCGCTGGAGACGTTGACGATCCTGGCGTGCCCGCTGGCGCGCAGCAGCGGCAGGAACGCCTGCACCGCGCGCCAGGCGCCGAGCAGGTTGGTCTGCAGCGCCTCAGCGACCTGGCCGAGGTCGGCGCCGGCCGCGTGCTGCCAGGTGTCGTAGAGGATGGCGGCGTTGTTGACCAGCACGTCCAGGCGGCCGTGGCGCTCGCCGAGCTCCTCGGCGAGCCGCGCCAGCGAGGCGTGGTCGGTGACGTCGAGCTGGCGCGGGAGCACCGAGGCGCCCTCGCGGGCGAGCTCGGCGGCGGTGCGCTCCCCCTTGGCGGGGTCGCGGGCGCCGAGCACCACCACCTCGCCCCGGAGCCCGAGCTGGCGGGCGACCTCGCGGCCGATGCCGCGGTTGGCGCCCGTGACCACCACGACGCGCGTGGACCTGTTGACCGGGGGGCCACCGCTCGGCTGTGCGTGGCGGCCCGTCACCCGGGCGCCGGCCTCGCCCTCGAGCCCCCCGGAGAGGAACGCGGGTGGCCGCGCATGCGCTCGACCCGGTCGAGCAGGCGGCGGGCGATCTCGTCCTTGTCGGTGCGCTGCAGCGGCACGACCTCGGCGGCGTCGACCAGGTAGGCGTCGGCGCGCTCGGCGCCGAAGGCGGAGCCGGCGCCCTCGACGTGGTTGACCACCACCAGGTCGAGGTGCTTGTTGGCGAGCTTGCGGCGGCCGGCGGCGACGTGGTCCTCGGTCTCGGCGGCGAAGCCGACGAGCAGCTGGCCCGGCCGGCGGGTGCGGCCCAGCTCCGCGAGCGTGTCGGGGGTGGGCTCGAGGACCAGCTCGGGCACGCCCCGCTCCTTCTTGAGCTTCTGGCTGGCGGCGGCCTTGGGGCGGAAGTCGGCCACCGCCGCGGCCATCACCACCACGTCGGCGGCCCCGCCGGCGGCCGTGACCGCGTCGTAGAGGTCCTGCGCGGTCTCGACCCGCACCACGCGCGCGCCGGCGGGCAGCGCCACGCTGGTCGCGGCGACCACGGCGGTCACCTCGGCGCCGCGGCGCAGCGCCTCGGCGACGATCGCGGCGCCCATCCGGCCGGAGGAGCGGTTGCCGAGGTAGCGGACCGGGTCGATCGGCTCCCTGGTGCCGCCGACGCTGACCAGCACGCGCACCCCCGCCAGGGAGCGCGCCCTTCCCAGCGTCGCGGCCGCCGCCTCGACCAGGTCGCCCAGCTCGGCGAGGCGGCCAGGGCCGACGTCGCCGGAGGTGAGCGGTCCGCTGGCCGGCGGCACCACCACCACGCCACGGCCGCCGAGGACCTCCAGGTTGTGGCGGGTGGCGGGGTGCTCCCACATCTCGGTGTGCATCGCCGGGGCGACCACCACCGGCCCGGCGAAGGCGAGCGCGACGTTGGTGACCAGGTCGTCGGCGAGGCCGGCGGCCATGCGCGCCAGCACGTGGGCGGTGGCCGGGGCGACCAGCAGCAGCTCGCCCCAGCGCGCCAGCGCGACGTGCTCGACGGCGGCGGGGTCGTCCCAGACCGAGGCGGGCACGGGCCGGCCGGTCAGGGCGGCGAAGGTGGCCCTGGTGACGAACGACTCGGCGCCGGCGGTCAGCAACGGCTGCACCTCGGCGCCGTGGCGCTGCAGCTCGCGGGCGAGCTCGGCGGCCTTGTAGGCGGCCACCCCGCCGCTCACGGCGAGCAGCACCCGGGCGCCTGCGAGCGGGCCCGGGCTCGGCATGACCGGCTCCCCGGCCGCTACTTGATCGACTCGGCGACCTCGGCGGGCCGCTCCCACTGCAGCTTGTCCTCGACGATCTCCTGCAGGGCGACCGAGAGGGCCTTGCGGTTCGGGCCGGCGTCCACCATCGGCGGGACGAACTCGCCGATGCCCTCGCCGAGCTGGGCGTAGTAGCCGTTGATCTGCCTGGCCCGCTTGGCCGACAGGATCACCAGGGTGTACTTGGAGTCGACCCGCGCGAGCAGGTCGTCGATTTGCGGTTCGATCACTCGTGCTCCTTTGTCGATCCGGGGCTACCGCTTCGCTGCTCGAGCCCCGGACCCCCGACTGCACCCTCGCGGAGGGGCGTGCGCGAACCGATGGTACTCGTGGTCAGCCGCGGTCGCGCACCTTGGTGACGATCTCGATCACCTCGCGGGCGGCGGTCTCCAGGTCGTCGTTGACCACCGAGGCGTCGAACTCGGGCTCGGCGACGAGCTCCTCGGTGGCCTTGGCGAGGCGGCGGCGGACCTGCTCGTCGGTCTCGGTGCCACGGCTGCGCAGCCGGCGCTCCAGCTCCTCGAGGCTCGGGGGCTTGAGGAACAGCATGAACGCGTCGGGCTTGGCGAGGCGTACCTGCCTGGCGCCCTGGACGTCGATCTCGACCAGGACGTCGCGGCCCGCCGCCAGGGCGCGCTCGACGGGCTCGCGCGGGGTGCCGTACCGCTCGCCGAAGATCTCGGCCCACTCGAGGAAGCCGCCCTCCTCCACCATCTTGGAGAAGACCTCGGGCTCGACGAAGTAGTAGTGCCGGCCCTCGTCCTCGATCGCGCGCGGCGACCGGGTGGTCGCCGAGATCGACAGCTCCAGTTCGGGCAGGGCGGCCATCAGGCGGGCGACGATGGCGCCCTTGCCGACCCCGGAGGGACCGGCAAGGACGACGAGGCGGCCGCGGCGCTGGGGCGGCCCTCCGCGGGACGCGGCGCGCAGGGCGGTTACTTCTTGCCGGAGAACTCGGCGAGCAGGGCGTCCTTCTGCTTGGAGCCGAGGCCCCTGACGCGCCGCGACGACGAGATGTCGAGCTTCTCCATGATCTTGCGCGCCCGCACCTTGCCGACGCCGGGGAGGCTCTCGAGGACGCTGGCGACCTTCATCTTGCCGACCGTGTCGTCGTCTTCCTTCTTGAGCACGGAGGCGAGCGTGGTGTTGCCGCTCTTGAGCTGCGCCTTGAGCTCCGCACGCTTGCGGCGCGCCTCGGCAGCCTTCTCGAGAGCCTGCTGGCGCTGCTCGGGTGTCAGGGTGGGCAGTGGCATGGGTTCCTCCTCGCGACCGGGTAGCCAGGGCGGACGATGCGCACGCCCCCCGGGTGTTCGAAGAACGCGCGGATTCTACGCACACCTCGGCCCAGGTCTCAATCGATCGGCGCAGGATTCTCGCAGGTCAGCAGTTGTCCCCATGCTAATTCCCGACAAACGAGTCAAAACCAGCATGAATCTTCGCGTCACGGTGTGTGGTGGGTCCGGGGCTCGAGGAGCGAAGCGGTCGCCCGGATCAACGACCTTCGAGCCGGCGCGAGCCCGGGGACTCCGGGACGCCGCCCTGGCGGCAGACGGGGCAGTCGTCCGGTTCCCACGCGGCGGCGTCGAGCCTGGTCAGCGCGACCGTCGGCAGCGCGTCGGTGGCGCCTTCGCCGCGGCGGTCGACGATCGCGGCCAGCGCGACCGGGACCGCTCCCGAGGCGGCCACCAGCTCGCCCACCTCGCGCGCGGAGCCCCCGGTGGTGACCACGTCCTCGGTGAGCAGGGCGCGCTCGCCGGGGTCGAGGGCGAAGGAGCGCCGCAGCCGCATGGCGCCGCCGGCGCGCTCCGCGAAGACCATGCGGACGCCCAGCTCACGGGCGACCTCGTGGCCGATGAGCAGGCCGCCGACGGCGGGCGCCACGACCACGTCGACCTGGCCGGCGTGCGGCGCGGCGATGGCGCGGCCGAGCGCCTCGGCGAGCCGGGGCCACTGCAGCACCAGGGCGCTCTGCAGGTACGTGTCGGAGTGGCGGCCGGAGCTGAGGGTGAAATGGCCGCGCCGCAGCGCCCCGCTCGCACGGTAGAGGTCGAGGACGGCGGCGGGGTCGAGCGCGCCCCGCGGCAGGGGCGGCTCGGCGCCGGCGCGGCCGGCCGGCGGCGTGGGGTCGCCGGCGCCAGCGTCGCGGCGGCCACGCTCGGCGCTCGCGCCGGCACCAAAGGGACCCGTCGGGGACCCGCTCACGCGCCCGCCACCCCCCGGGCCGCCAGCGCCTCGACGCGCAGGGCCGCTGCCGCCGCCGCCGGGTCGGCCGCGCCGGTGATCGGCCGCCCCACCACCAGCCAGTCGGCGCCGGCGCCGAGCGCGGCGGCCGGGGTCGCGACGCGCGCCTGGTCGTCGCCTGCCACCGCGGCCGCCGGGCGGATGCCAGGGCAGACGATCGCCACCTCGGGGCCGGCGGCGGCGCGCAGGCGGGCGGCCTCGCGGGGCGAGCAGACCAGGGCGCCGCAGCCGGCCGCCAGCGCCAGGCGGGCGAGCCGCTCGGACGCCGCCGGGGTGTCGCCCGCGAGGCCGACGGCGCGGAGGTCGGCGGCGTCGTGGCTGGTCAGCACGGTGACCCCGGCGACGGCGGGACCGTCCTCGGCCGCCGCCACGGCCGCCTCGAGCATCCGCGGGCCGCCGAGCGCGTGGACGGTCAGCAGCGCGACCTCGAGGTCGGCGGCGGCGCGCACGGCGCGGGCGACGGTGGTGGGGATGTCGTGCAGCTTGAGGTCGAGCATGACGCGGTGGCCCTCGTCGGCCAGGGCGCGCACGGCGTGGCCGCCGTGGGCGCAGAACAGCTCCAGGCCGACCTTGACCATGCCGACCTCCTGGCCGGCGCGCTCGGCCCAGTCGAGGGCCTGGTCGAGGTCGTCGGTGTCGAGCGCGAGCACGACCGGCGAGCGGGCGGCGGCGGGCGCCTCCTCGCCGCGGCGGAACACGATGCTCGACCTCATCCTCACCTCCCGGGTTTGAACAGCGCGGGCAGCTCGCCCACCGTGGCGACGCCCTGGGCGCGCAGGTAGTCGGCCAGGCCGGCGGCGAGGCTCACGGCCGCGGTCGGGTCCACGAAGCTGGCCGTGCCGACCGCCACGGCGGTCGCCCCGACCAGCAGGAACTCGGCCGCGTCCTCGGCGCTGACGATGCCGCCGGTGCCGACGATCGGCACCCCGGGCAGGGCGCCGGCGACCTGCCAGACGCAGCGCACCGCCAGCGGCCGGATGGCGGGGCCGGAGAGCCCGCCGGTGACCGCGGCCAGGCGTGGCCGCCGCCTCTTGGTGTCGACCGCCATGCCCAGCAGCGTGTTGATCAGGGTGAGGCCGTCGGCGCCGGCGTCGACCACCGCCCGCGCGACCGCGACCAGGTCGGTGACGTCCGCGCTGAGCTTGGCGAGCACGGGCTGGCCGGCGACCGCCTTGACCGCCCGGACGACCGCCGCGGCGGCCTCGGGGTCGGTGGCGAACACCTCGCCGCGGTGCTCCACGTTGGGGCAGGAGAGGTTGAGCTCGAGCAGCCGCACGGCGGGCTCGCGCGCCAGGCGGGCGGCGACGCGGCCGAACTCCTCGGGGCTGCGCCCGACCACGCTGGCCACGACGCGCGCCCCGGCGTCGGCGAGGAACGGCAGGTCACGCTCGCAGAACGCCTCCACCCCCGGGTTCTGCAGGCCGATCGCGTTGAGCATGCCCGACGGCGTCTCCGCCACCCGCGGCGTCGGCCGGCCGCGGCGCGGCTCGAGGCTGACCGACTTGGTGACCACCGCGCCGACCTCGGCGAGGTCGACGAACCCGGCCATCTCGCGGCCGAAGCCGAAGCAGCCGGACGCGGCCAGCACCGGCGTCGGCAGGCGCACGCCGCACAGGTCGACGCGGAGGTCCGGCTCCGCCCGGTTCATGACGCATGCCCCGATGCTTGTGGGGCGGAGCTCGCCTCCCAGCCCGATCCATGTGGGGAGGAGCCCGCTCCCCCCCACAACCCCCCAGAACCTTGGCCGAGCTCCGCCCAGGCGACCGCGCCGCCGTCGAAGACCGGTCCCTCGGTGCAGGAGCGGGCCATGCGGGTGAGGCCGGGCGCGCCGTCGAACACCGGCACGACGCAGGAGAAGCAGATGCCGGTGCCGCAGGCCATCTGCTCCTCGACGGCGACCTGGCAGGGCACCCCGGCCGCCGCGGCGGTGCGGGCCACGGCGGCGAGCATCGCCATCGGCCCGCACGCGTAGACCTGGGCGATGCCGGCGCCGGCGAGGATCGCCGGCATCGCGTCGGTGACCACGCCGCGGCGCCCCGCCGAGCCGTCGTCGGTGGTGACGGCGAGCGAGTCGCCCAGCAGCGCGCTCTCGGCCGGCTTGAAGAGCCGCTCGGCGCTGGCCGCGCCCGTCAGCACGTGCACCGGGCAGCCGCGCGCGCGCAGCTCCTCGGAGAGCAGGAACAGCGGCGCGGCGCCGTAGCCGCCGCCGACCAGCAGGCAGGCCGACGCGGCGGCCGGCGGGCGGAAGGGCCGGCCGAGCGGGCCGAGCACGTCGAGCTCGTCGCCCTCGCGCAGGCCGCCGAGGGCCTGGGTGCCGTGGCCGAGCACCGCGAAGGAGAACTCGACCGTGCGTGGGCGCCCGGCGACGCGGCCGACGCGGTGGACGGAGAAGGGGCGGCGCAGCCGGAAGCCGTCGCCGCCGGGCAGCACGGCGACGAACTGGCCGGAGCGGGCCGCGGCGGCGATCCCGGGCGCGGCCAGCGTCAGGGTGTGGTAGATGCCGTCGCGGCCGTGGCCGGCGACCTGGCAGCGCTGCAGCAGGGGCGCGCTCACCTCCCGGCCGTCCCACGGCCGCCCTCGGCCGCCGCCGGTGCGCTCGGGCCCGCCCGGTCGGCGGGTCGCGGGGCCGCCTGGGCGGCCTCGGCGCCGGCGTGCCAGTCCTGCAGGGCGCGGACGGTGAAGCGGCCCGCCTGGCGCGCCTCGACCCCCTGGACCATGGCGGTCAGCCCCGCCAGGGTGGTGACGCAGGGGATGTCGGCGGCCACCGCGGCGGTGCGGATCTCGTAGCCGTCGCTGCGCGGCGCCGAGCCCTCCGGGGTGTTGACCACCACGTCGATGCGGCCGGCGCGGATGTGCTCGGCCACGTTGTCGGGGCCCTCCCCGACCTTGCGGACCACCTCGGCCGGCACGCCGTTGCGCGCCAGCACGTGCGCCGTGCCCTCGGTCGCCACCAGCCGGAAGCCGAGGTCGACCAGGCGCTTGGCCGGCAGCACGATGGCGCGCTTGTCGGCGTTGCGGACCGAGAGGAACGCCACCCCGCCGGTCGGCAGCGCGCCGTAGGCGGCCTCCTGGCTCTTGGCGTAGGCGGCGCCGAAGGCGGTGTCGAGGCCGACCACCTCGCCGGTGGAGCGCATCTCCGGGCCGAGCAGGGAGTCCGCGCCGGGGAAGCGGGCGAACGGCAGCACCGCCTCCTTCACCCCGACGTGGGCCGGCTCGGGGGCGAGCACCCCGGTCCCCGGCGGCAGCACGCCCCGCTCGCGCAGCCCGGCGAGGGTCTCCCCGACCGCCAGCAGCGCGGCCGCCTTGGCGACGGGCAGGCCGGTGACCTTCTCGACGAACGGCACCGAGCGGCTCGCCCGCGGGTTGGCCTCGAGCACGTAGAGGCGCTCCCCCTTGCAGGCGAACTGGACGTTGAGCACGCCGACGACGCCGAGCGCGCGGGCCAGGCGGGCGGTGGCGTCGCCGACGGCGGCGACCTGGTCGACCCCGAGGGTGATCGGCGGCAGCACGCAGGCGGAGTCGCCGGAGTGCACGCCCGCCTCCTCGATGTGCTCCATCACGCCGCAGACCAGCACCTCCCCGTCACCGTCGGCGAGCGCGTCGACGTCGACCTCGACCGCGTCCTCGAGGAAGCGGTCGACCAGCACCGGCCGGCCGTTGCCGGCCAGGGCGGGCGAGCGGGCCAGCGCCTCGGCGTCGTAGCAGACCTCCATGGAGCGGCCGCCGAGCACGTAGGAGGGCCGCACCAGCACCGGGTAGCCGACCCGCTCGGCGATGGCCATGGCCTCCTTGGCGCCGGAGGCCTCGCCCCACTCCGGGGCGTCGAGGCCGCAGCGGGCCAGCACCGCGCCGAAGCGGCCGCGGTCCTCGGCCAGGTCGATCGCCTCGCTCGGGGTGCCGAGCAGCGGCACCCTCGCGGCGGCGAGGCCGTGCGCCAGCGCCAGCGGCGTCTGCCCGCCCATGGTGGCGATCACCCCGACCAGGGGCCCGCCGCGCGCCTCCGCGCGGCACACCTCGAGCACGTCCTCGCAGGTGAGCGGCTCCACGTAGAGGCGGTCGGCGACGTCGTAGTCGGTCGAGACGGTCTCGGGGTTGCAGTTGACCATCACCGTCTCGTAGCCGGCGCCGCGCAGCGCCTGCACCGCGTGCACGCAGGCGGTGTCGAACTCGACGCCCTGGCCGATGCGGTTCGGCCCCGAGCCGAGCACCACCACCCGGGGGCGGCCGCCCTCGGGGACCTCGGTCTCCTCCTCGTAGGTCGAGTAGAAGTACGGCGTCGAGGCCTCGAACTCGCCGGCGCAGGTGTCCACCGAGCGGTACACCGGCTCCACCCCGAGGGCGCGCCGGCGCGTGCGCACCTCGCCCTCGGTCGCGCCGACCAGCGCGGCGAGCTGGCGGTCGGAGAAGCCGTTGCGCTTGGCCCTCCAGACCAGGTCGCGGTCGAGGGCGTCGATCGTCCCCGCCGCCTCCACCTCGGCGCGGACCTCGACGATCCGGGCGATGCCGTCGACGAACCAGGGGTCGATCGCCGACGCCTCGGCGACCTGCTCGACGGTGCAGCCGCGGCGCAGCGCCCGCTCGACCGCCTCCAGCCGCTCGGCCCGGGGCAGGGCGCAGGCGGCCAGCAGAGCCTCGGGGGCTGCCTCGGGCGAGCCCGGGGCCGGGTCGCCTCCTGGGCTGCCGAGCCCGTCGCGGCCTACCTCCAGGCTTCGCCACGCCTTCTGCAGCGCCTCCGGGAACGTCCGGCCGATCGCCATCACCTCGCCGACCGACTTCATGCTGGTGGTCAGCACCGGGTCGGCGTCGGGGAACTTCTCGAAGTTGAAGCGCGGCGCCTTGACGACCACGTAGTCGACGGTCGGCTCGAACGCGGCGGCGGTCCTGCCGGTGACCTCGTTGCGGATCTCGTCGAGGGTGAAGCCGACCGCGAGCAGCGCCGCCACCTTGGCGATCGGGAAGCCGGTCGCCTTGGAGGCGAGCGCCGAGGAGCGCGAGACGCGCGGGTTCATCTCGATCACCACCCGGCGGCCGGTCGCCGGGTCGACCGCGAACTGCACGTTGGCCCCGCCGGTCTCGACCCCGACGGCGCGCAGCACCGCCACGGCGTCGTCCCGCATCGCCTGGTACTCCGCGTCCGAGAGGGTCATCTGCGGGGCGACCGTGACCGAGTCGCCGGTGTGCACCCCCATCGGGTCGACGTTCTCGATCGAGCAGACGACCACGGCGTTGTCAGCCCGGTCGCGCATCACCTCCAGCTCGAACTCCTTCCAGCCCAGCACCGACTCCTCGAGCAGCACGCGGCGCACCGGGCTGGCGGCGAGCCCCTGGCCGAGCTGGTGGGCCAGCTCGTCCTCGGAGCGGACCACGCCGCCGCCCCAGCCGCCGAGGGTGTAGGAGGGCCGCAGGATCAGCGGGATGCCCAGCTCGGCGGCTGCGGCGCGGCCCTCGGCGATGGAGCCGACCTCGACCCCGCGGGGGGTGGCCAGGCCCGCCGCCCGGCAGGTCTCGGTGAACGCGCGGCGCGACTCGGCCCGCTCGACCGCCTCCACGCTCGCGCCGATCAGGGTGGTGCCCGCCCGCTCCAGCACGCCGCTGCCGGCGAGCTCGACGGCCAGGTTGAGGGCCGTCTGGCCGCCGAGGGTCGGCAGCAGGGCGTCGGGCCGCTCCGCCATGACCACGGCGGCGACCCGCTCGGCGGTGAGCGGCTCCAGGTAGGTGGCGTCGGCCACCTCCGGGTCGGTCATGATCGTCGCCGGGTTGGAGTTGACCAGCAGGACCCTGAGGCCCAGCCGGCGCAGCGCGCGGCACGCCTGGGTGCCCGAGTAGTCGAACTCCGCCGCCTGGCCGATCACGATCGGGCCGGACCCGATGACCAGGACCGAGCGCAGGTCGGGGCGGAGCGGCACTAGCCGCCAGCTCCCAGCCGCGGCTCCTTGACCTCGCGCACCGGCGGCTCCTTGCCGGTCGCGTCGGGCATCCCGCCGGCGGGCAGGGGCGGCTCGTCGGCCGCGGGCGCCGCGGCCGCGTGGCCGTAGGCCGACTGGCCGGCGTCCCAGCCGTCGAACAGGCCCCTGCCGGCCGCCTCGACCCACAGCGCGCGGACCTGGGCGGGGGTCAGCAGGCCGAGCCGGATGGCGAAGCGGCTGGCGCCCTCGACGCTGGCCGTCAGGGTGCGCAGCTTGGCCTCGTCGGCCGCGGTGGAGCGGCGCCCGGTCGGCGAGACGCCGTCCTCCCCCCTGAGGCTCTCGGCGAGGGTGAGGGCGCGCTCGAACTCGGCCCGCAGGGCGTCGGCCGCGTCCCCCTCAGGGGGCGGGCTGCCCTGGTCCACCCCGCCGAGGGCGCGGAAGGTGCGCTCGTTCGTTGGTGGCATCCTGTTCATCCCCTCCTTGCTCCGGACCGCCGGGAGAGGCTGGCTCGCTTCAGCGTCACCGTGCGGCCTGCATCAGTGTGGCGAAGCGGTCGAACAGCGGCCAGGCGTCGTGCGGGCCGGGCGCCGCCTCCGGGTGGAACTGCACCGAGAACGCCGGCGCCTGCAGGCACTCGAGGCCCTCGACCACGCCGTCGTTGGCGTTGCGGTGGGTGACCCGCACGCCGGCGGGCAGGCCGTCGCCGTCGACCGCGAAGCCGTGGTTGTGGCTGGTGACCGCGACGCGGCCGGTGGCCAGCTCGACCACCGGCTGGTTGATGCCCCGGTGGCCGAAGGGCAGCCGCACGGTGCGGCCGCCGACCGCCTGGCCGAGGAGCTGGTGGCCGAGGCAGATGCCGAACAGCGGCACGCGGCCGAGCAGGTCGGCGGCCGCGCGCACGCCGTAGGCGACGGTGGCCGGGTCGCCGGGGCCGTTGGAGAGCATCACCCCGTCCGGCTCCCAGGCGAGCGCCTCGCCCGCCGGGGTGGCGGCCGGGACCAGCAGCACCCGGGCGCCGAGGCGGCGCAGCCGCCTGGCGATGTTCGCCTTGGCGCCGTAGTCGTACAGCACCACCCGGTAGCGCTCCGGCGCGGTCGCCGCCAGCTCCAGCGGCTCCGCCCGGGTCACCTGGTCGACCATGGCGAGGCCGTTGGGGTCGGGCGCGGCCAGGGCGACGTCGCGCAGGGCCGCCGGGTCGCCGACCTCGGTCGACAGCGCCCCGCGCATGGCCCCGGCGCTGCGCAGGTGGCGCACCAGCCGGCGGGTGTCGATGCCCTCGACCCCCGGCACCCCGGCCGCCTCCAGCTCGGCGGCCAGGCTGCGCTCGGCGCGCCAGCTCGACGGCCGCCGCGCCGCCTGCCTGACCAGGAACGCGGTCACCTGCACCCGCTCGGACTCGGGGTCGTCGGCGTTGGTCCCGTAGTTGCCGACCTGCGGCGCCGCCATGCAGACCAGCTGCCCGCGGTAGGACGGGTCGGTCAGCACCTCCTGGTAGCCGGACATGGCGGTGTTGAACACCACCTCGCCGGCGACGGTGCCGCCGCCGGCGAACGCCTCGCCGCGGAAGGCGGCGCCGTCCTCGAGCACCAGCAGCGCCGGCCGGCCGCTCAACTCGGCACCCGCTCGCGCAGGGCGGCGGCCCAGGTGGCGGCCGCCGGCTCGCCGACGATGAACCCGGAGCGCAGCCCGCGGGCGCCGAGCACCCAGTCGACCACCAGGACCCGGGGGGAGCCGACCGCCTTGCCGGCGTGGTGGCTGGCGACCTCGGCGCCGCGCAGCGCCTCGGCAGCGATCCACCAGCAGGGCAGCGCGTCGCGCTGGATCCGCAGCCCGGCGGGTTCGAGCGCGAGGTCGACCACGCCGCGGCCGAGCAGCCCGCGCCCGGCGAAGCGGCGCACCGTCGAGGGCGCCACGGTGGTGCCGAGGTAGCGCGCCCCGCGCGCGGCGAGCGCCACCTCGCCGGCCGGCGGGCAGGGCGGCAGCGACGGCACCTCCCGCTCGTGGCGGCGCACGGTGCGGCGCACCGCGCCGAGCACCAGCCAGGCGGCCAGCGCCGCCACCGCGGCCACCGCCAGCGCGCCGGTGAGGAAGCTCACCGCGCCGCCCCGCCGTCGCGCACCGTGAACGAGCCCC
>DASUZB010000176.1:0-15652 GCA_036377075.1 Actinomycetes bacterium | reverse complement strand
GGCTGTGCGCGCGTTAGGCTGGCCGCCCTTGCCCGGCTTGCCTGCCGGGCCGCTGACCGACGCCGAGGAGCCAGGCCGATGACCGCCGACACTTCCCAGGACGACTACCGAGCCTTCCTCGACCAGCAAGAGGTCGCGACCCTGCGCGACTGGGCGCTCCACGTGGCCCGGGAGCGCAGGGACGTCGGCTTCCTGTGGGACCTCACCAAGCACCTCCCGGTCACCGAGGACCTCAACCGCGACTGGGCGCTGCTCGACCCGTTCGACGCCGTCCGCGACCTCGGCCGGCTACTCACCGATTTCCGCCACGAGGCGGCCGACCCCGAGGTCGCCGACCTGCTGCGGGTGCGCTACGTCGAGTACCTGGTCGACCACGCCGGCCAGCACCGCTTCGACCTGGACGCCCACGGAAAGGGCGGAGGCTGAGGGGTCCGCCGTCATGCCTTCAGCAGAAGGCTCCGGCGAGCTGGCGCCACGGCCACGGCGGCTGCGGATCGTCCGCCGCTCGGCCGGCACCAGCCTCGATGGCGGAGGCTGAGGGGTTCGAACCCTCGAGGAGGTTGTAACCCCCTACACGCTTTCCAGGCGTGTGCCTTCGACCGCTCGGCCAAGCCTCCGCCGCGCAGTGTACCTGGCGGTCGGGGCAGGATCACCCTGGTCGCTGGCGGCAAGGATGGGATTCGAACCCATGGAGGCCTTGCGACCTCAACGGTTTTCGAGACCGTCCCATTCGTCCGCTCTGGCACCTTGCCGCCTGGCAGTATAGCGAACGGCCTGGGTGGCTCCGCGAGCCGATTGTGGTGGTCAGGGGCTTCGGCGCTGTCGGAAGAAGGAGCCGAGCAGGGCGGCGCACTCCTCGGCCAGCACGCCGCGGCGCACCTCGATCCGGTGCGGCAGGCGGGGGTCGCGGACCAGGTCCCACAGGGAGGTCACCGCGCCCGCCTTGGGATCGTCGCTGCCGAACACCAGCCGTGCCACCCGGGCCTGGACGAGCGCACCGGCGCACATGGCGCAGGGCTCCAGGGTGACCACCAGCGTGGTGCCGTCCAGCCGCCAGCCCCCCAGGGTTTCAGCGCCCGCGCGCAGGGCCTCGAGCTCCGCGTGGGCGGTGGGGTCGGCGCGCTGCTCGCGCCGGTTCCGGCCACGCCCGAGCAGGGTGCCGTCCGCCCCCACGAGCGCGGCGCCGACCGGCACGTCGCCGTGACCGAGCGCGCCCCGCGCCTCCTCGAGCGCCAGCCGCATCCAGTCCTCGTCACCCGCCGAGCCGGCGGGCGGTGGCGCGGCGCCCGGCCGGCTCATCTCGGAAGTCACCGCTGCCTCCTTCTCCCGCGGCTGGTCGGCAGCAGGGTACCCGTCGGGATGGAGGCGGAGTGGCGCGACATGCGCACGCGAGTGGCCGGACGTGCCGGGTCGGCGGGCAAGATCACAAGACGGTCTCGATACGGTCGCGGAGCGGTCGGGGCCGTATCGGCAGGGGTTACTCCATCGCCTTGTCTACTGAACGGCCACGATGGTCCGCCACGGAAGGAACACGAAGGACGATGAGCAGGCTGCTTCGGTCCGTCAGCACCCGGTCACTGCGGTACCGCGGCCGCCACGGCCGCTACCGTCCCCGCCACCTGCGAAGAGGAAGGTAGCCCACAGGATTCCTCGCGGTCCCGGGTCCGGTCCCCGAGGTCGTGGGAAGACCGGCGGCACCCGGGACCGGTCCCCCGGGGCCACCGGTCGAATCGCCGGCGGTTCCGGGACCGGTCCCCCGGAATCGCCGGCGGCAAGACCCGCAAGCGCGGGCGAGTTCGGGGGTGACGAGGAGGGGCCACCCCGGGCCTCGCCAGCAACGAGCCACGGTCACGTCAGGGGCGTCGAGGAGGGGCCGCCCCCGGCGTGACCGTGGCGTTTGGCGTCCGGACCCGTCAGCGGCGGGGAGCCTGCCTGCGGCAGTCGTCCCTCGACCGCTGGTACACCCGCACCACGCCGCCCAGCCTCGGGTCGCGGGGATTCCCCCTGAGCAGGCGCATGACCAGGTCGCCTTGGTTCAGTGCGGCCAGGCAGGGCGGCGGGACCACGGCGCGGGTCACGACCCGGGTAACCGGAGGTCGCGCCGGTGCCTGGGCGGGCGTCTCGACCGCCTGCCGACCGCTCCAGGCGTGACCGGCCAGCAGGCCGGTCGTCAGCAGCACCGTGGCCAAGCTGACCACGAAGCCGACCTTGAGCCAGCGCCCGGACTCGCCCCGGTCGGCGGCCTCGTCGGCGCCGGACACGGCCGCGCTGCGCCCGGCGTTCGAGGTCGCGCCAATGCCGTCACGCAGCGAAGCGAGCGTGCCACCGCGCTGCTCGAACCAGCGGCGCAACTGCTCGACCTCTGGCCTGGTTCCTTCCAGGTTCGGAGGCAACGGCACACCACCTCTGTCGACGTGTGGCCCGTTCCGCTGTCCATCCGGGGCTACCCGCTGGGGACCCCGAACCCCGGACCTTCCAAGCCTTGCTTGCCCGGCTTACGTCCTGGCGAAGCCGCGTGGCGGTCCGTATCAACCCTCAGCAATTCTGCCGAGCGGCCAGCTTCCGTCCGGGGTCCGTCGGCCACCGGACGACCGCCGGCGCCGCGCTGGGTCGGGGCCGGCGGTCCGGTGCGAGCTCAAGCGGTCGCGAGACGCTGCAGGCCGGTGGTTGCGAAGCGGTGCAGGCCAGTGAGCTGGGCCTGGAGCACGGCGGCACCCAGCGCGGTGAGGCGGTAGGGCCGGCGCCGGTCGTCGGACGGCAGCGGCTCGATCAGCTTGCGCTGCTCCAGGCGAGCGAGGGCGCCGTACAGGGTGCCGGGACCAAGGGACACGCTCGCGAAGTGCTCGATGTCCTTGGTGATGGCATAGCCGTGCTTGGGCCCGTCCGCGAGGCTCGACAAGATGAGGAGCGACGGGTCTGAGAATCGTCCGAGCTCTGAGGGATCGATGCTCATGGAGACCCTTTTCTTGGGCGTGCGTCCTGCGAGTGCGTCCCGGTAAATCGTCCGCCTCCTCCTGGTCGGGCGTTTGGGTGACGCCGAGGGTCCACGGTGGTCACACAGAGCGGTCCCACACGTAAGAACCCGGTAGCACGCCGGCCGATGCCCGCCTACCTCCCCGTTAGTTCCTCTGATCCGAGGGGTGCCAAGGAACGCGGGCATGCGCCGGCCACGCGAACGGTGACGGGGCGGGCCTACAGGTACAGGCCGGGGCTGCCCGAGTCGTCCCGCTCGCGCGCCGGTAGGGCGCGCTTGCGCATCTCCTCGAGCTGGTTGCGCGCGGCCATCTGCTGCGCGAACAGGGTGGCCTGGATGCCGTGGAAGAGGCCCTCGAGCCAGCCGACCAGCTGGGCCTGGGCCACGCGAAGCTCGGCCTCGCTCGGCGTGCCCTGCTGGAAGGGCTTGGTCACCCGCCCGAGCTCCTCGGCCAGGTCGGGCGAGAGCCCGCCGGCCAGCTCGCGCACGGAGGTGTCGTAGATCTCGCGCATGCGCGCCCGTCCCGCCTCGTCCAGCGGGGCGTGCCTGACCTCCTCGAGGAGCTGGCGCACCATCGAACCGATGCGCATCACCTTGGCCGGGCTGGACACGGCCTCGTGCAGCTCCGTGTCGGCCGCCTCCGGCTCGCCGGACGGCCGGACCACCATGCCGGCGACCGGCTGTGACCGCTCGCCTTCGGAAGGACGGTCGGGCGTCTGCTCGCTCATGTCCCCATCTTGCCCACACCGCCACGGCAAGTGCCACTTCTGCCAAGTACCGGCCCGTCCCGGGTTCCGGGCAGAATGCCACGGCAAGGCGAGGTGGGTGGGCGGCGGTGGCCCACCGAGAGTTCCGTAGGAGGGTGCGCGTGGGGGTGTCGCTGGTCCTGCCGCTGGCGGGGCCGCAGGGCGAGCCGGTCGACCTGTGGCGGACGCTCGTCTCCCACGGCATCGCGAGCCTGCCGCCGGCCGTGCTCGACGAGCCGGGCCGGTCGCTACGGACCACCCTGCGGCTTGGCCGGTCCAGGCCGCGCACCATCGTGATCGCCGAGGACGGCAGCACCGCGGCGCGGGTGGAGGTGCTCGGCCCGGCGCCGTCGGTTGCCGTCGCCGACGAGCTGCTGGCGACCGTCCGCGGCATGCTCAACCTGGACGAGGACCTGAGCGGCTTCTACCGCCTGGCGGCGAAGGACCCGCGCCTCGCCTGGGTCGCCACCGGTGCCGGCCGCATGCTGCGCAGCCCGACCGTGTTCGAGGACGTCGTCAAGACCATCTGCACCACCAACTGCGCCTGGTCGGCGACGGTCCGTATGGTGACCGCGCTGGTCGAGCAGCTCGGGGAGCGCTCGGCGGGCGGCTTCGGCAACGCCTTCCCCACCCCGGCGGCGATGGCCGAGGCGCCCGAGTCCTTCTACCGCGACGCCGTCCGCGCCGGCTACCGCGGAGCCTACCTCCGGGGCCTGGCGGCGTCGGTGGCGGCGGGCGCGGTCGACCTCGAGGCGCTCCGCCGGACGCCGGCGGACGAGCTGCCCGACGACGAGGTCGCCACGCGCCTGCTCGCCCTGCCCGGGGTCGGCCCGTACGCCGCCGCGCACGTCATGATGCTGCTCGGCCGCCACTCGCGGCTGATCCTGGACTCGTGGACCCGCCCCACCTACGCGCGCGTCAACGGCCGCAAGGCCGCGGACGCCACCATCCTGCGGCGCTTCCGCCGCTACGGCCGCTACGGCGGCCTCGCCTTCTGGCTCCTGCTCACGCACGACTGGGTCGCCGCCCAGACCGCCCCGACGACCGGCACCCCGGCGGAGCGCGTCACCGCCGCGGCCCCCTCACCCGAGGCGGCCGGCTGACTCAGCCGGCCGCCAGGTACCTCCCCGGATCCGCGACGAACCGGGCGCGGCAGTCCGGGGAACAAAAGTGGTAGACGGTGCCCTCGTGGAGGGCGGTCGCCTTGGCGCCCTGGACCGCCACGGTCATGCCGCAGACCGGGTCGACCGCCTCGGCGGCGCGCGCCGGGCGCGCGCCGCCGCCGGCGTGGCGCCACCCGACCAGCTCCGCGAGGATCGCGACCGCGATCTCCTCCTGCGTGCACGGGCCGAGGTCGAGGCCGGCGGGGCTGTGCAGGCGCGCGAGGGTCTGCTCGTCGAGCCCGCGGGCGCGCAGCTCGGCGGCCACCGCGGCGGCGCGGCGGGCGCTGGCGACCAGGCCGACGTAGCCGGCACCGCCGCCCAGGGCGGCCTCGAGCGCGCCCTTCTCGTCGCCCTGGCCCATCGCCGCCACCACCACCGCGTCCGCCTGGACGTCCACGCCGGTCGCGACGCGCCAGCCGACCGCGCGTGCCAGCTCGCCGAGCGTCCGCGCCGCCGGGCTGTCGCCGACCACCGCCAGCAGCGGGGCCGGCAAGTGCGGCTCGACCAGCACCTCGACGGTGCCCTCGGAGGCGCAGGTGCTCTCGGCGACGACCACGTCGTCGGCCGCCTCGGGAGCGGAGCCGGGCGGGCAGATGCGGACCAGGCGCGGCTCGCCGTCGGCGAGCGCGCGCAGCGCCTCGCGCACCACCAGCGGCTCCGAGCAGGCGCCGCCGATCCATCCGTGGAGGCTGCCGTCGGGCGTGACCAGCGCCCGGTCGGCGCGCCTGGCCGAGGCTGGCCGCAGCACCCTGACCACCGTGGCCATGGCGTACGCCTCCCCCTGCTGCGACAGCCGCGCCGCCAGCAGCAGGGGGTCGTCCGGGCCGCTCATTCCGCCAGTCCCGCCTCCACCAGCGCCTGCCACACCTTGTCGGAGGTGACCGGCATCTCGAGGTTGCGGATCCCGGCGTGGGCGAGCGCGTCGACCACGGCGTTGACGTACGCGGCCGGCGAGCCGACGGTGGCCGACTCGCCGACGCCCTTGGCGCCGATCGGGTGGTGCGGCGACGGCGTCACCGTCTCGTCCAGCTCGAAGTGGGGCGTCTCCATCGAGGTGGGCAGCAGGTAGTCCATGAAGTTCGAGCCGAGGCAGTTGCCGTCCTCGTCGAAGGTGATCAGCTCCATCGCGGCGATCCCGTAGCCCTCGGTGAGTCCGCCCATGATCTGCCCCTCGACCACCATCGGGTTGATGCGCACGCCGCAGTCGTCGACGGCGACCATGCGCCGGACGTGCCATTCGCCGGTGCCACGGTCGATCTCCACCACCACCGCGTAGGTCCCGAACGGGAAGGTCATGTTCGGCGGGTCGTAGTAGTTGACCCCCTCGAGGCCAGGCTCCATCCCCTCCGGGAGGTTGGTGTAGGCGGCGAAGGCGACGTCCTGGATGGTCACGGCCTTGTCGGGCGCGCCCTTGACGCTGAAGCGGCCGGTCTCCCAGTCGAGGTCCTCCGGCTCCACCTCGAGCAGGTGGGCGGCGATCTTCTTGGCCTTCTCGCGCAGCTTCCGGGAGATCACCGCGGTCGCCGCACCGGCGGTCGGCGTGCTCCGCGAGGCGTAGGTCCCCAGGCCGTACGGGGTGTTGTCGGTGTCGCCCTCCTGCACCGCGATGTCCTGCGGCGGGATGCCGAGCTCCTCGGCGACGATCTGGGCGAAGGTGGTCTCGTGGCCCTGCCCCTGGCTCTTGACGCCGAGCTTGAGGATCGCCTTGCCGGTCGGGTGCACCCGCAGCTCGGCGGAGTCGAACATCTTCAGGCCGAGGATGTCGTAGTCGCGGCTGGGCCCGGCACCGACCACCTCGGTGAAGCTGGCCAGCCCGATGCCCAGCAGCTGGCCCTGGTCGCGCGCCTCGCGCTGCTTCTCGCGCAGCTGGTCGTAGCCGAGGCGTTCCAGAGCGAGGTCGAGCGCGCGCTGGTACTCGCCGGAGTCGTAGACGAAACCGGTGGCCGAGGTGTAGGGGAACTGCTCCGGCTTGACGAAGTTCCTGCGGCGCAGCTCGGCCGGGTCCGTCCCCAGCTCGTAGGCCGCCGTCTGCACCAGGCGCTCGATCAGGTAGGAGGCCTCGGTGACGCGGAAGGAGCAGCGGTAGGCGACCCCGCCCGGCGCCTTGTTGGTGTAGGCGCCGTCGGCGACCACGTGCGCCGCCGGCAGGTCGTAGGAACCGGTCACGATGTGGAACAGCCCGGCCTTGACCTTGGTCGGCTGCGCGTCCGCAAACGTGTAGCCCTGGTCGGAAAGCAGCCGCACGCGCAGCCCGAGCATCTTGCCGTCGGCGGTGAGCGCCAGCTCGCCCTCCATGTGGTAGTCGCGCGCGAAGCCGGTCGAGATCAGGTTGCCGGTACGGTCCTCGATCCACTTGACCGGACGGCCGAGCAGCAGCGAGGCCGCGGTGG
Organism: Actinomycetes bacterium; assembly: GCA_036377075.1. GTDB lineage: Bacteria > Actinomycetota > CALGFH01 > CALGFH01 > CALGFH01 > DASUZB01. The sequence goes on along the minus strand of DASUZB010000176.1, from coordinate 8,379 downwards.
CGACCACGTAGCCCGGGTAGACGGGGACCTTGTTGCCGAAGCCGCCGCCGATGTCGGGGGAGATGATCTGGATGTTCTGCTCGGGCAGCCCGGTGACCAGCGCGAACACCGTCCGGATGGCGTGGGGCGCCTGCGAGGTCATGTAGATGGTCGCCTTGCCGGTGGCGGCGTTCACGTCGGCGACGCAGCCGCACGTCTCGAGCGGCGCGGGGTGGCAGCGCGGGTAGAAGGTCGCCAGCCGCACCACCCGGTCGGCCTGCTCGAAGGCGCGGTCGGTCGCCTCCTTGTCGCCGGCCTCCCAATGGTAGACGCGGTTGTCGGTCTTGCCTTCCTTGTCGTCCCTGATGACCGGGGCGTCCTCCTCCAGCGCCTGCTGCGGAGTGGTGACCGCGGGTAGCGGGTCGTAGTCGACCTCGATCAGCTCGAGGGCGTCGTGGGCGGCGTAGGGGTCCTCCGCGACCACGCAGGCGACCTCCTGGCCCTGCATGCGCACCTTGTCGGTGGCGAGCACCGCCTGGGTGTCGCCGGAGAGGGTCGGCATCCAGGCCAGGTTGTGCTGGGCCAGCAGCTCGCCGGTGACGACCGCGACCACGCCGGGCAGCGCCGCCGCGGCGGAGGTGTCGATCGAGTTGATCCTCGCGTGGGCGATCGGGCTGCGCAGGACTGCCATGTGCAGCATCCCGGGCAGCTTGACGTCGTCGATGTAGCGACCCATGCCGCGGATGAAGCGGTCGTCCTCCTTGCGCTTGACGCTCTGCCCAAGCCAGTGGGTCACGTGCTCTGCCGCCATCTCGCGCCCCTCAGCCCGTCGCCGCAGCGGTCTGGTCCGACCGCTTCTTCTCCGCCGCCCACTGCACCGCCTTGACGATGTTCTGGTAGCCGGTGCAGCGGCAGACGTTCCCCGAGATGGCCCAGCGGACGTCCTGCTCCGTCGGTTCCGGGTTCTCCTCGAGCAGTGCCGCCGACACCAGCAGCATCGCCGGGGTGCAGAAGCCGCACTGCAGGCCGTGCTCCTGCTTGAAGCCCTCCTGCACCGGGTGGAGCTGGCCGTCGCTCGCCAGTCCCTCCACCGTGGTCACCTCGCGGCCGTCGGCCTGGACCGCGAAGAACGTGCACGACTTGATCGGCATCCCGTCCAGCAGCACGGTGCACGCGCCGCAGCTGGTGGTGTCGCAGCCGACGTGGGTGCCGGTCAGGCCGAGCGTGTCGCGCAGGAGGTGCACCAGCAACAGGCGCGGCTCCACCTCGGCGGAGCGCCGCTGACCGTTGACCGAGACCGTGATCTTCTGTTTCACGCTGCCCGCCCTTCTTCACGGATCGTCCGACCGTTCCGCTCGTCGCCCCGGCATGCCGCCCCGTACGGCTACCGCTGGGGTCGCCCCTAGGCGGCCCGCGCTGTCCCCGCGGCCTCGCGCAAGGCCCGCTCGGTGAACACCTGCACCACCCGGCGTTTGTAGTCGGCGCTGCCGCGCAGGTCGCTGCGCGGCTGCGCCGCCTGCGCGGCCAGCCTGGCCGCCTGCGCGATCGTTCCCTCGTCGAGCTCGGCGCCGGCGAGGGAGTCGGCCGCCTCGGTGGCGGCCATGGTGGTCGGCGCCACGGCGGTGAGGGCGATGCCGGCACGCCCGACCCGCCCGTCGTCGAAGTCGAGCTGCACCGCCACCCCGACGGTGGCGAAGTCGCCGACCTTGCGCTCCAGCTTGAGGTAGGTACCGAAGCTCCGCCCCGTCGGCGACGGGACCCGCACCGAGGTGATCACCTCGGTCGGCTCGAGCGCGCTCTCGAAGGGGCCGCGGAAGAAGTCGGCCAGCGGGATCGTGCGCGTGCCGGCCGACGACCGTGCCTCCACCTCGCCGCCGGCCGCCAGCAGCGCCGAGCCCCAGTCGCCCTGCGGGTCCGCGTGCGCCAGCGAGCCGGCCACGGTGCCGAGGTTGCGCACGATCGGGTCGGAGATCTGCGGCGCCGTCTCGGCGAGCACGCCGTAGCGCTGCCGCAGCAGCTCCGACCGCTCGCAGGCGCGGTGCCGCACCAGCGGGCCGATGTGCAGGTAGCCGTCCCGCTCGGCGAGGCCGTCCAGCCCCGGGATACGGTTGAGGTCGACCAGCATGCCCGGAGCCGCGAAGCGGAGCTTCATCAGCGGGATCAGGCTCTGACCGCCCGCCAGCAGCTTCGCCTCATCCCCGTGCTGGTCCAGGATCGCGAGCGCCTCGTCGAGAGTGACCGGTGCGGAGTACTCGAAGCTCGCCGGGTACATGAACCGCCTCCCCTCCCCTGTGCCCCGGACAGCATAAATCTCGCGACCCGGCACGTCACCAACAAGCTGGCGCAAGGAGCGGAGCGTCCAGAACTACCTGATCTACTTGATCCGATTGATCAGGGAAAAACGGCACCGGTCGACGTCGCCTCGTGGACGTTGCTCACGCGACGTCGAATTCGCCCTCCCGCACACCGCCGACGAACGCCTCCCACGCGGCGCGACTGAAGGTCAGCACCGGGCCCGACCGGTCCTTGGAGTGGCGCACCGCGACGTGCGTGGCGTCGACGACCGCCACCTCGACGCAACCATCGAAGCCGCTGCGGCTGGCCTTCCTCCAGACCGCCTGGGACAGGTCGACCATCGAGCTTCTCCCCTCTCGGCGTGGGTGCCCGGTCCCTGGGGCGGCGCCAGTGGCGTACGCCTGGGATGGACACCGGGGGAGTATTCTACCGTTTCAACCGACTCTGGAGGAGCGTCGCATAGGGGTAGATTGGTTCGCTGGCGCGGAAACGTTCGAGGCTTGAAACGACGCGAGGGCCACCAAATGGTGGCCCTCGCGAATGGGAAATGGGCGAACCCGGCTGCCCGCTGGGAATTAGCCCTCCAAATCGAATTCCGCATTGCGGACGCCGTCGACGAACGCCTGCCATTCGACGGCGTTGAACTTCAGCACCGGACCAGCCCGGTCCTTGGAATGACGCACCGCGACCTGCGGGCCTTCGATGAAGGCCACCTCGACGCAGCCGTCGAGGGCGCTCTTGGTGCTCTTGCGCCACGCCACTTCGGGCAGGTCCGCCATCACGCGCTCCTTGGACGCAGGACAGCGCGGGCCAGGGAATTGGCCAGCGCGCATACGGGGGCGGACGCTACCACCCGCCCCCGGGCAATGCGTAATTGGATCCAAGTCGACAAGCGGGGCAGTAACACGGCGACGGTCATCTGCCCCGCTTGGCCATCGTCGCGAGCAGGTCGGTGGACTCCTCAGGGGTGAGCGCCGCCTCGCGGAGCCGCTCGAACGCCCGCCGGTACTGGACGACCTCCTCGGCGTCCTCGATGGCGCTCTCGCGCGTGTGGTACTCGAAGTACACCACGTCGGGGTCGGCCGGATCCGGGAAGGTGAAGAGGGTGAACGATCCGTCCACGCCGGCGTGCACGCCCCCCGCGAACGGCACCACCTGCAGCGTCACCGTCGGCTGCGCGGCGGCCTCGACGAGCCGGGTGAGCTGCTCCCGCATCACCTCGCGCCCGCCGGCCGGCCGGCGCAGCACCGCCTCGTCGAGCAGCGCCCACAGGGCGGGCGGCTCCTCCATGGCGAGCCGCTCCCGCTGCCGGGTCATGCGGAACTCGACCCTGCGCTCGACCTCCTCGGGCGGAAGCTCGGGCGCGACGGCACCGATGACCGCCCGCGCGTAGGCCGCCGTCTGCAGCAGCCCGGGGACCAGGAGCGCCTGGTAGACCTGGACCGACGACGCCACCGCGTCGAAGCTGACGTGGGAGGAGCCGGGCAGGTCGCCGAACGCCCGCCACCAGCCCTTCTCCCGCGCCTCCCTGGCGAGCTTGACCAGCTCGTCGCGCCGCTGGTTACTGACCCCGTAGAGCGCGAGCATGTCGCGCACGTCGCGGGGGGTCGCGCCGACCTGGCCGTTCTCGATGCGCGAGATCTTGGAGTCGGAGCACTCCAGGGCCTTCGCCACGCTGTCGATGGTCAGGTGGGCGTTGTCGCGCAGCCGGCGCAGCTCCGCGCCGAGCCGGCGACGCCGTACGGTCGAGCTTCCTCGTGGTGGCACGGTGTCCTCGCCTCCCTGGTGTCGCGCCGGTGCCGCCGGGAGGAGCAAAGTGCGATGCGCAACCTATCTCTTGCCAGTCACCAATTGCAACTTGCACGAACTACCGGCTTATCCCATACTGCGAATGATAGAGACCATCATCCCTACCGGGTGACCGCCGTTGAACACCCAGGGGACGACGAGTCGACCAGCTAGCCGGGGGAGGGCGAGCCGGATGATCTCCGCTACCTCCATCAGCCACACCCCGTGGGTCGGGATCGCCGCTCTGGTCGCGATGTTCCTGATTCCCTTCATCCCCGCCTGGTTCTTCGAGGGTCCCAGAACCGTCAAGCACCGGCCGCGCCGGCACGTCTGCGGCGACTGCGGCGCCGACTGGCAAGAGGGGCACGCGTGCGCCGCGGTACCGGCCCAGGTGGCTCCGCCCCTGCCGGGGGAGCCGCGGCCCGGCGAGCTCCCGCCGCTGCGCGGCGAGCTGCGGCGGCTCGAGGAGCCCACTGGCGGCGAGCTCGCCGGGCGTGAGCGTGACCTCGTCCTGTGGGCCGGCGAGGAGTAGCGACCGATGGCGCCGCCGAAGCCGCACGAGCGGATCCTCGACGCCGCCATATGGCTGTTCGCCCAGCAGGGCATCGCGGCCGTCGGCGTCGGCCGCATCACCGTCGAGGCCGGCGTGGCGCAGATGACGCTGTACCGGCACTTCGGCGGCAAGGACGAGGTCGTGGCCGCGGCGCTCGAGCGGTGGAGCATCCACTGGCTGCAATCGCTCGAGGCCGGCATCGACCGCTTCGACGAGCCGGTGGCCCGCTTCGACGCGCTGTGGGACGTGCTGGAGGAGTGGTTCCGCGGCGAGGGCAACGCCGGTTCCTTCGTCGCCAACGCCGCCGCGGAGCTCCGCGGCCAGCCCGGCCACCCGGCGCACCTGGTGATCGCCAGCCACCGGGCGGCGCTGCAGCAGCTGCTCGAGAACCTCGCCAAGCTGGCCGGAGCCCTCGACCCTGCCGACCTGGCCACGCAGCTCCAGGTGCTGATCGAGGGCGCCGCCGCGCTCCGTATGGCGGACCGCCGCATGCGCGCCGTCCGCGCCGCCCGCGGCCTGGCCGCCGCCGCGCTGTCGGCCGCCTCCGCGTAGCGCTGGCCAGCCGGTACCGAGCTTCTTCGCCGGGCGGCCCGATGCGGCGTCTGCATTTCGGCCGAGGGAAGAATAGGACTGTTCGGCATAGGATGCGGCAGTTCGCTTACGTCGCAGTGAGTTCGAGGATGTCGACATGCCTTACCAGGACGCCCGTTCCATGCTCAAGGTCCGCCTCTATCCCGAGAGCATGCTGCAAGGGCATGTCGACGAGGCGCCGGTGGTGGCCCGTCACCTCGCACCGGGGCTGCTGGCGGTGGTCGCCAGGGACCTTCCCGAGACGGTCGAGGCGGTGCCGCGGGAGCAGGCCGCGACCTGGGGGATCCACGACGACGAGCTGTTCCGGATGGGCTACGCCAACGTCGCCGACCAGGACCAGCCGCAGGTGCAGACGCGCCGGCTCGATCCCGGCTTCGAGCTCACCACCCTGTCGAGCGAGAGCTTCTTCACCACCACCAACGCGCTCTGGCCCGACCGCTACGTGCAGGTGTACTCCGCCACCGGCGCACTGGTCGGCGTCCCGCACCGGCACACCGCGCTGGTGCACCCCATCCGCGACTTCAGCGCGCTCTACGCGATCAACCTCATGCTCGTCTCGCTCGGCCGGATGTACCGCCAGGGCCCTGGCGCGCTCAGTCCCAGCCTGTACTGGTGGCGCCCTGGCAGCTTCACGCTGCTCCCCGGCGACGTGGTCGACGGGCAGGTGCGCTTCTCACCGCCGAGTGAGTTCGTGCAGGTCCTCAACCAGCTCGCCAACCGCGCGCCAGCCGCGCCACGGCCCGCCGCGCCCCCGCCCGCCTACCCGGCCGCCAGGCCCGCGCCGATGCCCGGACCCGCCTGGCGCCAGCCGGGCGAGGCCAGCTACGGCAGGTATTAGCTAGCCCGCCCTCGTTCGGCACGATGCCGTCGCGCTTGACCGCCTTACGGCGGCGCCTCAGGGAGCAGGAGCGGCGTCGAGCAGGCCGTCCACGATCTCGCCGAACTTGACGACCGAGATCGACAGGTGGCCCTCGGCGGGTAGGAGCATGGCCTTCGCATCGGGCACGTGCGCGGCGAGCCACTCGCCATGGGCGGACGGCACCATCCGGTCCTGCCCGCCCTGCCAGACGGTCACGGGCACGCGGATACGGTCGAGCTCGAAGCCCCACGGCCGCACGAACGCGATGTCGTCGTCGAACCAGCCCCAGATGCCAGTCGACAGGGCCCTGCGGAGCGACCCGGCGAGGTACTCGGCGAATTCGCCGGTGATGGCCGCACGGTCGACCTCGGAGACGAGGCCACCGAGGGCCTCGGCGACCTGCTCGCCGGTGAGGTTGCCGTACGCCTCGGCCTCGTGCTCCAGGTAGGCCTGCAGCTCGGCCGGTCCGGCCAGCGCGGCCCCGAACTCCCGGTGGTTCTCCTCCGCCATCCCCTCGAGGAAGTCGAGCCCGACGCCGAACGGCGCCGCGCCGGCGATGCTGGCGCAGGCGAGCACCCGGTCGGGCAGCAGGGCGGCGCAGGCGAGCGTGTGCGGCCCGCCCCCGGAGGCGCCGGCGGTGTAGCAGAGGTCGGCACCGAGGTGGTCCAGGATCGCGGCGGTGTCGGCGACGCAGTCGACCACCGAGCGACCCGGCTGCCGCGTCGACCCCGCGTACCCCGGTCGCGAATAGGACACCATCCGCAGCCCTCGGGCCGCCACGGCGTCGGCGAAGGGCGGGTACTGCTCGCTCCCCGAGGGGGTGCCGTGGTGGAAGACCAGCGGCGTGCCACCGTCGGGACCCGACACCATCACGTCGAGCGAGCGCCCGTCGGGTAGCCGTAACGCAAAGAAAGAGATGTCCATGCCCGCAGTCTACGACGGCAGCGCCGTCACCAGGGTCGACCAGGTCAGTGGGATCGCGCCGTAGCCTTCGCCGGTCTCCGGGTGCCAGTACTCGGCGAAGCCGGAGCTGAGCGCGGCGCGGCGGGACATCTCGCCGATCGCGGCGACCAGGTCGTCGCGGCCCCAGCGGGCCGCCGCGAGCGCGACCAGGTAGTTGAGCTGCATCCAGGCGGAGCCACGCCAGTAGTGCCCCGGCCGGTACAGCGGGTGCTCGCGGGCCACGTAGGCGAGGCCGAACTCGGCGCCGAACCGGGCGGGGTCGGTGAGCTGGCCGAGCGCGCGCTCCGCCTTGGCGGCGTCCGGCGTCACCAGCGCGCCGAGCACCCCGTCGAGGGTGGGCACGTGCACGCTGGCGCCGCCGCCGACGAATGGCTCGTCCGACCAGAGCCCCTCGCGCTCGTTCCAGAGCCGCGCGTCCAGCGCGGCGGCCAGCTCGTCGGCCCGCTGCCGCCACCCCTGGTCCCCGGTGAGCGCCGCCAGCTCGCCGGCGGCGTGGGCGGCGAGCGCGTTGAAGGCGGCCGGCGCGACCTCGAACGCCCGGCTCGCCACGGCGGAGCCGGCCTGGTCGAACACTGCGGCGTCGACCAGGCCGAGCTCGAAGGCATCCCACGCCTCGCGCGTCCACGGCCGCCGCGTCCAGTCCTCCCCGGTCCAGGAATCCCAGCGCGGCGCCGCGTCCGCACCCGACTCCCAGGTGTGGACGATCACGATCAGCTGGTCGCGGCGGCGGATCGACCACAGGTAGTGCAGCGCCCGGTCGATGCGGGCAAGGGCCGCGCCGCCGACGTCGAAGCCGCGGTCGCCGAGGACCCTGGCCGCGTGCGCGTAGACCGGCGGCTGGGTGAACGACGAGGCGCCGGCGAGCGGGCCGCGCCGGATGGTCTTCCCCGCGTAGCGCATGTGCGGCAGGAACCCGTCGGCGAGCTGCCCCGACAGCGCGGTGCGCAGCTCGCTGACCGCGCGCCCGTCGCCGAGGTTGGCCCTGACGATCGCGGTGAAGCACGAGTCCCAGAGCCACTGGTGCGGGTAGGTTCCTCGGTGCGGGTAGCTGTAGCCCCGCTCCCCGTCCCAGTGGCGGTCGAGGATCTCCTCCGCCCGGCGGCGCAGCACGTCGCTGATGTCACCCCCCTCTCTTTGTTCAAACGGTCGGTGGGCCTGCGCCGCTTCGTGCGCTGGCTTCCCCCGTCGCTCCGTCGTCGCCTGCGGCTCCTCCGTCGCTCCTCCGTCCAGCCAGCGCGCGGCTCCGGCCCACCTCCCTAACCCTAGTGCCTCGGCCCCTTCGTCGCTCCTGAAGTCCAGCCGGGGTGTGGCTCCGGCCCACCTCCCTAGACCCCAGGCATACTGGCGCCAT
>DASUZB010000175.1:0-21853 GCA_036377075.1 Actinomycetes bacterium | reverse complement strand
CCGGCACGGCGGTGGCGTCAAGGTTGGCCAGCTCGGTGTCGGCGGTGGCGAAGTAGAGCTGCCCGCTGTCGTCCTTCACCCCGTGGCAGGAGAACTGCGCCAGCAGGAGGTCGTCACCGAGGCGGTCGGCGAAGAAGGCGGAACCCGCCGTCGCGCTACTGCGGGTTGCGGGGCCTGTCAGCCCTCCAGGTGGAAGGTCAGGCACCGGATTCCTCCACCCATGGGCGCGGCGATCCTGCGTGCCGCCACGTTCCTGACAGGGATTGTCCGTTCCGTCGCACATCCCGGACCGAGGGCCGACGTGGCCCCACCGTCGGATGGCGGGGAACGGTCCGTTCCCCGCCACATCGGCGGTGTGGTGCCCTGCGTGGCCGCCGTAGGCTTGATCATCTATCGCCGACCTGACGGGAGGAACGCCATGGAGACGCTACGGGCACCCCTTCGCGCGGCCGGGCGCGCCGCCCTGGCCGCCATGTTCATCACCGGCGGCGCCGACGCGTTCTTCAACCCGGGGCCGCGGGCGCCGCGGGCGGCCGAGCTCGGAGTGCCGCTGGAGCCAGAACTCGCGGTCCAGGTCAACGGGGCCACGATGCTGGCCGCCGGCGTCGCCCTCGCCGCCGGCGTGTGGCCACGACTGGCTGCTGCCGCGCTGGCCGGCACGTTGGTACCGACGACGTTGGCGGGCCATCCCTACTGGCGCATTGCCGACCCGGCGGCGCGACGCCAGCAGCGCACCCAATTCTTCAAGAACGTCGGCCTGTTCGGCGGAGCGCTGCTGGTCATGGCAGAGCGGCCGGCCCGCCGCCGCTGACGCCGAAGGAGCCGGGGGGTCACCGTAGCTTCCAGCGCAAGACCAACCCTGTCGTGAGCCGCTCTGCCGCTGGAGCGTCGGTGCATGGTTCCCTGGTGAAGCGCGTCACCGACGCTGACGTCGTCGTGGTCGCTCCTCGGCGGCGTCGAGTGCGGGTGTGAGTGGTGCGAGCGCCGTGCGGAGCAGGTCGGGCAGCGAGCCGGACGGCACGACGAGCCCGCCGGGCGCGGGGGACGCGGCGGCCGGCTGCACCCACCGTTCGAGCGCCACATGGACCGCGGCGGCCACGCTCGCCGCGAGCACGCGGGCGGTGTCCCGGTCGGTAGCGCCCAGGCGGTCAGCGATCGCGTCGGCAAGGGGATGTTCGATCGCGGTGGCGGTGTCGACGAAGGCGTCGCGCAGCGCGGGCCGGGCGGTGATCAGCAGCAGCGCGTCGCGACCGTGTTCACCTGGGTTGGTGTACTGCTCCACGATCGCGTCGACGATGGCGTCGGCGAGGCGGACGCTGGCGGGTCGGGCGGCTACCGCCGCCGCGACCCGTGACTCCCGTTCGGCGGTGACGGCGGCGACGATCGCCTGTTCGCGGCTGGAGAAGTAGTTGTTGTAGGTCCGTGGTGAGACCCCGGCAGCCTCGGCGATGTCGTCGACGCGCACGTTGTCCGGCCCGCGCTCCAGGGCCAGCCGTAGTGCCGCCTCGCGCAACGCCTTTCGCGTGGCCCGTTTCTTCCGCTCGCGCAACCCAGCCCGTGTCGTCGTCACCAGCTCAGCGTCCCACCTTTCATGCGTACACGCAAACTTGCGTGCACGCATGTTTTCTCGTAGCCTCGGGTTCTCCAACCGACAGGAAGGACCAGACCGGTGCGGGCCAAGGGCATCACTTACGACACTGGCTTCACCCGCAACGGAGCGATCTCCCGAGAGCGCTTCGACCCGGAGGTGGTCAGGCGCGAGCTGGGCATCGTCCGTGACGACCTGCACTGCAATGCCGTCCGCGTCACCGGTGGTGATCCGGCGCGGCTGGAGCTGGCTGCGACGTGCGCCGCCGACCTCGGCCTGGAGGTCTGGTTCTCGCCCTACCCCCTCGAGCTGACCACCGAGGAGATGCTCGCACTGTTCGCCGATTGCGCCGAGCGGGCGGAGCGGCTCCGGCGGCGGGGGGCCGAGGTCGTGTTCGTTGCCGGCGCCGAGCTGAGCCTGATGAACAAGGGGTTCCTGCCCGGCGACACCCTCGAGCAGCGGCTCGAGCTGCTGCTGAACCAGCAGGATCGGGATCGACTGCGCGAGCGGGTCGGCGAGGCCAGCGCACGTGTCAACGACTTCCTTGGCGACGCCCTGGCAGTCGTCCACGAACGCTTCGGCGGCAGGATCACCTACGCTTCCATACCGCTCGAGCGCGTCGACTGGGCACCCTTCGACGTCGTGGGTGTGGATCTCTACCGGTCGGCCGAGGTGGCCGACCAATTCAGCGAGGGCGTCCGCACCCTCGTCGCGCAGGGAAAGCCGGTCGCGATCACCGAGTTCGGCAGCGCCGCCTACCGCGGTGCGGGCGACCGGGGCGCTCGTGCCATGGAGATCGTCGAGTACGACAAGGACACCGGCGCGCCGATTCGGCTGAACGGGCAGTACGTGCGCGACGAGGCCGGCCAGGCCACCTACCTGCGCGAACTGCTGGAGATCTTCGACGCCGCAGGCGTCGACGGCGCCTTCGTCTTCCTCCTCGCGCTCTCCAACTTCCCACACCGCCCCGACGGTGACCCACGCGACGACCTCGACCTGGCCAGCCCCGGCATCGTCAAGGTCCTCGACAACCGCCACGGCGACACCTACCCCGACATGCCATGGGAACCCAAGGCCGCGTTCGCCGCACTGGCCGACTACTACCGCGACTGACCGCGGCATCTGGAAGCTCCAGCTGAACCGCAACGACCTGCGGTAACCGAGCCGATCCGCCAGGCGAACGAACCTCGGGGAGCCAGCCGGCTCCCGGCGGAAATGCGCGAGAGGGCCCCGGTCTGGGGCCCTCTCGCAGGTGCTGGCGGACGGGAGCGTTCAGCCCGCGCTGTTGATGAACACGTCGGTCGGGTTCGGGTTGGGGAAGCTGCCGACGCTCGGGCTCGCGAGCGTGAACAGCGGCCGGAAGACGCCGCCCTGGGCGTCGAGGCCCTGGTAGTCGCCCACGAAGTAGCCGCGGGCATAGGGCGCCTGGTGCATGTCGAACGGGCCGGCGAGGTGGTCCTCCGTCCAGGTCGCCCCGCCGTCGTGGGAGTGCACGATCCAGTGGTCGGTGGTCAGGGCGCCGTCGCCGGAGACGTCGTTGCGGAAGTCGTAGTAGGAGACCGCCACGACGCCGCTCGAGTTGACGTGCACGGCCGGCTCGAACGCCTGGTCGGTGAACGTTCCACTCGGCGTCTGGTTGACCTTGGCCGGCGTCGACCAGGTCAGCCCGCCGTCGTCGGAGTGGGACAGCATGATCAGGTCGTCGCCGAACGGGTTGTTGTCGTGGTCCTGCCAGGTGATGTAGAGCCGCCCGTGGTGCGGGCCGCTGCTGTAGTCCACCGCCAGGTCGACGATCACGCCGTCCGAACGGACGAGGGTGCACGCGGGGTTGCCGGTGATGAACGGGCGGCAGTTGATCGGCTCGGGGTCGGTCTCGCCGATGGCGTTGTCCGGAGCGACGACGATGGCCCGCTTCGACCAGCTCTGGCCCTTGTCGGTGGAGCGGATGACCGCGACGCTGTTCCCCCGCGTGTCCTGGTCGTTCTGGTGGATCTTGAACAGGTAGAAGCCGTCCACCAGCGACCCGTCGGGCAGCGGGATGATCTGGTTGGAGATCGTCCCGTTCTGCGTCCCCGGGTCGAAGATCTCCCGCGCGGGCTCCCAGGTGGGACTCGCCGAGGCGCCGTTGGTGGTGCGCGCGAACCAGACCGGCTGGTGGAACGCGTGGGCGTTCTCGAACGCCGTCTGTGGGGCGTTCTCGTTCGGGGAGACGAAACGGTCCCACACGGCGTACACCAGGTTGCCGCTGGCGTCCGTGCGGTCGGCGGTGAGCGACTCCTTGTCGTTGAAGTTGTTGCCGATCGGGACCCCCGCACGCGAGGTGTCGAACTTCAGCGTGAACGGCTCGCTCCAGGTGGTGGAGCCGTGGGGCAGCTTGGCGGCCAGGACCGCGTTGCGGGTCGTCGTCCTGTCGACCGACAGGCTGATCGCCCACAGGTCGCCGTTGGGCGCCCACGACACCCACGGGTCCGACGAGCGTCCGTAGTCGCCGCCGTTGGCCCCGTTGCCGCCCGCGCAGCGGCTGAAGTGCGGCGTGGAGTAGGCGAAGCTGGCGCCGCCGTCGTGGCTGACGGCCGCCACGAGGCCGTGCGAGCCTCCGTCCGACCAGCGGTCCTGCTGCCAGAACCCGGCCACGTCGTTGGGGTTGGTGGGGCTGACCGCCAGCCAGGGCTCGGTCTCGCTGTTGGGGTAGTTGAAGTTCGTGCCCGGGAAGCTGCCCTCGGTCGCACCGCCGCAGCCGGGCGCGAACGGCGTGGCGATGCTGATCGACGTGGGCGCGGTGACCGTCAGCGGCGCCGCGCCTACCGGACTCGCAGCCACGGCCGCGAGGACCACGGCTGCTCCTAAGGCACAGAGGGCCCTGCGCATGCCCCTCCTCCTTCCTCTGAGGCTCCCGGCGACCCACGGCCGCGGCGGCGAGCCACTCATGAGGGTTAGCGCTTCCGGGCGGGTCAGCGTTTCTGCCCCTCCGGTCAGTCTGGTCCCGATCCTGGGCGCTGCCGTCCAGATCCTTGCCAACTTCTTGAGCCGCTCACGAGGCGGCCTTACCCGCCGCTGCGATCGTCGCTCTTGCCCTGGCTCGACAAGAGCCACCGAACAAGGAAGGAGCAGCATGCCCGACGCTGACGGGCGCCGCGACTGGCGGCGCAGGGGTGGCATGGCGGCGCTGGCCGCCGCCGGCCTCCTGGCGGGCGCCGTGCTCGCGGGGACGCTCACCGCGAACGCGGCCGACAACACCACGAGCACGACTGGCCAGTACGGCGCGACGGCCCCTGGAGCCCCGCCCGCGCGTGGCGCCGTCGACGAGTCGAAGAGCCAGCGGCCCGACGAGCACCTGCTCTCCGGGGACACCGCGGCCAAGGTGAGGGCGGCCGCCCTCGCCAAGTACCCCGGCGCCACCGTACTGCGGGTGGAGACCGACTCGGACGGCGTCTACGAGGCGCACCTCACCACCACCGATGGGCAGCGTGTCACCGTCGAGGTCGGCAAGGACTTCAAGGTGACCGGCCTGGAATCCAACCACCGCTGACACACGGAGAGCGCCGCATCGCCGGGCGCTTACGCCCGCCGGGCCGGGGTCGGGTCCTCGGACCCGACCCCGGCGGCGCTCGTCCGGAGCATGCTCCGGGCCGGCGGCGGGTACGTACCTGATAGCTAGGCACCTTTGGCGACTGGAGGTCGCAGATGGGCTGGCGCTTCAGGAAGAGCGTGAGGAAAGGTCCGTTCCGCCTCAACTTCTCCAAGCATGGCATGGGCACCAGCGTCGGCACCCGGACCGTGCGGGTGACCCAGAGCGCCACCGGCCAGCGGAGGCTGACCTTCACCATCCCCGGCACCGGGCTGTCGTGGCAGAAGGTCTTCTCGCGGGGGCGGCGGCACCGACGGCCGGAGGAGCAGCTCTGAGCGGCGCTGCCTAGGTGCCGGCGAGGGCCTCGTCCTGGACCGTGTCCGCCGCGGCGTTCTCCCGGCGGGCCAGCAGGACGAACGGCGCGGCCACGAGTTGCAGGGCGGCGCCGGCCGCGTAGGACGCCGGGTAGCTCCACGCCTCGGCGACCTTGCCGAGGACGGGCTGGATCACCACCCCGCCGCTGGACCCGAGCAGGTTGTCGAAGGACAGCACCGTGGCGCGCTGCTCGGAGGGGATGAGGCCGTTCAGGTAGGCCTGGCGGATCGGCATGACCGCGGCGAAGATCAGCGCCCACACCACCAGCAGCGCGACCGCCACCGGGAACCGGGTGACCGCCCCGAGCAGCGCCAGGATCCCGCAGCTGACCAGCGCCCCGGCGAGCAGGGCCGAGGTCCTCCGGTGGAACAACCGGCGCAGGCGCGGGGCGGCCATGCCGCCCGCGATCTGGGCGCCGGCGACGATCGCCGCCGCGAGCCCGGCGATCCCGTAGGCCCGCTCGTTGCCGTAGAGCTCGAGCAGGTACGGCTGCATCGCGTAGAACGCGAAGATCCCCACGCCCGTCTCGAAGATCGCCGAGAGCATCAGCCAGCGCACCGGCGGGTTCCCCAGGCCGTGGTGGAGCGAGCTGCGCAGCACCTGCCGCATCTCGGTCAGGGGCCGCTTGCCCGTCTTCGGGGTGAAGCCCCAGTCCTTCATGAACAGGTAGGCGACCGCGAACGTGACCACCAGGGCCGCCGACCGCAGCAGGTAGGGCACGCCCAGGTTGGTCCACTGCGCGACCAGGCCGCCCGCCACCGATCCCGACAGCATCGCCGCGCCGCCCACGACCTGGGCCTTGGCGAAGACCGACTCGAGGTTGCCCTTGAAGTCGGCGTACTTCAGGGCGTCGACCAGCCATGCCTCGGTCGCCCCGGAGAAGAACGTGAACCCCAGGCCGAGCATCATCGAGGTGACCGCCCACGCCCAGAACGGCGCGTGCGCCCGCCAGGCCAGCCAGTACAGCGCCGTCGTCACCACCAGGGTCAGCGCGCCGAGCAGGAACGAGGCGCGGCGGCCCCAGGTGTCGGCGACCACGCCGGTCGGCACCTCGAACAGCACCATGCCGGCGGTGAAGCACGCGTTGGCGGCGAACGCGGCGGTGACGCTCAGCCCGGCGTCGAGCAGGAACAGCGTGTTGATGCCCCAGATGAACGAACCGGCGAGCGTCGTGCAGAGGGTGAGGACCAGGTAGACGGTCTGGACGTTGCGTGGCTCGGGTTGCATGGCACCTATTCAACGTTGCGCCTGCGACAGCCCCGCGTCGCCCGGGGCGGCGGGAGGCGAGGGTAGTCCGGCCTACCGGCTCGGGCTCGACGGGTGGATCATGAAGATATGCACGTTCGATGGGCGGCCGCTGCCCTGGCGCTCGGGGCGCTGCTACTGGCCGGCCCGACGGCGAGCGGCGCGGGCGCCGAGGCATCCGCCGGCCGCCCGACCGTCCGCGCCCTGGAGCTGCGCGGCGCCGTCGACCCGTTCGTCGCCGGCTACCTGGAGCGCGGCATCGCCGCGGCCAACCGGGCAGGCGACGACGCCGTCCTGCTCACCATCGACACCCCCGGCGGCCTCGACTCGTCCATGCGCGCCATCGTCAAGGCGATCACCGCCTCGCGCGTGCCGGTGATCTGCTGGACCGGGCCGGCCGGGGCCAGGGCCGCCTCGGCCGGGACGTTCGTGATGCTCGCCTGCCCCTCCAACGCGATGGCCCACGGCACCAACCTGGGCGCGGCCCACCCGGTCGGCGTGAGCGGCACGATCGAGCAGGAGAAGGTGACCAACGACGCGGCCGCCTTCATCCGCTCCCTGGCCGAGCGGACCCACCGCAACGCCAGGTGGGCGGAGTCCGCCGTGCGCGACTCGGCGACGCTCTCCGCCGAGCAGGCGGCCGCGTACAAGCCGCCGGTGGTCGACCGGCTGGCCGACTCCCCGAAGGCGCTGCTCGACGAGGTCGACCGGCTGCAGGTCGAGACCGCGGCCGGCACGGTCACCCTCCACACCGGCGACGCCACCGTCCGGACCCAGAGACCCGGCCTCGGCGTGGCGGTGCTGCACGGGCTGGTCGACCCCAACCTCGCCTTCGTCTTCTTCTACCTCGGCCTGATCCTGATCGTGATCGAGGTGCTCCACCCGGGCATCTCGGTGCCGGGCGTGCTCGGCACGCTGCTGCTGGTCACCAGCGTGGTCGCCTTCGGCATCCTGCCGGTGCGGCTGGGCGGGCTGGTCCTGCTGGCCGCCTCGGTGGTGCTGTTCCTGGTCGAGCTGAAACACCCGGGCGCCGGCCTGCCGCTGGCCGGCGGCACCGCCTGCCTGATCCTCGGCGGCCTGCTGCTGTACGACCCGTCGACCCCGGACGTGCGCGTCTCCCGCTGGCTGCTGGCGCTGGTCACGGCCGCCCTGGTCGGCTTCTTCGGCTTCGTGGTCAAGGCGGTGCTCGAGGCGCGCGCCCTGCCGGCGCCGCGGGCGGGCATGGACGAGCTGGTCGGGGCCGCGGGCGTCGCGCTCGGGGAGCTCGGCCCCCGCGGCCAGGTCCGGGTCGGCCACGAGCAGTGGAGCGCCGAGGCGGCCCACGGTGCCATCCCCGCGGGGACCGGCGTGCGCGTAGTCGGGCGGCGCGGGCTGCGACTGATCGTCGAACCGGGGCCGACGGCGCCCTGGGAGGCAACCGAAAGGATCGTGAAGGAATGATCGGGTTCTACATCGGACTGGCGGTCGTGCTGGTCGTGGTGGTGCTGCTTGCCCGCCTCGCGATCAGGATCGTCCGCGAGTACCAGCGGATCGTGCTGTTCCGCCTGGGCCGCATGGTGGGCACGCGCGGGCCGGGGCTGGTGCTGATCATCCCGGTCGTCGACCGGCCGGTCATGGTCGACCTGCGCGAGCAATATCTGGAAATTCCCCGCCAGACCGCGATCACCGCGGACAACGCCACCATCGCGATCGACTTCATCATCTTCACCAGGGTCATCGACGCGGTCGCGAGCGTGATCCGGGTCCAGTACTTCGCCGGTGCCGCGCAGAACATCGCCGCGACCACCTTGCGCAGCGTGGTCGGCGACATGAGCCTCGACGACGTGCTCTCCAAGCGTGAGCTGATGAACGAGCAGCTCCGCGCGAAGCTCGACGAGGTCACCGAGCGCTGGGGCGTGAAGGTCACCAACGTCGAGGTCCGCGAGATCACCCCGCCGCCGCAGGTCCAGGAGGCCATGACCCGCCAGATGTCGGCCGAGCGGACCCGCCGCGCGGTGGTCACCGAGGCCACCGGTACCAAGCAGGCCGCGATCACCGTGGCGGAGGGCCAGAAGCAGTCCGCGATCCTGAACGCCGAGGGCGACCGCCAGGCGGCGATCCTGCGCGCGGAGGGCTTCTCCCTGGCCCTCGACAAGATCTTCGCGGTGGCCAAGACCATCGACGCCAACACCATGAGCCTGCAGTACCTGGACGCGCTGAAGCAGATCGGCGCCTCCCCGTCGACCAAGTTCGTGGTCCCGATGGAGCTGGCCAGCCTGCTCCAGAGCGTGGTCGGCTCGGCCGGCCGCTCGTTCGCCGCCCACGGGGACGGCGAACGGGGCTGAGGGCGCCTACTGCGCGGGGACGGCCGGCGGGACCTTGTCGATCCGCTGCACGCCGCGGAAGGTCTCGCCGCCGGTCGCGTCAACCTGGAGGATCGTGAGGGACGACGAGACCGAGTGCCCGAACCCGAGGGCTCTGTCCGGAGGTTGGGCGAGCACCTCCGGGTGGAACTCGAGCTGTTGCTCGTCGCCCGCCTGCCGGTCCGGCTTGACCTGCTCGACCGGCTGCACCCAGCTGAGCGTCTCCAAGCCCGCCGCTTCGCGCTTGAGGACGACCACCGCGGACACCACAGCCGATTGGCCCGTCTCGAACTGGACCCCCGTTCCCGGCGTGCCCTTGAGCTCCCAGCGGCCGTCCTTGGGGTCGAACGTCTTCGGGTCGCCGAAAGGCCGGGTCGCGTGCAGCGAAGCGACGTTGTCGCCCTGCCGGACGACGACGAGGAAGGACTGGGGCTCCCCCGCCGCCTGCCCGAGGTCCCCGCAGACCTGCAGCTCCTGGTTGCCGTCCCGCCAGACCACCATGTCGACCTGGGATATCGACATCACGCACCTCCGTTGACTCGTAGCCGCCCGGTCGTGGGCGTCCGTGCTGCCAGTTGGCGTTGGACCCGTGCGGCGGATACCCGGTCCCCCTTTCGCTGGTACAGCGCGAGGCCGTCGCGAGCGGCGGCGTCCGCCTCGGCCGACGGTCCGCGGAGGTCGAGGACCTCGGCGAGGTCGACCAGCGCGTCCGCGCGGATCGTCAGCATGTCGGTCGGCTCCGCGAGCCGGACCGCCTCGCCGGCCAGCGCCGCCGCCTCGTCCAGGCGGCCCTGCCGAGCGAGGAGCTTGGCCCGCACGCCCCGCCACATCACCTGCGTCGAGAAGTCCTCGGGCGTGGCGGTCTGCTCGCTCACCAGGCAGAAGGCGTCGGCCTCCTGGTAGCGGCCCTGCGCGTGGATCGCCTGGGCGAGCATCGCCGCGGTCGTGGGCAGCAGCGCCCGCTCGCCCATCTCCTGCAGCCTCGCATACCCGACCCGTAGCCGCTCCTCGGCCACCTCGGGCTGCCCGGCGAGCATCTCCACCAGGAACTCGTGGTGCGAGACGGCCGATTGCAGGCGGTCGAGCTCGTCGAGGATCGCGTTGCCCTGGCGGACGAGGTGGCGCGCCTGGTCGAAGTCACCGTTCATGGCATGGAGCAGCCCGAGCGGGTGGAGCGTCGCCGCGACGGCGACCGGGCTCGTGCGGACCTGCTGGCGGATCTTGGTGCAGCGGCGGATCGCCTCCGGCACCGGCGCCGGCCCCATCACCGCCGCCGAGGCCCGCCAGCAGAGGATCTCGAACAGCTCCCGCTCGTCGCCGGCGCGGCGGGCGTGCTCGGCGGCCTGGCGCCAGGCCTCGTCGGCGCCGGCGACGAGCCCCTCGGTCCACTCGATCGAGGCCCGGAGGCACCAGGCCCGGCAGAGGCCGAGGTCGTCGCCGTGCTCCCCGAGCGTGCCCAGCGCGGCGTCGGCGGCCCGCCGCGCCCGGGCGTGCCCCTTGCTCGACCCCGCCTGGATCCGTACGAACTGCTGCTCGACGCGGGCGCGCGCCTCCAGGGGCGGATCGCTCTCGGCGTTGGCGCGCTCGATCGCCTCCTGAAGGACCCGGTCGGCGTCCTCCAGCCTGCCGGACTCGAGCAGGGCGACCCCGAGGGTGGGGAGCAGCGCCGTGCGCGCCGGCTGGTCGCCCAGCAGCGACACCGCCCGCTCGAGCAGGCGCGCGCCCGCGGGAGGGTCGCCGCGCACGAGCGCGCCGCGGGCGGCGGCGCCCAGCCGCTCCGCCGCCTGGGCCGCCAGCGCCCGTTCCTGGGCGCCGGCGCGCCCCAGCTCGGTCCGGTACCGGTAGGCCTGCTCGAGGTGGTAGCCGAGGATCTCGTCGTGGTCGCCGGCCCGCTGGCCGGCGCCACGCTCGAGCCAGCGGACGTAGCGCTCGTGCAGGTCGGCGCGGAGCGACTTGGGAACCGCCCGGTAGGCCGCCTGCTGCACGAGGATGTGCCGGAAGCGGAAGTCCTGGTCGAGGCCGGAGCCGGGGCGCGGGGGCTGCACCAGCCCCTTGCTGGCGAGCGCCTGCAGGTGGCGGCCAAGGGGGGCCCGTGCCTCCTCGGGTAGGAGCTCGGCGACCGCCGGCGGGGAGAAGTCCACGCCGAGGATGGCCGCGCGGGTGAGCACCGCGCGCTCACCGGGGCCGAGCCGCTCGAGGCGGGCGGCGAGCAGGGCCTGGATCGTCGGCGGCAGCGGCGGCACGCCCTCACCCCGGCGCTGCTCGCCGACCGACGCGACCAGCTGCTCCAGGAACAGCGGGTTGCCGCCGGCCGCGCCGAGCAGCTGCTTGCGCCTCCACGCCGGCGGCGGCCCTCCCGCCAGCGCGTCCAGCAGCGCGGTCGCGTCGTCGTCGGCGAGCGGTCCGAGCTCGACGGAGACGGCCCGCGCCGCCCCGGCAGCCCAGGCCGGGCGCTGCTCCAGGAGCTCGGGGCGCGCCAGGCAGAGCAGCAGGACTGGTGCCCGTTCCGCCTGGGCCGCCAGCGCCTCGACCAGGTCGAGGAAGGTCGGCTCCGCCCATTGCAGGTCGTCGAGGACGACCAGGAGCGGTCCCGGCCGTGCGAGCGTCTCCACCAGCCGGCGCGCCGCCCAGAAGATCTCCACGGCCGAGGTGGCGCCCTGCCCGCTCGGGCCGAGGGCGCCCGACAGGCACTCGGCCACCCTCTCCGCGTCCGCCTCACCCGCCAGCAGCGCCTCCAGCTCCGCGCGGCTGCCCTCGCCCGCCCCGGCCTGGTGGACCAGCTCGCGCAGGGGCCAGAAGGTGACGCCCTCGCCGTAGGGCTGGCAGCCACCGGTGACCACGGTCGCCTCACCGGCCACCTGGGCGGCGAGCTCGCGGGCGAGGCGGGTCTTGCCGATCCCCGCCTCGCCGAGCACGGTCGCCAGCACGGTCGCGCGTTCCCGCCGGGCGCGCAGGAACGCCTCCGCCAGCCGGCGCCGCTCCGCGTCCCGGCCGACCAGCGGCGCGTCGAGGCGGACGACCCGCGGCCGCGCGCCCGGCCGCGCCGCCAGCAGCCGGAGCCGGCCTCCTCCCGCCTGCTCGACCTCGAGCGCGCCGGCGGCGAGCTGCAGGGTCGCGTCGCTGACCAGGACCTCGCCGGCCGCGGCGGAGGCGGCGAGCTCCACCGCGCGCCCGGTGGCGTCGCCGGCGAAGCCGGCCGCGTCGGGACCGCTGACCAGCGCCTCGCCGGTCGCCAGTCCGCAGCGCACCGTCAGCCGCAGGCCGCGCTCCGCGAGCAGCGCGGCCGCCTCGGCGTCGAGCGCGCTGCGGGCGGCCAGGGCCGCCTGCGCGGCACGCAGGGCGTCGTCCTCGTGCAGGGTCGGGACGCCGAAGACGCCGAGGACGCGCTCGCCGGCGACGGCGGCGAGCCTCCCTCCGTGGCGCTCCAGGGTCGACCCGAGGACGGCCAGCGCGCCGCCGAGCACGGCGTCGAGCGCCTCCGGGTCCAGCCCGGCGGCCACGTCCGCGGTCACCCGCAGCTCCGCGCACAGGACCGTCACCGGCTTGCGCACCGGTGCCGGCGCGGTGACCGGGGGCGGCGTCTCGGGCGCCCCGAGCGACGGGTCCTGGCGCAGGATCGCGGCCTCGAGCTCGCGCAGGGCCGGCGCCGGCTCGAGGCCCAGCTCCTCGGCGAACAGGTCGCGAACGTCGCGGTAGACCGCGAGCGCGTCGGCCTGGCGGTCGCTGCGGTACAGCGCGAGCATGAGCTGCCCGCGCAGGCGCTCCCGCAGGGGCTGCTCCGCGGTGAGGCGCTGGAGCTCGCCGACCAGCTCGGCGGCGCCACCGAGCGCGAGGTCGGCCTCGATGCGCTCCTCGGTGCAGACCAGCCGCAGCTCCTCGAGCCGCGCGATCTCCGCCTGCGCGAAAGGGTCGAAGCGGAAGTCGGCGAGCGCCGGCCCGCGCCAGAGTGACAGCGCCCGCCGCAGCGTCTGTGCCGCCTCCGCGGCGGCGCCGCCGGCCAGCGCCTCGCGCCCGCCGGCGAGCAGCCGCTCGAAGCGCTCCACGTCGATCTCGTCCGGCGCGGCCCGGAACAGGTAGCCCACCGGCCTGGTGACGAGCCGGCCCCGCGGGAGCGCCCGGCGCAGGCGCGAGACGGCCGCCTGCAGCGCGTTCGCCGCCGTCGGCGGGGCGTCCTCCCCCCACAGCTCCACCAGCAGCCGCTCGGCGGGCACGACCTGGTTGGCGTGCAGCACGAGCAGGGCGAGGACGGCGCGCTGACGAACTCCCCCGACGGCGACCGGCGACCCGTCGGCTGCAAGTTCCATCGAACCCAGGAGGCGAACCTCCACAGGGCCCCCCTCCCGAACAGTCAGCCGGGTGTCAGCGACTGCGCGCATTGTCCCGCCCAGCACCGGACGGAACAAGGCACGAGGCCCAAAGGGGGCAGGTCCGGCGGGTGCAAGGAGGACGGAACCATGTCGAGGTTCGCACGCATCGTCGCGCTCGTGGCCATGCTGGCGGTCATGAGCATCGGCAGCGCCGCCCACGCCCAGGACGCCGGCGGCTCGTCGCAGGCCGGCGCCACCACGCCTGGCGCGACCCCGGGCTCGACCACGACCACGATCCCGCCCCGGCCGAAGCCGATCCCGGTGACGACCGACCCGCCGACCGGCAGCCTGGGGACCACGGTCAGGGTCAGCGCCGACGTCCGCGGCTGCACCCGGCCCGGCTCGGCCAGGGGCGAGTTCCGCGACGTCGCGGGCCTGGTGTGGCCGCTGGTGCACCAGGTGGTCACCGGGAACTCGCGGTTCACCGGCCGGTTCGTCGTCAACCCCGGTAACTCGGTCGGCTGGGGCAAGGTCAGGGTCTTCTGCGACACCGGCCTGCCCACCGCCACCCAGGGTTACGACGCGTTCTGGGTGGCGCCCGTACCAGGCGGCATCGCGGTCACGGTCACGCCCACGGCGGGCGGCCCCGGCACCGTGGTCACGGTGCGCGCCGACATCCGTGGCGAGTGCGACCCGTTCTTCCCCTTCTTCAAGGACGCCAAGGGACGGCAGTCCAACCTCCGCGACGCGCCGCGCTCCCGCGACCGGCAGGTCGTCGGCCAGTACACCATCACCAACAGGGACGCGGTCGGGCAGGGCAGGTTCTACGTGACCTGCAACGCGCGCACGGACTTCTTCAGCATCGGCTACGCCAGCTTCTGGGTCCGCGCACGCGGCACCGGCGGGTCGGTCTCCGGCGGCACCGGCGGCTCGACCTCCGGTCACGTCACGGCCAACCGCGGCAAGGGGACGGTCCAGGTCCCGACCGCGATCGACACGGGGCTGGGCGCCACCGCCGACGGCGAGCACCGGGGCATCGACCCGGCCCGGCTGCTGCCCCCGGCCTGGGTGCTGCTGGTCATCGCGGCCGTGGCGCTGCGCGCCTACCAGGCCATCAGGCGGCGGTCGCAGTGAGCCCCAGCCACACCAGCAAGGACCGCACGCCAGCCGGGCGTGCGGTCCCCGCACTGGTCGCGCTCGCGGTGCTGGCCTTCATCGGCTGGCTGCTGCCGGCCATCGACCGGCACCAGCGACCCCGCCCCGGCGCCGCCACCGCGGCAGGGCCGACCACCATCTCCATCCCCGGCATCGGGGTACACGCCCGCGTCGTCCCGGTCGGGCTGCAGGCCGACGGGGCCATGCAGGTCCCCGACCCCGACCAGGTCGGCTGGTACGAGCTCGGACCCCGCCCCGGCGACCCCGGCCCGGCCGTGCTCGTCGGCCACGTCTACTACCGCCCCGGCCCGGCGGTGTTCTACCGGCTGCGGCAGCTGCACCCCGGCGACGAGATCCTCATCGGCGAGCGCGGCGGGGCCACCAGGCGGTTCCTCGTCGGCCGCCTGGAGCGCCACCCCAAGACCGCGCTGCCCGTCGACCGCATCTGGACCACCGCGACCAGGCCGCTGCTGCGCCTGATCACCTGCGGCGGCAGCTACGACCACAGCACCGGCCACTACCGCGACAACCTGATCGTCTACGCCTCACCGACCGGCAGTTAACCCCCCTGCCCACCATGGCGCCCGGCGCCGTGGTGGGCCGGCCTTTGGGTCTAGGAGCCGCCCTGCACTACCGTCCATCCGTCTACTGGGCGGCGCCTTCCCTCCGACCTCGGAGCGCCTCAATCCGGGACGTCGATCTGGGGGTTCCAGGCAACCTCCCACAGGTGGGCGTCGGGGTCCTGGAAGTAGCCCGCGTAGCCGCCGTAGAACGTGTCCCTGGGCGGCTTGACGATGGTCGCGCCCGCCCGCTTGGCCTGCTCCATCACCTCGTCGACCTCGTCCCTGCTGCGGACGTTGTGGGCGATGCTCAGGTCGGTCGGGCTGGGGGCCGACTGTGGGATGCCGGCGTCGTGCGCCAGGTCGGCGCGAGGCCAGATGGCGAGGATCAGGCCGGCCTGCAGTTCGAAGAAGGCGACGGCGCCGTGCTCGAACTCCGTGCCGACGATCCCCTGGGTCGGCAGCCCGAGGCCGTCGCGGTAGAAGCGCAGCGACGCCTCCAGGTCGTCGACGCCGATGGTCAGCACGGTGATCCGTGGCTTCATGTACCCCTCCTGTCCGAGGGGTGGATGCTATCCGCCGAATGCGACCGCGGCGGCGCGCAGCACCTCGTCCCGCGGGACGTCACGGACGTGCTGCGCGAGGCCCCACTTGTGCCCGAAGGGATCGCGGACCTGCCCGTAGCGGTCGCCCCAGAAGGTGTCCCCCAGCGGCTGCAGGACCTCGGCACCGGCCTCGACCGCCCGGTGCCAGAGCGGCTCCACGTCGTCGACGGACAGGTGCAGGACGGTGGCCGTGCCACCGATGCTCTGCGGTGAGAGGACGCCCAGCTCAGGGAACTCGTCGGCGATCATCAGCGAGGAGTCGCCGAGCCGCAGCTCCAGCGACATCAGCTTGCCGCCGGGCACCGGGATCCGCTCGCGTTCCTCGGCCCCGAAGGCACGCCGGTACCACTCGGCGGCGCGTGCCGCGTCCCGGACGACGATGTGCGCGGTGATGGTGTGCGCCTCGGTCATTCGGATCCTCCTCGCTCGAGCGCTGATGGTGCACCGGTGGCGGCGAAGCCGGCTCGCCGGGTTCTGGCAAGGCCGCCCGCGCGCCGCTCGCCCGCGGCGAGCACGGCGAAGAGCAGCAGGCAGGGCACGGCCGCGACGAGGCCGAGCAGCGCGAAGCCGCCCATGGCCAGGAGCGGGCCGGCACCGCTGCCGCCGACGGCCGCAGCAGCCCCCATGCCAAGCTCGCCGATCCCCTCGGCGCGGGTGCGCAGCGACGGGTCGACCGGCGCCTCGCGCAGCAGCGCGCTGCCGCCGACCAGCCCCGCGTTCCAGCCGGCGCCGAGCAGGAGCAGCGCCGCCATGACCTCGGCGCGGCCCGACCCCGCCATGGCGCCGACCACGCCGGCGCCGAGAAGCAGCAGCGCGCCGGCCGCGGCCACCTGGCGACCGCCGCGCGCATCGGCGAGCCAGCCGGTGAGCGGCGACGGCAGGAACATCGCGCCGATGTGCACGCTCACCATCAGTCCGACCAGGGTGGTTCCGGCCCCGTGCGCGTGCAGGTGGACCGGCGTCACCGCCATGACCGCGACCATGGCGAGGTTGCTGGTCGCGAGCACCAGCACGGCCAGGCGGGCGTGGCGGTCGCCCAGGACGCCGCGCAGGCCCGACGCAGCCCCGGTGGGTGAAGGCAGCCCGGCGCCGCTCGCCGGTGCCGCGGCCCTGGCGACCCGCAGCGGGTCGGGCCGCAGGAACGCGAGCGTCACCAGGGCGGCGGCCAGGAACTCCGGCATCGCGAGCAGGAAGAGCCCTGCCGGCTCGGGCAGTCCGAGGGCGAGCGCCAGGTGGCCGGCCGGACCGAGCAGGTTGGGACCGAGCACGGCGCCGACGCTGGCGGCAACCACCGCCGTGCTGATCGCGCGCCCTCGCCGGCTGGCGAGGTCCGCCGCGGCGTAGCGGGCCAGCATCACCGCGGCCTGGCCGGCGCCGAGCAGGAGGCAGCCGGCCAGCAGCAGCGGCCAGGAGCGCAGCGCCGCCGCGACGACCGCCACGGCGGCGCCCAGCGCCCCGGTGAGGTGCGCGGCGGCCAGCCCGGCGCGCCGGCCGCGGCGGTCCATCAGGCGCGTGACCGCCACCGCGCTGATCCCGGCACCGAGCACCAGCACCCCGAGCGGCAGCCCGGCGGCGGCGTCGCCGCCAGTCAGGTGCTCGGCCAGCAACGCTCCCGCGGTGCCACCGGCGGCCAGGGCGAACGCCCCGAGGAACTGGGCCACGACCAGCACCCGCATGGTGCGCCGCTGCAGCGAGCGCAGCGACGCCGGTGACGGCGGTGTGGACGGTGGCACTGCGCCTCCCGGCGGGATCGGGCTCGCAAGGAACGCAGCCAGCGTCGCGCAGCGGGACGCGGCAGGTCCAACACCTGTCCTGACCCTGATTCACGCAGCTAGAGTGTCAATCAGGACCAGGGTGGGAGGCGCGCGGAATGGCGGACGATCTCGACCCACGGGTGCTGCGCTACTTCGTGGCGGTGGCCGAGGAGCTGCACTTCACCCGTGCGGCTGCCCGCCTCTACGTGGCCCAGCAGGCCCTCAGCCGCGAGATCGCCCGGCTCGAGCGCCAGCTTGGCATCCGCCTGCTCAGCCGTAGCACCCGGCGGGTCACGCTCACCCCCGAGGGCGAGCGGCTCCTGGTGCGTGCCAGAGAGCTGCTCGCCCTCCACGATCAGACGGTCCAGGAGCTGCGCGACCTGGACGGTGGCCGCCCGCTGACGGTCGACCTGCTCGCCGAGGGCCACACCCCGGCACGGCTGCTGCGCGCTGCGCGCGGGCGCGTGCCCGGGGTCGAGCTGGTCGCCCGCTACCAGGGCGGCTTCGGCGCCGCGCTGGGGCTACTGCTCGCCGGGCGGCTCGACGTCGCCTTCGGCCGCAGCGAGGGGCTCGGACGGCCGTTCCCCGGCGAGCGCCTCACCCGCCGGCTCGTCCGCCTCGAGCCCATGGCATTGCTGCTGCCCGAGGACCACCCGCTCGCCGCGCTCGAGGCCGTGCCGCTGGGCGCGCTGCGTGGCACGCGGGTGGACGCGAGCGCCGGCAACGACGACGCGCCGGAGTGGGTCGACCTCGCGGTCGGCCTGCTGACGGCGTTCGGCGCCGAGCCGTCCCCGCCCCACCTGCACGCCGTCGGGCTGGAGGAGACCGTGCAGCACCTCCACAGCCACGGCCTGCCGATCCTGACCCTGGCCGAGCGGCCGGTCGCGCCCGGCGTCGCGGTCCGGCCGCTGACCGACCCGGTGCCGCTGTACCCGTGGACCATGGTCCACCGGCGCGAGCTGCGGCACCCAGGGCTCGACGCCCTTGCCGCCGCCGCCGACGAGCTCGCGCGCGAGGAGCGCTGGCTCGACCCCCCGCCCGACGCCTGGATCCCCGAGCCCGACGCCGGGATCTTCGGCCTCGGCAACAGCCAGGCCACCGAGCCCTCCCCGTCCGAGCGGCGGTGACGGGTCCCGCTTGGCCAGGTGGGGCACACGGGGCCGGTTGTCGGCTACGAGACACGGCAGGACGGGACGACGTGGGATGCTTCGGGCGACCGCCGCGGCCACGCACCCGGCCATGGGCGAAACCCGCCGGATCACCCGAGTGCGTGGCGTGTGAGGGGACGATGGCAGCACCAGAGGCGCGCAACGTGACGACGACTGGGCGCCGGACATGACCGGATGGCTGGGGTGGCTGGGGTGGCTGGGCAGGCGCCCGTACCGGGCGTGGCCCGCGGTGGTCGTCGCCGCTGGCTGCCTCCTCGCGGCGGTCGTGCTGCTCGGGCCGCACCTCGCGCCCTGGGCACGGGGGTCCGCGGCCTCCCCGGCGGCCGCCGACCACATCCCGGAGCTGGCCTTCCCGGTCGACGTCGCCGACCACGCCACCATCGAGCTGGCCGCCAGCGGGCCTGCGCGGACGCGGCTCGCCAGGGGCATCGGGCTCCTCTGGTCGCTCGGCTTCGACTTCCCATCGGGAAACCGGAGCAGGTGGGGCTTGACGGTCACCGTCCACGACTGCCGGTCGCTGCCTGGCGAGTGCGACGACGTGCGCACGGGCGGCGACCAGGCACGGGCCTATCCCCAGCTGGAGTACGGACGGTGCATGGTGATCGTGGACGAGACGGCGGTCGCCGCGACCGCGGGACTGCTGCAGGTCAACGCGGACCGGTGGTTCGCCGCGGTCATCGCGCACGAGCTGACCCACTGCGACGGGCAGGACCGCGAGGACGTCGCCGAGACGAGGGGAACGCTCTGGGTCGGCCGCAAGCTCGGCGACGAGCGCATCGTCAAGGACGCGCAGAACTCCATAAAGTATGACATCGACGAGGACGGCCACTGGAGGAACCAAGGAAGCCGGTGACGAGGTCGACGGGCGGCGCCGCGGCGCCGGAGCGATGGGACGAGGGCCTCCTGCGTGAGGTCGTCGAGCAGCTGGCGGTGATCCCACGGCTGCCGACCTCCGAGGGCGAGCGCGAGGCGGCGTACCTCATCGCCGAGCGGCTGCGCGGACTCGGCTGGGAGGCCGCCGTCGAGACGGTCCCGGCGCACAGCTCGTACGCGTGGCCCGTCGGGCTGCTGAGCGCGCTGGGGGCGTTGTGCGCGCTGGCCGCCGGGCGTGGGCGGCGGGCACTCGGCGCGGTCGGCGCGGCGCTGGCCGCGGCGGGCATCGCCGACGACATCTCCGGCGGCTCGCGGAAGTTCCGCCGGGTGGTGGTCCCGCGGCGCACCGCGTGGAACGTCGTCGCCCGCGGGGGCGACCCGGACGCGACCCGGACGCTGGTGGTCCTCGCCCACCACGACGCCGCGCCCTCGGGGGTCGTCTTCGACCAGCGCCTGCAGCAGTGGGTCGCCGACAACCACCCTCGGGTGGTCGCGGCGATGAAGGCGAGCCCGCCGCTGTGGTGGCCGGTGATCGCCGCGCCCGCCCTGGTCGCAATCGGGAGCGCGCTGGACAGCCGGCGCCTGCGTCGCGCCGGCCTCGCCGGCGCGCTGCTCGCCTGCGCCGCGATGGTGGACATCGGCCGCCGCGCGGCGGTGCCTGGCGCCAACGACAACCTCAGCGGCGTGGCGGCGCTGGCGGCGCTGGCCAAGGCGCTGCGGGACCGCCCCGTCGCCGGGGTCCGCGTCCTGCTGGTCTCGGCCGGCGCCGAGGAGGCGCTGCAGGAGGGCATCCGCGGCTTCGCGAAGGCGCACTTCCCGGCGCTGCCGCCGAGCTCGACCTGGTTCGTCAACCTCGACACGGTCGGGTCGGGGAGGCTGGTCCTGCTGGAGGGCGAGGGCCCGCTGCGGATGCGCGACTACCAGGGCACCTTCAAGGACCTCGTGGCGCGCTGCGCGGCGGCGGAAGGGATCGGGCTGCTGCGGGGCCTGCGCTCGCACAACAGCACCGACGGCGAGGTGCCGAACCGCGCCGGCTACCCGGTCGCCACGGTGGTCTCGGTCGACCACCAGAAACTGATCCCCCACTACCACCTGTACTCGGACACGCCCGAGACGGTCGACTACGGCGGCGTGGCGGACGCCGCCCGCCTGGTCGAGGCGGTGGCCCGCGCCCTGGCGGCAGACTAGATCGTTGATGCGTAATGGGCTGATGGTTGGAGGAGGTGCAGGAATGGCGAAGAGTGCCCAAGATCGGCGTGCCTACACACCTTCGACCCGAGGGGCCGTCCGTGATCGCCGACCTGGACACTCTTCTTATCGCACTGTACGTGGAGTTGACCGACCGCATCATCCCCTGGCTGCGGCCGCACCCGCGCCGCGGGCCGGGCCGGCCGCCGGCGGTCACCGACGCCGAACTCACCTGCCTGGCCGTCGCGCAGGCGCTGCTGCGCTACAACGACGAGCACCACTGGCTGCGGGCCGCGCCCTCGCGGGTCGGGCACCTGTTCCCCCGGCTGCTGTCGCAGCCGGAGTACAACCGTCGGCTCCGGCAGGCAGCCGACCTGA
This sequence comes from Actinomycetes bacterium, assembly GCA_036377075.1. Taxonomy (GTDB): domain Bacteria; phylum Actinomycetota; class CALGFH01; order CALGFH01; family CALGFH01; genus DASUZB01. The sequence goes on along the minus strand of DASUZB010000175.1, from coordinate 746 downwards.
TGGAGGCCGCGCTGCGGTGGCTGGCCGACCACACCCCCACCAGCGCCGAGCTGCTGCGGCTGCTGGACGGCACCCCGCTGGTGTGCGGCCGCTCGCGGGCCACCGCCACCCGCTCGGGCCTGGCCGGCTGGGCCGGCTACGGCCACGACACCTCCCACCACTGCTTCTACTGGGGCGCCCGGCTGCTGCTGGTCACCACCCCAGAGGGGACGGTGACCGGGTTCGGGCTGGCCAACCCCAAGCAGGTGGGCGAGCGCGAGGCGGCGCTGGGCATGCTCGGCCAGGTCCCGGCCAACCGGCCGGCGCCTGGCACGCTGCTGGTCGGCGACAAGGGCTTTGCCGGCGGCGACTTCCAGGCCGCCCTGGCCGGCCTGGACCTTGCCCTGGTGCGTCCGGCCCGCAAGGACGAGCCCGACCCTGGGACCTTTCCGAACTGGCTGCGCCAGCGGATCGAGGCGGTCATCTGGACGCTCAAGCACCAGCTCGGCCTGGACCGCCCGGGCGGCCGGGTCCCCGCCGGGCTGTGGGCGCGGGTGGTGCAACGCCTGCTCGCGCTCAACGCCGCGATCTGGTTCAACTGGCAGGTCGGCGCCCCGGTCAAGCGTTCCCTGGTCGCCTACGACCACTAGCACCCCTCCCACCAGCACCTAAATCCACATCAACGATCTAGGAGCCGTGCCATGGTGAACGACGTGGTGCCGCGCGTCAGGTTCGGCGACTACCTCCCCGAGGTGTTCCGAACCGGC
>DASUZB010000174.1:0-16562 GCA_036377075.1 Actinomycetes bacterium | reverse complement strand
GCCCTCGGCGGCGGCCTCGCCCTCGGCGCCCTCCGCCGCCTCCTCCTCGACCTCGGGCTCCTCCTCGACCGCCGGGGCGACGATCGAGACCACCGACGCCTCGGGGTCCTCGATGATGGTCGACCCGGGCGGGGCGGTCAGGTCGGCGACGCGCAGCACGTCGCCGATCTGGAGCTTGGAGACGTCGGCCTCGACCGCGGCGGGCACGGCGGTCACCTCGGCCTCGACGGTGACCTGGTGGAGGTCCTGGTCGGCGATGCCGCCCTCTTCCTTCACCCCGGGCGCCTCGCCGACCAGGTGCACGGGCACGCGGACCTGGACCGTCTCGCCGCGGCGCACGGCGAGGAAGTCGACGTGGACGAAGCTGCCACGGACCGGGTGGCGCTGGATCTCCTTGGCGAGGGCGAGGTGCTTGGTCCTGCCCACGGTCAGCTCGATCAGCACGTTGCTGCCGGCGCCGGTGCGCAGCGCGTGGCCGAAGTCACGGGCGTCGACGCTCAGGTGCACCGGGTCCATGCCGTGGCCGTAGAGGACGGCCGGGACGCGCCCGGCGGCGCGTGCCCGGCGGGCGGGCCCCTTCCCGGACTCCGCCCGGCGCTGGGCGGTGAGCTTGTACTCGGACATGGGGGGTCGGCCCTCCTCGAACGTTCTTGGCGGAGCAGACGAACAGCGGAAAGTACCCCGGCTCCGGCGGGGCGGGGGCGAGGGTAGCAGATCAGCTCGCTTCCGCACGAACCGGGGCGCGGCCGTGCTCGATCAGCTCGAGCACGGCGGCTTCGACGGCGCCCTGGTGGGACGGCTCGCCGAACTCCTCGACGTCGGCGAGCCGCTCGATCACGCCGGTGAGGTCGAGCCCGGCGCGGAAGCGGTCGAACACGCGCGGGTCGATGTAGGAGGCGCGGCAGACCGCCGGGGTGTTGCCGAGGTAGTGGGCGACCTCCTCGACCGCCCGGCGGATCGCCCGCTTCCTGGCGGTGCGCGAGGAGGCCGCGCTCCACGAGGTCGCCAGCGCGACCGCGGCCAGGACGGTCGCGCTCCAGGTGCGGAAGTCCTTGGCGCTGAAGTCGCCGCCGGTGCGCTCCTTGATCCAGGCGTTGATCTCCTCCGAGCGGACGTCCACCCAGGCGCCGTCGCGGCGGTAGGCGAGCAGCTCCGGGCCGCCGCCCGGGCGGCGCTTGAGGGAGGCGACCACCTCGGCGACGGCCGGGTCGACGACGGAGACGAGCTGGCGCTTGCCGTTCTTCGAGGGGTAGTCGAAGGCGATCTCGTTGCCGTGGACGCGGACGTGGCGCCGGTGCATGGTGGCCAGGCCGTAGGTCTGGTTCTGCTCGGCGTAGCCCTCGGTGCCGACGCGGAAGAAGCCGCGGTCGAGCAGGCGGACGGCGCAGGCGAGCACGCGGTCGCGGCACAGGCCCTTGCCCGCCAACGCCTCGGCAGCCTGCTCCCGCAGGCGCGGCAGGGCGCGGGCGAACTCCAGCATGTGGTCGAACTTCTCGGCGTCCCGCCTGGCGCGCCAGCGCTCGTGGTAGAGGTACTGCCTGCGGCCGGCCGCGTCGGTGCCGACGGCCTGCAGGTGCCCGTGCTCGTCCGGGCAGATCCAGACGTCCTTCCAGGCCGGCGGGATGGTCAGCGCCTTCAGCCTTGCCAGCACCTCGCCGTCGCGGATCGGCTGCCCGCTCAGGTCGAGGTAGACGAAGCCGCGGCCGTTGCGGCGGCGTGCGAAGCCTGGGGCGGAGCAGTCCACCCGCCGGATCCTTGCCATGACCGCTGAGGGGTACCCCGCCGGTGCTTCCAGCCAACCCGACCAGCCGGGACGAACCCCTAGGGCTGGCCGCGCCCTGGCTGGTCGGCCCCGGCGGCGACCGCGCGCGGCGGCGCCCCGCCGTCGAAGAAGGCGCCCCACGGCATCGTCGGCGGCGCGTCGCGGGCGACGACGGCGTGCAGGTGGCGCAGCAGCGGGAAGTCCGCCACCCCGATGACGCCGCGCTCGGTCAGCCTCGGCAGCGCCCCGCCGATGACCTGGATCGCGGCCACGCCCTCGAGGGTGACGCCGCCCATGCGCTCACGGGCGGTGGAGAACGGCAGGCCGGCACCGACCAGGCGGCCCACCCGGATGTTGCGGCCGCCCGTGCTGGTGACGAACAGGTCGCCGACGCCCGCCAGGCCGTGGGGCGTCTCCGGCCGCCCGCCGAGCAGCCGCACCATCTCGCCGATCTCCACGGTCGCCTGGGCGAACAGCGCCGCCTCGAAGTTGTGGTTGCGGTCGGCGCCGTCGGCCTCGCCGAGCCGGTCGAGGACGCCCTCGGCGAAGCCGACGCCGACCGCGTAGCAGTTCTTCAGCGCGGCGGACACCTCGACGCCCACCAGGTCGGTGGAGGTCCACACCCGGTAGGACCCAGTGGCGAAGGTGGCGGCCAGGCGGTCGAGCGCGGTCTGCTGGCGGCCGGCGAACACCACGCAGGTGTCGCGCCGCGCCGCCACCTCACCGGCGATCGACGGGCCGCCGATCGCCGCCCACTCGACCTGCGCGCGCAGGTCCGGCGGCACCTGCTCGGCCAGCACGTCCGGCAGGATGCGCAGCGTGCCGTCCTGGTCGGCGGCCATCCCCTTGGCGATCGCGATCACCAGCGTGCCCGGCTCGAGCACCGAGGCGAGCGTGCGGCCCGACCAGGCCACGCCGAGGGAGTTGACCCCGCTGACCACCACCTCGGCGCCGTCGAACGCCGCCTCGATCTCCTCGAGCTGGTAGGGGCGGACCGACGCGGGCAGCCCGCGCCCAAGCCCGGGGTGGGCGCCGCCGGACCGGACGGCATCGATGACCTCCCGGTCGAGGTGGGTCCCGACCAGGCGGACGTCGTGGCGGTTGTCGGCCAGGGGGACCGTCAGGGCGGAGCCCATGACGCCCGACCCCAGGATCACGACGGTGGTCATGGCCGCTGCCTCCTTGCCGCGAACTCGGCCTGCAGTCGCGAGAGCCGCTGCAGCTGCGGCTGGATCGCCGGGAACAGCGGCCGGTAGACCTCGGTGAACAGGTCGTCGTAGAGGGCGCTGGCGCGGTCGTCGGGCCGGAAGCTCTCGGCCACGTCGGTCATCGCCGCCGCGGCCTCCTCGACCGAGGGGTACCAGCCGACGCCGAACGCGCACAGGATCCCCGCGCCGAGGTTGGTCGCCTCCGGGGTGTGCGCCCGGGTGACGGTCGCGCCGAGCACGTCGGCCATGATCTGGCACCACAGGTCGCTGTTGGACCCGCCGCCGAGGATGACGTGCTCGCGGATGCGCTCGCCCGTGGCCGCCTGGATGCCCTCGGTCGCCAGGCGGTGCTCGTAGGCGATGCCCTCCTCGATCGCGCGGAACAGGTGCTCGCGGCCGTGCCCGTGGTGCCAGCCGACCACCACGCCGCTGGCGGACAGGTCCCAGTACGGGCTGGTGACGTGGTTCCAGTACGGCACCAGCAGCAGCCCGTCCGACCCCGGCCCGATCTGGCGCGCCGCCGCCTCGTAGCGGTCGAGGTCGGCCGGCTGGTCGCGCGAGTCGCCGAACCGGCGCATGAACCAGCGCATCGTCGCCAGGCCGCCGCGCAGCACGTTCTCGAACAGGAAGGTGCCCGGCGCGCCGCCGTAGAGGGTGCGGCACGACCGGTCGGTGAGGTAGCGGCGGCCGACCGGGCCGCCGGTGACGGCGGTGCCGAGGTTGAGGTAGGCGCGGTCCAGCGAGGTCACCCCCGCGCCGAGGCAGGCCGCCTGGCCGTCGCCGAGGCCGGCGACCACCGGGATGCCCGCCGGCAGCCCGGTCGCCCGCGCCGCCTCGGCGGTGACCTCGCCGATCACCTCGCCGGGCTTGACGGTGTCGCAGAACTGCCCGGGGCCCAGGCCGATGGCGCCGATCAGGTCGCCGGCCCAGGCCTCGCGCTCGATGTCGGTGAGCCCGAAGGAGTCCGCCGAGGCGAGGCTGGTGGTGAAGCGCCCGGTGAGCCGCTGCACCAGGAAGCCGTGCACGTCCATGAACTTGTAGGTGCGGGCGACCACCTCCGGCTCGTGCCTGGCGAGCCACAGCAGCTTCGAGGACGCCTGCGCCACCGAGGGCCCGCGGCCGGTGCGGCGGTGCAGCTCGTCGTGGCCGAAGCGCTCGCCGAGCTCGTCGAGCTCGGCCGGCGAGCGGGCGTCGTCCCACAGGATCGCGCTGCGCAGCGCCCGGTTGTCCCGGTCGACGGGCACGAACGACTCGCGCTGGTGGGTGACGCAGATGCCGGCGACCCGGCCGGCGTCGACGGCCTGCACCAGGCGGGCGATGGCGGTCTGGGTGGCCTCCCACCAGTCGTCCGCCCGCTGCTCGCTGCGCGGCGGCCGCGAGGAGAGCTGTTCGAGCGGTGCCCGGCCCTCGGCGACGGGCTTGCCGGCGCGGTCCCAGGCCACCACCTTGCTGGCGGTCGTACTGCAGTCGATGCCGAGCGCCAGGTCCCCCATGCTGTCCTCCCCCACCTCGCCGGCCGACCGGGGCGGGATCAGTATGTATGGGCGGCAGCGGTCGGGGTCACCTGGACCTTGAGGCCGTCGCCGGCGCGGAAGGTGGCGACCGCGGCCTCGTAGCTGTCGAGCGCCACGCTGTGGGTGATCATCGTGGCCGCGTCGATCGCCCCGCGCACCAGCAGGTCGCCCGCCCGCTCGAAGCTGTGCAGGACCGCCATCGACCCGATCACCGTGATCTCCTCGTTGTAGACGCGGAAGGGCGAGAACGCCGCGGTCGCCTCGGCCGGCGCCACCCCGAACATCAGGAAGGTCCCGCCGCGCGCCACCCGGCGCAGGCCGTCCTCGATGGCGGGGACCACCCCGGTGGCGTCGACCACGACCTCCCAGCCCTGCGGCCGGTCGAGCTCGTCGGCGGAGGTGGCGGTGCGGTCGGCGCCGAGCCGCTCGGCGACGGCAAGGCGGCTCGCCCTGACGTCGACCACGTCCACGCCGGCCGCGCCCGCCCGCTGGGCGAGCTGTGCCATCAGCAGGCCCATGGTCCCCGCCCCGTAGATCAGGTAGCGGTCGGCGAGCTTGGCGCCGAGCCGGTCGAAGCCGTGGACGGCGCACGAGAGCGGCTCCACCAGGGCGCCCCAGCCGCGCGGCAGGTCGGCGGGAAGCACGAACGCGTTGGCGGCGGGGGCGGCGACCAGCTCGGCGCAGGCGCCCGGCCGGGTGACCCCGATCGCCTCGTAGTTCTCGCAGAGGTTCTCCCTGCCGGCGCGGCAGAAGCGGCACTCCCCGTCGGGCAGGTTCGGGTCGACGGCGACGAGGTCGCCCACCCGAGGCCGCTCGACCTGTGGGCCGACCGCGACCACCTCGCCGCAGAACTCGTGGCCGGGGATGATCGGGTAGCGGGTCGAGGGCAGCTCACCGTCGAGGATGTGCAGGTCGGTCCCGCAGATGCCGCAGGCGTCGACGCGCACGAGCAGGTCGCGCGGCCCCGGCACCGGGTCGTCGACCTGCTGGATGCTCACCTTGCCGGGGCGCTCGACCACCGCCGCATTCACTTCACCGCCCCCATGGTGAGGCCACGGACGAGCTGCTTCTGGGCGATCCAGCCGGCCAGCAGCACCGGCAGGCAGGCCATGGTCGCCGCCGCCGAGAGCCGAGCCCAGAACAGGCCCTCGCTGGTGATGAACCCGACCAGGAACACTGGCACGGTGGCGGCCCGCGACGAGGTCAGGTTGACCGCGAAGAAGAACTCGTTCCAGGCGAAGATCACGCAGATCAGCGCCGTCGCCGCGATCCCCGGGGCGACCAGCGGCAGGACCACGCGCAGCAGCTCCTGGCGCAGGGTCGCGCCGTCGATGCGGGCGGCCTCCATGATCGCCCTGGGGACCTCGAGGAAGAACGAGCGCAGCATCCACACCGCGATCGGCATGTTCATCGCGGTGTACAGGATGATCAGCGCGGTCACGGTGTCCAGCAGCTTGGCGTCGCGGGCGATCACGTAGATCGGCACGATCGCGCCGACCACCGGCAGGAAGCGCGTGGAGATGAAGAAGAACAGCACGTCGCGCCATTTCTCCACCGGCTTGATCGCCAGCCCGTAGGCGCACGGGATCGCCAGCGCCAGCACCAGCAGGGTCGACATCACCGTGGCAGTGGCGGAGTTGATCAGGAACGGCATGAAGTCGCGACTGAAGATCTGCCGGTACTGCTCCAGGGTGGGCGAGAAGACCAGCTTCGGCGGGCTGGTGAAGGCGTCGGCCTCCTGCTTGAAGCCGGTGAGGAACATCCACAGCACCGGGAAGAAGAAGCCGATCGCCGCGATCCACGCGAGCGTCGGCACCAGCATCCGGCCGGACCGGAAGCGTCCGGGGCCGCGGCGGGTGGTCTCGGCGGGGCGGGCCGGTGCCCGTTCGGCGACGGTGCTCATCGCGGCGCCAGCTCCTCTCCCTTGAACAGGTTCGACAACACCCGCAGCGCGATCGTCGCGATGATGATCGTGCCGATGGTGGTGACGATCGCCAGCGCGGCGGCCTGGCCGATCTCGAAGCGGCGGAACGCCTGCAGGTACAGGAAGTAGGGCAGGTTGGTGGTGGCCTGGCCGGGGCCGCCCTGGGTGATGATGAAGATCGAGTCGAAGGTCTGCACGATGAAGATCGAGCCGAGCAGGACGCACAGCTCCATGTAGGTGCGCAGGTGCGGCACGGTGAGGTGGCGGAAGATCTGCCAGCCGCCGGCGCCGTCGACGCGGGCGGCCTCGAGGATGTCGGTCGACTGGCTCTGCAGGCCCGACAACAGGATGATCATCATGAAGGGGGTCCACTGCCAGACCGCCACCGTGATCACCGTCGGCATCGGGAACCTGCTGGCCCAGTCGAGCGTGCCGACGCCGAACGGCTTGAGCACGAAGTTCACGATGCCGAACACCGGGTGGAACATGGTGGTCTTCCACAGCAGCGCGCCGGCTGTCGGCATGATCAGGAACGGCGAGATCAGCAGGGTCCGCACCACCGCCCTGCTACGGAACCTCTGGTCCAGCATGATCGCCAGGACCAGGCCGATCACCAGGGAGAAGATCACCGCCGACGCGGTGAAGGTGATCGTGTTCATGACGGCGGTGCGGAACCCCGTCTGGCTGAAGACCGCGCCGTAGTTGGACAGGCCGACGAAGTGCCTGGTGCCGGGCCTGAGCAGGTTCCACGACTGCAGGCTGTACCAGATCGTGATCACGAACGGGATCTGGGTGACCAGAATCGTGTAGAGCATCGCCGGCAGGATCAGGCCGCGGCGTCCCCAGCGGTTGCGGCGCTCCACCGCCGCCTTGGCCGCGCGCTCCCTGAGCGCGACCGACCGTCCGCCGGTCCGGTCTTCGGTGACGGTCACGACGCGCCTCCTCTCACCCCTTCTTGTAGCCGGCCTCCTTGGCCACCTGCTCGGCCTGTTTCTGACCCTTCTCCAGGGCCTGGTCGACCGTCTGCCTGCCGGCGATGGCGGCCGACACCTCCTGGGCGACCGCCGTCCCGAGCGACTGGAACTCGGGGATGCCGACGTACTGGACGCCCGTGTACGGCCGCGGCTGCGTGCCGGCGTTGTTGACGTCGGCCTGGTCGATCGCCTTGACGGTGAGGTCGGCGAAGGCGGCCGCCGCCTTCTTGTACTCAGGGATCTGGTAGGTGGACAGGCGGCTTCCCGGCGGCACCCGCGCCCAGCCGAGCTTCTCGCCGACGAGCTTGATGTACTCCTTCGAGGTCGCCCACGACATGAACTTCCAGGCGGCGTCCTTGTTCTTGGAGGTCGACGGCATCGCCAGCGACCAGGCCCACAGCCAGCCGGACCACTTGGTGTCCTTCACCGGCGCCGGGGCGTAGCCGTTCTTGCCGACCACCTTGCTGTTCTTGGGGTCCTCGAGCAGGCTGGCCGCCACGGTCGCGTCGTACCACATCGCCGCGTGGCCCTGGCTGTAGGCGGTGAGGCACTCGGTGAAGCCGGCGTTCGGCGCGCCCGGCTCGCCGGCGTCCTTGACGAGGTCGACGTAGAACTTCGTCGCCTGGACGAACGGGGCTTCGGTGAGCTGCGCGTTCCAGTTGGTGTCGTACCAGCGGCCGCCGAACGTGTTGACCACGGTGTTGAGCGGCGCGAACAGCTCCCCCCAGCCGGGCAGGCCGCGCAGGCAGATGCCGGACTGGTTCTTCTTGGGGTCGTTCAGCTTGCGGGCGAACCCCGCCACCTGGTCCCAGGTGGGCTGCGCCGGCATGGTCAGCCCGGCCTTCTCGAACAGGTCCTTGCGGTACATCAGGAACGACGACTCGCCGTAGAACGGCACCGCGTAGAGGTTGTTGTTGTAGGACAGCGCCTTGGCGACCGCCGGGATGAGGTCCTTCTCGTCGTAGGCGGTGTCCTTCTGGGTGTAGGGACCGAGGTTCTCGATCCAGCCGTTCTTGGCCCACTGTGGCGCCTCGAAGGTGCCGATCGTGACGACGTCGTACTGCCCGCCCTTGGTCGCGATGTCCTGGGTCACCCGGTCGCGCAGCTCGTTCTCGGGCAGGATCACGAACTTGACCTTGATGCCAGGGTTGTCCTTCTCGAAGTTGCTCGTCAGCTTCTGGATGTCCTGCATCTGGGGGTTGGCGACGGTGGCCACGGTGATGGTCCCGCCGCCACCACCGCCGCCGCCTCCCCCGCCGCCACCACCGCCGCCGGCGCCCGAGCAGGCGCTGACGACCAGGGCCAGGACGAGTGGAAGCGCCAAGGGAATCCTGCGCCAAGCGCCCACGGCAACGCGGTCTCGCATCGACCCACCTCCTGTGGAGCACCCCTGGACCTCGGGGCGAGACGTCAAAGTCGGCGATCGGAGGCTTGCTTGCTCATATGAGCGCTATTAAGCTCGTTTGTACGAATCATTGAACGGCTGGCCCGTTGCCGGTGTCAAGACCGCATGAGAGTATGAGCAGCCCTCTGCTCAAACGTGCGAGGACGTAACTTGCGAGGTCCGAATGGTCGATGCCGCCGCTGACACCGTCGGTCCGGCCGAGCTGGTCCGGCTCGCGGCGGTGGCCCGCCGCTTCTACATCGACCGCCGCTCGAAGCTGGAGATCGCCGAGGAGTTCGGGCTCAGCCGCTTCAAGGTGGCGCGGCTGCTCGACCACGCGCTCGCCCGCGGCATCGTCCGCATCGAGGTCGGCGTGCCCGCGCGCATCGACGCCGAGCTCTCCGAGGCGCTCAGGAGCACCTGCAAGCTCCGCCACGCGATCGTGGTCGACACCCCTGAGCACCCCGAGACGGACCTGCGCGCCCACCTCGCGCGGGTCGCCGCCGGCCTGCTGACCGAGACGGTCGTCGAAGGCGACATCCTGGGGCTCGGCTACGGCCGCACGATCACGGACATGACCGAATCGCTGACCCGGCTCGCCCCCTGCACGGTGGTGCAGCTCTCCGGCGCGCTCCTGGGCGTCAACGTGCAGGAGAACACCATCGAGCTGGTGCGCCGCGTCGCCGCGGTGTCGGGCGGGCCGGCGTTCCCGATCTACACGCCGCAGGTCCTGCCCGACTTCGCCACCGCCGAGGCGCTGCGGCGCCAGTCCCAGGTCGCGGAGGCGGGGCGGCGCTGGAACCAGCTCACCAAGGCGGTGGTGGCGATCGGCTCCTGGGACCCGCCGCACTCACAGCTCTACCTCGCCCTCAGCCAGCGCGAGCGCGACGCCCTGCGGGCACGGGGAGCGTGCGCCGAGATCTGCGCGAACCTGCTCGACGCCGACGGCCGGCCGGTCGCGACCGACTTCACCGACCGCTGCATCACCATCACCGCGGCCCAGCTGCGCACGGTCGACGAGGTGATCGCGGTCGGCGGCGGGCACGACAAGGTCGCCGCCCTGCGGGCGGTGCTGCGTGGCGGCTACGCGACCAGCCTGATCACCGACGTGATCGTCGCGCGGGCGCTGCTCGAGCAGCCGCCAAGCGTCCCGGCCTGAGCTGTGTTCACCGCGTAGCCACCGGGCGGCCCCCGTCGAGGTCGTCGGGAAGGTCCAGCCAGACCTCGGCGCCGCCGTCGCGGTTCTCCGCGTGCGCCACGCCGCCGTGGGCGCGGGCGATCACGTCGACGATCGCCAGCCCGAGCCCCGCGCCGGGGCCCGGCCGTGCCGGGTCGCCGCGGCTGAAGGGGTCGAACGCGTGCGCGACGAAGTCGGGCGAGAACCCCGGACCCTGGTCGCGGACGCGCAGCTCGACCCGGCCATCGCCGCGGGCGGCCCGCACCGTGATGGGGCCGCGGCCGTGCCGCAGGGCGTTCTCGACCAGGTTCCCGAGTGCCTGCTCGGCGCGCAGGCGGTCGACGAACAGCACCAGCCGGTCGTCGCTGTGGACCTCCAGGCGGCGGCCGGCCAGGGCGGCCCGACGGCTGTAGCGCGCCTGCACGTCGGCGAGCAGCTCTTCCGCCTCCAACCGCTGCCGCTGCACCGGCAGCATGCCGTTCTCGGAGCGCGCCAGGACCAACAGGTCCTCGGCGAGGTGGGAGAGCCGCTCGGTCTCCTCCGCCGCCGAGCGCACCGCCTGCTCGAGCTCCTCGGGCGTGCGCTTGCGCCACAGCGCCAGCTCCAGCTCGGTCCGCAGTGCCGCCAGCGGGGTGCGCAGCTCGTGGCTGGCGTCGGAGACGAAGCGCCGCTCGCGCGCGAGCGCCGTCTCCAGCCGCCCGAGCATGGTGTTGAGCGTCGCCCCGAGCCGGCCCACCTCGTCGCGGGCTGGCGGCAGCGGCAGCCGGCGGCCGGGCTCGCTGGCCGAGACCGCCTCCGCCTCGCGGCGCATCGACTCCACCGGCCGCAGCGCCGCCGTGGCCAGGCCCCAGGCGGCCAGCGACGACAGCAGCAGCGCCAGGGGCCCGCCGATCAGCAGCTGCGTCACCAGGCTCTCGAGCGCGTCCCCGCGCACCTCCAGGGAGGCGCCGACGACCACCACGAAGCGCCGCCCACCGTCCGCCAGCACCGGTGTCGCCAGCAGCCGCGCCGGGTCGTCCGAGCCCGGCAGCCGCCGCTGCGGGATCAGCACCGTGGTGCTGGCCGCCCGCGCCGCCTCGGCCTCGCTCAGCAGGCGGTTGGGGCCGACCTGGGGCGGGCTGTCGACCACCGTGCCGGTCTCGTCGATCACCTGCACGAAGTTCTGGCCCTGCTGGTCGAGCCGGTTGCTCCCCTGCTCCCACGGCCCGGGGCCGGCCTGGCCGACCAGCGCGACGACGTCGCTGGCGCGTGCCCGCAGGCTCTGGTCGATGGTGCGGTCGAGCGCGGCGCCGACGCGGGCGTAGAGGAACAGCCCGGTGGCGAAGAGGACCGCGGTCATCACCACCACGAAGGTGAGCAGCAGCCGCAGCCGGATCGGCAGCCGCGCCAGGACCCGAGGGGGCCTCACCCGCCGCCGTCCTGGCGCAGCCGGTAGCCGGCCCCCCTGACCGTCTCGATCGAGTGGCGCCCGAAGGGGCGGTCGATCTTCGCCCGCAGGTAGCGGACGTAGACGTCGACCACGTTGGAGCGGTTCTCGTAGCCGTAGTCCCAGGCGTGGTCGAGCAGGTCGAGGCGGGAGAGGACCTGCCCGGGGCGGCGCATGAACGTCTCGAGCAGCGCGAACTCCTTGGCCGACAGCTCCACCTCGGCGTCGCCGCGCCACACCTGCCGCGTCGCCGGGTCCAGCCGCAGCGGCCCCACCGTCAGCACGGTGGGACGCTCGGCCGGTCCGCGGCGGGTCAGCGCCCGCAGCCGCGCCAGCAGCTCGGCGAAGGAGAACGGCTTGGTCAGGTAGTCGTCGGCGCCGCTGTCGAGACCGGCGACGCGGTCCTCGACGCCGTCGCGCGCGGTCAGCATCAGCACCGGGGACCAGACGCCGTTCTCGCGCAGCTCGCGGCAGAGGTCGAAGCCGTCGAGGTCGGGCAGCATCACGTCCAGGACGATGGCGTCGTAGGGCGTCGCCTGCGCCATCCAGAGGGCGTCCTCCCCCGTCCGGGCGACGTCGGCGGCGTAGCCCTCCTCGACCAGTCCCCGCCGCACCAGCGCCGCCATCTTCAACTCGTCCTCAACCACCAGCGCGCGCACGACCCCTCCCCCGTTCGGTTCCGCGCGATCCGGACAACGCAGACCGGTGTGCCACAAGCCTAGACACGCGGCGCGAAAGCGCAATGCACACCAGCGCCGCTGGCTCTCATCAGCATCTCATGCTCGGTGCATACGGTGGCTGCAAGCCGTACCCCCTTACGGTCCCCCCGGTTCCACCCAGTAAGGAGGCCTTGTGCGCCGTGCAAGCCTTGCCCTCATGACCCTGCTCCTCGCCGCCGCCGTGTCCGGGTGCGGCGGCAAGTCGGGCAGCCCAAGTCCCCAGGTGGAAGGCAACAGCCAGTCAGCCGCCAAGGGCAACGGGCAGCCAGTTCCGATCCCGCGCGGCAGCGAGCCCGTGCACCTCGACCCGTCGACCTTCACCAGCCAGATCGACAACCCCTACTGGCCGATGAAGCCCGGCAGCCACTGGACCTTCCGCGAGACCGACGGCCATGGCGCCGACAAGCGCGTCAACATCACCGTCACCGACAAGACCAGGACCATCATGGGCATCGAGGCCAGGGTCGTCCACGACGTCCTGACCGAGGACGGGCAGGTGGCCGAGGACACCTTCGACTGGTACGCGCAGGATGCCGACGGCAACGTCTGGTACCTGGGCGAGGACACCAAGGAGTTCGAGAACGGCAAGGTGAAGACGACCGAGGGGTCGTGGGAGGCCGGCGTCAAGGGCGCCCAGCCGGGCATCGTGATCCCCGCCAGGCCGACCCCCGGCATGGCCTACCGGCAGGAGTACCTCAAGGGCGAGGCCGAGGACAAGGCCACCGTGCTCAGCGTCGACGGCAAGGGCAAGGTGCCCAACGGCCCCTTCGACCACGCGCTGCTGACCAAGGACTTCACCCCGCTCGAGCCGGACGTGGTCGAGCACAAGTACTACGTGCAAGGGATCGGGCCGGTGCTGGCCGTCACCGTCTCGGGCGGCGCGGACCGGGAGGAGCTGCTCCGCTTCGAGCTGGTGCGCTGACCGGGCCCGAGCAGGACCGGCTGGGGGCGCGTGCCGCCGACTCGCGCGCCCTCAGCCCTCCACCGGCCGGTGGTCAGTCCCCGCGGCCGTGCTCCGGACCGCTGTAGGGCGGCATCGGGTTGGGCGGCGAGTTGGTGGCGTCGCTCAGCCGGTAGGTCGGCGGCGGGCCGCTGCCGTCGGCGGCTGGCGAGCGGGGCACCTCGCCGGCCGCGCCGGGGTCGTCGTCGCCCAGGTAGGGCAGGAACGAGGCGGCCGCGTCGCGGTCGGCGCGGTCGGCGTCCTGGTCGTCCGCGACCGCCCGGAGGCGCTCGCGGACCTCGCCGGGCGGCCCGCCGAGCGCCCCGCCCGGGTGGACGATCAGCACCTCCTCGCCCCTGGCGTAGATCCCCCAGAACCCGGCGGCGGTGCGCACGATCCGGGTGGGCACCGCCAGCTCCTGGTCGCCGACGGCGGCCGGCCGCTCCCCTTCCCAGCGGACCTCGTCCGCCTTGAACTCCGCGATCACGGCGCCCTCCTCTCGCGCTCGTCCTGCGGGCGCGCCTGCTCCGCGGCCCGTTGGGTTCCCCTTGGGACGTCCGCGAACCAGGCCGGGTTCAGGAACTGGCCGGCGGCTCCTCGCCGGCGTCGCCGGCCAGCACCCGGCTGAGGTCGAACAGGACCGGCTGCTCGAGCTGCTCGTAGGTGCAGGACTCGGGGGTGCGGTCCGGGCGCCAGCGGCGGAACTGGGCGGTGTGGCGGAAGCGGTTACCCTCCATGTGGTCGTAGGCGACCTCCACCACCAGCTCGGGGGCGAGCGGCTCCCAGGACAGGTCCTTCTTGGCGTTCCAGCGCGACGGCACGCCCCCGGGGATCCGCTGGGCGCCCTGGCCGCCGAGCCAGGGGTGCGGGTCGCCGGGCCCGAGCCGGTAGGGGGCGAGCTCGTCGAGCAGCTCGCGGCGGCGCTCCATCGGGAACGAGGCGGAGACGCCGACGTGGTGCAGGCGGCCGCCGTCGTAGATGCCCAGCAGCAGGGAGCCGACCACCGGCCCCTTCTTGTGCCAGCGGAACCCGGCCACCACGCAGTCGGCGGTGCGCTCGTGCTTGACCTTGAACATGACCCGCTGGTCGGGCAGGTACAGGACGTCGCGCGGCTTGGCGATGACGCCGTCGAGGCCGGCGCCCTCGAACACCCGGAACCAGCGCTGGGCGAGCCGCTCGGAGCCGGTCGACACGGTGAGGTGGATCGGCGGCTCGACGCCGGCGAGCGCCTCGGCGAGGGCGGCGCGGCGCTCGGCGAAGGGCCGCTCCATCAGGGAGTCGCCGCCGAGGGCGAGGAGGTCGAAGGCGATGAACGAGGCCGGCGTCTCGCGCGCCAGCAGCTCCACCCGGGAGGCGGCCGGGTGGATGCGCTGCTGCAGCGCCTCGAAGTCGAGCCGCTCGCCCTGGCGCACCACCACCTCACCGTCGACCACGCAGCGCTGCGGGAGCTGGGCGCGCGCCGCCTCCACGATCTCGGGGAGGTAGCGGGTCATCGGGCGCTCGTTGCGGCTGCCGAGCTCGACCTCGTCACCGTCGCGGAAGACGATGGTGCGGAAGCCGTCCCACTTCGGCTCGTAGATCATGCCGGAGGGCAGGATCGAGACCGGCTTGGCCAGCATCGGCCGCACCGGCGGCATCACGGGCAGGTCCATGGGGTCAATTCTGCCGCCGGCCCGTTGGCGCGACCAATGGCCCGTCGGAGGCATCCCCGGGTGGCTCAGCGGCGCGGCGCCGGCGGTGGCGCGGTCGAGCCGCGCACCACCAGGTCGGCGGGGAGGGTGCGGCGCGTGGCCGCACCCGTGCCCGGCCGCAGCAGCAGCTCGGCGGCGATCCTGCCCTTGTCGCGGTGGGGCTGGTGGACGGTGGTCAGCGGCGGGCGGGCGCCGGCGGCGGCCGGGGTGTCGTCGAAGCCGACCACCGAGAGCTGGCCGGGCACGTCCAGGCCGCGCTCCTCGGCGGCGCGCAGCGCGCCGAGCGCCAGCTCGTCGCTCATCGCCAGCAGCGCGCTGGGACGGTCGGGCCGGTCGAGCAGCGCGCCGGCCGCCCGCCGGCCGGCCTCCTGGCCGTAGGGGCTGCGCTCCTCGACCGGCACGGCCGCCCAGGGCAGCCCGGCCGCCTCGACCTCCGCCCGGTAGCCGGCGAGGCGCTCGCGGATGACGTGGTAGCGGGCGTCGCGCTGGCGTCGCGGCCCGGCCGGCCCGTCGTGGCCGTCGGGCGAGAGCGGCGCCGCCACCACCCCGATGGCCCGGTGGCCGAGCTCGAGCAGGTGCCTGGCGGCGGCCCTGGCGGCGCCGCGGTCGTCGACGCCGACGCGGCGGACCGCCCCCGAGGAGGCGCCACCCGGGGCGGGATCGGGCGGTCCGTCGACCACCACCACCGGCAGGCCACGCTCGGCGACCGCCTGGAAGCGCTCGTCCCCGGCCACGTCGTACTGGCAGATGAAGCCGTCGACCAGTGCCGCCCGCACCAGGTCGCCGCCCTTGCCGCCGCCGAGCAGCACCAGCCCGACCCCGGCGCGGCCGCAGGCGTCCGCCACGCCCTGCAGGAACAGCGCGTGGACCGGGTCGGTGAAGGCGAAGGTGAGGGGATACGTGGGCGGGTCGTCGAAGAAGACCAGCCCGATGGCGCCGACCCGGCCGCGGCTCAGGGTCGCCGCCAGCGGGTCCGGGCCGGGGTAGCCGAGGCGCCGGGCGGCGTCGAGGATCCTCGCCCGCAGCGCCGGGCTGAGCTGGTCGGGACGGTTGTAGGCGTTGGAGACGGTCGACTTGGACACGCCCAGCTCGCGCGCGAGCGTCGCCAGCGTGACGCTTGCCCGGTCCCCCGCCTCGTGGCTCGACATCGTCCCGGCAGTGTAGCGCCTTCTGGACCGGTTCAGTATCCTGGAGACCCTGAACCGGTCCAGAAGCGACGGGAAGGAGCCGGAGATGGTGGTGGACCTCCACCGGACGGGCGGGGTCGGGCAGCCGGCCCTGCCGCGGCGGGCGCGCGCCGGCGTGGCAGGCGTCTTCTGCATCACCGGCGTCGTCTTCGCCACCTGGGCGGCGCGCATCCCAGCGATCGAGCAGCGGCTGCGCCTCGACGACGCGCGGCTCGCCGTCGCCTTCATGGCGCTGAACGCCGGCGCCGTCGCCGGACTGCAGCTCGGCGGTGTGCTGGTCCCGCGAGCCGGGGGCCGGACCGCCATGCGCCTGGCGGTGCCGACCTACGCCATGACGCTGCTCGGTCCGGCGCTGGCCCCGAGCCTCCCCGCCCTCTGCGCTGGCCTGTTCGCCATGGCGTTCGCCAACAGCGTGGTGGACGTCGCCATGAACGCCCACGGCATCGCCGTCGAGCGCCGCTACGGCCGCCCGATCCTGTCGAGCCTGCACGCCATGCTCACCCTCGGCGGGATGGCTGGCGGGGCGCTCGGCACCCTCGCCGCCCACCTCGGGGTCGGCGTCAGCGTGCACTTCCTGGCCGTCGCGGTCCTCACCGGTGGCGCCGGGCTGGTGGCCGTGCGCGGGCTGCTGCCGGCCAGCGCCGACGCGGACGGGA
>DASUZB010000173.1:0-16376 GCA_036377075.1 Actinomycetes bacterium | reverse complement strand
GGCCGGCGGCACCGCCGCCCAGCCGACCCTGGAGGAGGCGCTCGCCGCCGCCGGCGCCGGACCGGACGCCGCCGTGGAGGCCGAGAGGCGGTCGTCGGCCACCTGACGTCGTCGTCCCGTTCGGGCAGGGGTCGGTTCCCGAAAGGACACACGTTCTCTCGTTGTTGGGCAACGGCCCACCGGTCACGCTGGCCCGGGTCGACGGGGAGGGCCGATGCGCACGTACGACAGCGGGACGTCAGGTAGGCCGCGTAGCGCCCCTCGCGCCGTCGACCGGGACCGGGAGGACGACCACCAGGTCCAGCGGCTCCTATCCGAGCGGGAGTCGGGCGACGTCCGCGCGGTCATCCACCTGCAGCGGACGGCCGGCAACACGGCCGTGACCCGGCGGCTCGTCGCCCTCCAGCGAGCTCCCCAGGCGACGATCGACGAGAGCGCGGTCGACCAGACCTACCTCGTCCCCGACCTCCAGTTCCCCAACTTCGTGCTGCAAGGCCCCGCGGTGCGGGCGGACATGCGGGCGCTGCCGCGGCTGGGGAGGGCCGCCACGGAGAAGCGGAAGCCGGTCGACGGCCTGGTCGAGATGCTTCGCATGGCGGCCCAGGCCAACGGTCCGCAGGCGGCGAAGACCGTCGCCGGCATCGGATCGGCGGCCAAGCGCCTGTCCGGTGGCCGGAGACGGTCGCTCAAAGCGGCCATCGACCACTACAACGGGGCGAAGCCGAACTTGCGGAGCCTGATGAAGGACATCGAGGGGGCTCGCCAGGGCGTCGTCGAAGGCATGAAGGTCCTCGAGTCGAAGGGCATCGCGCAGGAACGGCTGAAGACCGGTCGAGAAAAGGACAAGGCAGTCGAAGACCTCA
Organism: Actinomycetes bacterium; assembly: GCA_036377075.1. GTDB lineage: Bacteria > Actinomycetota > CALGFH01 > CALGFH01 > CALGFH01 > DASUZB01. The sequence continues at coordinate 15,513 of DASUZB010000173.1, read as the reverse complement.
AGGGCTGGGAGGAGAAGCGCGCCAGCGCCATCCACGTCCTCGAGACGTTCGTGGACTTCGCCACGACGGTCATCGAACCCGAGAAGGGGATCACCACGGCCCTGGACAAGGCGCAGGGGCTCGTCGGCAACTACATCAAGGACCTTGCGTTCGGGGGAACCTACGCCGAGCAGATCAAGAACGCCCGCGACAAGGTCCAGGAACTCGCCGTGAAGATTCAAGGGCTCGAGGACCGGCAGGCCCTTGCCGACATCGAGGCCGCTGCCGCTGGACTCGCACGGGCGCAGAGCACCCTCGAATCCAAGTTCGAGCTGCTGACACGCTACGTGTACGACGCCGAAACAGCCCAGTTGGACCTGCAGAAGGAGCTGGGCGGGATGGGGAAGAGCGGCCAGGCCGCGTCGGCCGCCCTCGACGAGGGCACCGCGGTGCTGGAGGCCGCCGAAGAGGCCAGGCTGAAGAGCAAGGACCTGCGCGGCGCGCTCCTGTCCGTGCGCGGAGGCGCCAGGAAACTGGTCGACGATTCGAACAGGTACCGGGAGCTGCTCGAGACGGGTCGGGGAACCCTGTCCAACACCGTCGAGGGGGCTCCAACCGAGCAGCGCGCCTGGGCACGGGACGTCCTCGTCCAGAACGTCAGGCTGGCGGGCCGATGGACGAGCTGGGCGCAAGGGCAGGAGACCGAGCTCGACAAGATCGACGACTTCATCCAAAAGGGGTCGTACCGCACGGGATACCAGGAAGGGATCGAGACCTCCCTGGGGAAGGTAAGGAAATCCATCTAGCGAGCTCCGGTGGGCGCGGCGCTCGCTCAGACCAGGGTGACCTCGACCCCGGCCCGTTCGATCGCGGCGATCGCGTCGGGGTCGGCGTCGAGGTCGGTGACCAGCTCGTCCACCTGGTCCAGCCCGCAGATGCGGGCGAAGGCGATGCGGCCGAGCTTGGAGCTGTCGGCGACCACGACCACCCGGGCGGCCCGGTCGATCAGCACCCGGTTGGTCTGCGCCTCGATCTCGTGGTGGGTGGTCAGCCCGTCGTCGGGGGAGATGCCGTCCGCGCCGACGAACGCGACGTCCAGGTGGAGCCGCGCGAGCGAGGCGTCCGCCAGCGGTCCGACCAGCTCGTAGGACTCGCTGCGGGCGACGCCCCCGGTCATCACGAGCTTGAGGTTGGGCCGCACGGCGAGCTCGGCGCCGATGTTGAGCGAGTTGGTGACGACGGTGAGCTGGCGCCGGTCCACCAGCGCCCTGGCGACCTCGGTGGTGGTCGTCCCGCCGGTCAGGCCGACCACCTCGCGGTCGCCGACCCGCTTGGCGGCGGCCGTGCCGATGCGCCGCTTGACCTCCTGCTGGCCGCCGCTGCGGTAGCGCAGCGGCAGCTCGTACAGCACGCCGTGGGCGACGGCACCGCCGTGGGTGCGGTTCAGCAGCCGCTGCTCGGAGAGCAGCTGCAGGTCGCGACGGATCGTGGTGGTGGAGACGCCGAGCTCATGGGCTGCCGCGGCGACGTCCATGCTGCCGCTGGCCGCCAGCATCTCGAGCAGGGCGGTCAGGCGATCGGCTCGGCGCACGCGCACCTCCGGCGCAGGTCAGGGCTTCCGGATGCCCTCGGGGACGAGGTCACCATGGGCCTCGATCAGCTCGTCGCACAGCGCCACGATCTGGTCGAGGGTGAGGGTCGCGGCGGCGTTCGGGTCGAGCATGGCCGCGTGGTAGACGTGCTCGCGGCGCTGCTCCAGGGCCGCCCGGACGGTCAGCTCGACGACGTTGAGGAAGGTCCGGTTCAGGGCGGCGAGCTGCGGCGGCAGCGCGCCGACGTGCAGCGGCTGGACGCCGGCGCGGTCGACCAGGCACGGCACCTCCACGCAGCAGTCCGGGGGGAGGTTCTCGATCAGGCCGCGGTTGCCCACGTTTCCGTAGACGACCCGCCTGGTGCCGGTCTCGATCGAGTGGATCACCTCCCACGCCAGCTCGCCGGTGGGCGCGACCTCGAGCTGCTCGCCGCCGTCGAGCCGCCGCTCGACCTCGTCGTACGCGTCGAGGTTGTCCTCGCTGCGCCGCAGGTACTCGCCGACCGGGACGCGGAACCGGTCGACCAGCTCGTCGTGGCGGAGGAACCACGGCACGTACTCGGCCGAGTGCTCGCTCGACTCGGTCGGGAAGTACCCGAGGCGCCGGTACAGCTCGACCCGCACCCGCCGCCGCAGCTCCGGGTCGCGCGCGATCGCCTCGTCCAGGCGCGGGTAGAGGTCCTGGCCGTGGTGCTGGAAGGTGAGGACGAACGCCTGGTGGTTGAACCCGGCGGTGACGAACGCGACCTCCTCGACCGGCACCCCGACCGCCTCGGCGAGGAACCGGTGGGTGTCCCGCACCGAGTGGCACAGCCCGACCACCCGCTGGAAGCGCGACCCACGCTGGATGGCCCACGGCAGCATCGCCATGGGGTTGGTGTAGTTGAGCAGCAGCGCCTGCGGGCAGACCTCGGCCATGTCGTCGGCGATCCCGACCACCACCGGGATCGTGCGCAGCCCCCGGAAGATGCCGCCGATCCCGATCGTGTCGGCGATCGTCTGCCGCAGGCCGTAGCGGGCGGGGACGTCGAAGTCCAGCCGGGTGGCGCGGTAGCCGCCGACCTGGATCTCGTTGACCACGTAGTCGGCGCCGTCCAGGGCCGCCCGCCGGTCCAGGTGCGCCTCGATCCGCGCACGGGCACCGGTCCGCTCGCTGGCCTGGCGCGCCATGGCCGCGGCGGTCTCGAGGCGCTCGCCGTCGATGTCGTGCAGCGAGATCGCCAGCGGGCCGAGGTCGGGGGAGGTGAGCAGGTCGGCGAGCACGTTCCTGGTGAACTCCACGCTGCCCGCGCCGACGAAGGCGACCTTCGTCACGGCCGGCGACCGCCCCGGTCTGCTCGATCCTGCACGTATGACCCCCGTTCCATGCAGTGCGGTGCATAGCATGCTCGACCCGACCCCGCGCAGGCGTCAAGCACCGCCCGGGTGCGCTCAGGTCAGCTCGCCGAGGTAGGCCTCCCGCATCTGCGGGTTCTCGAGCAGCGCCGCCGCGGTGTCGGCCAGCACGATCTGGCCGGTCTGCAGCACGTAGCCACGGTCGGCGATCGACAGGGCCATGTTGGCGTTCTGCTCCACCACGAAGATGGTCACCCCGCCGCGGTTGATGTCCTGGATGATCTCGAACACCTGGTCCACCAGGACCGGGGCGAGCCCCATCGAGGGCTCGTCCATCAGGATCACCTTCGGGTCGGCCATCAGCGCGCGGCCCATCGCCAGCATCTGCTGCTCGCCGCCGGAGAGCGTGCCCGCCCGCTGCCCGAGGCGCTCCCGCAGCCGCGGGAACAGCTCCAGGACCCGGTCGAGGTCCTCGCGGACGCCGGCCTTGTCGCTGCGCAGCGTGCCGCCGAGCACCAGGTTCTCGCGCACGGTCATGCGCGCGAACAGGCGGCGGTTCTCCGGCACCATGGTGATCCCGCGGCTGACGATCCGGGTGGTCGGCAGGCCGTCGATGCGCTCGCCGCCGAGGCGGACCTCCCCCTCGCTCGGCACCACCATGCCGAGGATCGTCCGCAGCGTGGTCGACTTGCCGCTGGCGTTGCCGCCGAGCAGGCAGACGATCTCGCCCGGCATGTCGCTCGAGGACGAGCCGGCCGGCTTCAACCTCGACCGTGACGACGCCTGGCTGCCACGGCTCGCCGAGGTGATCGCCCGGCGGACCCCGTCCCTCGCCGAGGTCGGCATCGCCGGCGGCTGGGCCGGCCTGTACGAGGTGACCCCCGACCACAACGCCCTGATCGGCGAGGCGGCGCGGCCCTCCCGGGTGCTCGCGACCGGCTTCTCCGGCCACGGCTTCCTGCAGGGCCCCGCCGTCGGCGAGGTCGTGCGCGACCTGTTCCTCGGCAGGCCGCCACCGGTCGACGTCGCGCCGCTGGCCGCGGACCGCTTCCAGCAGGGCACGGGCCGGCCCGAGCTCAACGTGGTCTGACCGCCGACACGAACGCCTCGAACGAGGCGGGAGGGCGGCCGGTGAGGACCTCCACGTCGTCCGAGACGGCCGCGAAGCGGCCCTCCCGCACCGAGGCGAACATCGAGGCGTACGCCTCGACCAGCCAGCCCGGGGCGCCGCCGGCGGCGACGCGACGGCGGTAGGCCGCGTCGTCGAGCGGCAGGTAGGCGAGCGGGCGCCCGGTCGCCACGGCGGCGACCCCGGCGACCCGCGCGGCGGTGAGCACCTCCGGCCCGGTGAGCCGCACCACGCCGTCGCGCTCGCCGACGGCCGCAGCGGCCAGCGCGGCGGCGACGTCGTCGCCGGCGACCAGCGACATCCCGCCGCCGCCGTCGGAGAGCGCGAGGGTGCCGTCCGCGAGGGCGGGCTCGAGCCAGGTGTCGAGGAAGAAGTCGGCGAAGATCGAGGTCCGGGCGACCAGGTGCCGCAGGCCGGAGGCTGCCAGGCGCGCCTCGGTGGCGCGGTGGCCGGCCGCGTAGTAGAAGCGCGAGTCCGGCCGGTCGTCGACGATGCTGGTGTAGAGGACCCGGCGCACGCCGGCCTCGACGGCGGCGTCGACCACGTGGCGGTGGTGGCGTTCGACCGACTCCGCGACGCCGTCGCTGGAGACGAACACCAGCGTGTCCACGCCCGCCAGGGCCGCGAGGAGCGAGGCAGGGTCGTCGTAGTCGGCGTAGCGGGCCACCAGGTCGCGCCGCGACGGGACCGCCGCCGGGCGGCGCGCGAGCGCGACCACCGGCCCGGCGCGGCCGAGCAGCCGGCGGACCACCCCGGAGCCGACCTTCCCCGTCGCGCCGGTGACCGCGACCGTCATCGGTGCGTGCGCGCCCTGGAGGCCACCTCGCGCGTGGGGACGGAGCGGAGCAGCGGACGGCGGCCGAGGCGGAACGGGACGATGGTCACGTTGACGCCGTCCATGTTGCCGAGCACCTTGACCAGCCCGGCCGAGGAGCGGTCGTGCAGCACCCGGTGCCAGAACTTGGCGTAGCCGCGCCGCGGCACCAGCACGGTGACCTCGGTGTCGGGCTGCACGAACTCGGCGACGACCTCCTTGGCGGCGGAGAGCAGGTTGCGGTCCGGCGCGTCGACCACCTCCAGCACGCAGGGGATGTGCACCTTGGACCAGAGCCGCGCCAGCTCCCTGGCGTGGTCGGGGTCGACGGCGACGTGGACCGCGGTGATGTGCAGGGGGTTGAGCTGGCGGGCGTACTGCAGCGCGCCGATCGCCGACCGGTCGAGGTCCTCCAGCAGGATGACGACCTCGTGGCGCGGCTTCGGCGGGGCGAGCCGCTCGCTCGCCTCGACCTTGAGCTCGCTGATCTCGGAGTGGTACGCGAGCCGGGTGCGCCGCAGCAGCCACACGATCACCGGCACGGCGACCACCACCATCCAGGCGCCCGCCCGGAACTTGGTGATCGTGATGACGACGAGCACGACCAGGGTGACGGCGGCGCCGAGCCCGTTGATCACCAGGCCCTTGCGCCAGCCCTCCTCCCGCAGCCGCAGGTGCCGCAGGGTCATGCCCGCCTGGGCCAGGGTGAAGGAGGTCACCACCCCGATGGCGTACAGCGGGATGAGGCGGTGCACGCTGGCCTTGAACGCGATCACCAGGAAGACCGCCGCGCCCGACAGCAGCAGGACGCCGTTGGAGTAGACCAGGCGGTGGCCGCGCTTGCGGAGCTGGCGGGGCAGCAGCCCGTCCTGCGCCGCGAACGAGGCCAGCACCGGGAACCCGTTGAAGGCGGTGTTGGCCGCGAGGACCAGGATGAACAGGGTGGCGACCTGGACGAACACGAACACCACCCGGCCCCCGCCCCCGCCCAGGACGTGGCGGGCGACCTGGGCGACCAGCGTGGGGTTGCCGCTCTCGAACGGGCGCGCCGCCAGCCGCTGGGCCAGGAAGGTGATGCCCAGGAACAGCGATCCCATGATCACGGCCATCACGACCAGGGTCCGCTGGGCGTTCCTCGCCTCGGGCGGCCGGAAGGCCGGGACGCCGTCGGCGATCGCCTCCACCCCGGTCAGCGCCGTGGTCCCGGCCGCGAAGGCGTGCAGCATGAGGCCGAGCGAGACCGCGGCGAGCGTCGCCTGCTCGGCGCCGGCCAACCGGGTCGCCTCCCCGGCGGAGTAGGCGATCGGGCCGACGCCGCCGGCGACCGTGCGGAAGATCCCCCACAGCACCACGCCGCCGAGGCTCAGGATGTACACGTAGGTGGGGATCGCGAAGACCTTGCCGGCCTCCTTGACGCCGCGGAGGTTGACCCAGGCGAGCACCACGATGAACGCGACCGACAGCTCGACGCGCCAGTCGCCGATCGGGTCGATCGCCGACGCCAGCGCGGCGGTGCCGGCCGAGACGCTCACCGCCACCGTCAGCACGTAGTCGATCAGCAGCGCCGCCGCGCAGACCATCGCCCACAGGCTGCCGAGGTTGTCGCGGCTGACCATGTAGGCGCCGCCGCCGCGGGGGTAGGCGCGGATCACCTGCCGGTAGGAGACCACCAGCACCAGCAGCAGCAGCGCGATGCCGCCGGCCAGCGGCAGCGCCAGGGTCATGCCGGCGGCCCCGGCGGCGACCAGGACCAGCAGCATCTCCTCGGTGGCGTAGGCGGTGGAGGAGATCGGGTCGGAGGAGAACACCGCCAGCGCGACCCGTTTGGGGATGCGCTCGTGGGTTGCCTCGGCGGTGCGCAGCGGCCGGCCGAGCAGCAGCCGCTTCAGCCGGTACCCGAGCGACTCGTACGGCGGGAACGCCTCGCGGTCCGGGACCGGTTCGAGCCTGGGAACCGGTGGCGCGTCCACCGTCACCCGAGGATCGTCGCTCATCGTGCCCGTGTCTCCTGCGCAGGAAGCGCCACCGCGAAGCCGCCCGGCGTCCCTGCCGGGCGGCTGGACCGTACCCGAAACCGCGTGGTTGGGCCAGGGGCCAGCGCGGCGGTCACGCCGGCTCCGACGGGACCAGCCGGTAGCCCATGCCGGGCTCGGTGAGCAGCACCCGCGGGGTGGGCGCGTCGTCGAGCTTCTTGCGCAGGTTGGCGATGTGGACCCGCAGGGACTGGCTCTCGTCGCCGTAGCCCTGTCCCCAGACGCGCTCCAGCAGGAACCGGTGGGTGCAGAGTCGACCGATGTTGGTGGCGAGGACCTCCAGCAGCCGGTACTCGGTGGGGGTGAGCCTGACGGGCCGCCCGTCGACGGTGACCTGGCCGGTGTCGAGGTCGACCCGGACCGGTCCGGCCTCGACCACGTGCGGTCGCGCCCCGGTCTTGGCCTGCTCCCCGCGGCGGACCGCGACGCGGACCCGGGCGAGCAGCTCGGCCATGCCGAACGGCTTGGTGACGTAGTCGTCGGCGCCGAGGTCGAACGCGACCAGCTTGTCGTGCTCGCCGTCGACGGCGGTGAGGACCACCACCGGGGTGGTGCTCCAGGTGCGCAGGCGGCGCAGGACCTCGAGGCCGTGCATGGCGGGCAGGCCGAGGTCAAGGACGATGCAGTCGGGCTGGTGCAGCTCCACCGAGCTGAGGGCGGCCTCCCCGGTCGCGGCGGAGAGGACCTCGTAGCCGCGGGCGCGCAGGTTGGCCGCGACCGTCCGCACGATCGCCGGCTCGTCGTCGACCACCAGCACGCGGCTGGTCATGGCCGCCGCTCCGCCACGGGCAGCCGCAGCACGAAGGCGGCACCGCCACCCGGCGCCGTCTCGACCCACAGCCTGCCTCGCATCGCGTCGACCAGCCCGCGGCAGATGCTCAGGCCGAGCCCGGTGCCGTCGGCGCGCTGGCCGGGGCGCCGCACCCGGTAGAACTGGTCGAAGATGCGCTCCTGCTCGGCCGCTGGGATGCCGGGCCCGTGGTCGACCACGCGCAGCTCGACCCTGCCGTCGACCGTCCGGCCGGTGATCGTGACCAGGCCGTCGCCGCCGTAGCGGCGGGCGTTGTCGAGCAGGTTGGTCAGCACCTGGTCCAGGCGCACCGGGTCGGTCAGCACCGGCGGGAGCGACTCTGGCACGTCGACGCGGATCGCCTGCTCCGCCCTTGCCCACACCCGCTGCACGGCGCGGCCGACCAGCTCCGACAGCCAGGCGTCGGCGAGCTGCGGGTTGACCGCGCCGGCCTCGATGCGCGACATGTCCAGCAGGTTGGCGACCAGCCGGGCGAGGCGGTCCGCCTCCTGGTCGATGGTGTCGAGGAACTCCTTGCGCTCCGCGTCGTCCCAGGCGACCTCCTGGTCGAGCAGGCTGGCCGCGGACGCCTTGATCGCGGCGATCGGGGTGCGGAGGTCGTGCGAGACCGAGTTGAGCAGCGCCCGGCGCAGCCGGTCGGTCGCCTCGAGCGCCTCCGCGCGCGCCCGCTCCTGCTCCTGGCGGGCCTGCAGCACCACCACGGCGGCCTGGTTGGCGAACGTCACCAGCACGCGCCGCTCCGCCTCACCGACCGTCGGCGTGTGGTCGTCGCCGGCGAGGATGATCAGCGCCCCCGCGGTGAGCCCGGCGGCCTGCATCGGCAGGGCGAGGGGCCTGCCCGCCTCCAGGCCGCGCTGGGGCAGCTCGGTGCGCGCCTCGTCCCCGGCGGCGATCACCGCCTCGGCGAGCGCCGCCGCGTCGGGGGGGACGGTCCCGTCGGAGGCGGCCACCCGCACCGTCCCGGGTGGCGGCTCGGTGACGGCGATGGCGCAGCCGGCGAGCTGGAACAGCGACCGCACCGTGCGCGCCACGCCGGCGAGGGTGGCGTCGAGGTCGCCGGAGGCGACCAGGCTCTGCGACAGCGCGTACAGGGTCCGGGCCTGCTGCTCGCGCTGCTCCGCCTCGCGGCGGCGCTGCTCCCGGGCGGCCACCAGGGTGCTCACCACGACGGTGACCAGCAGGTAGGCGGCCAGCGACACGTAGGCGTCCTTGCGCGCCACCCGCAGGGTGCGGTAGGGCGGGATGAACAGCAGGTCGAAGGCGAGGAAGCCGAGCGCGGTCGCGAGCAGGCCGGGGGCGAAGCCCCCGGTCGCCGCCGCGGCGACCACCACCATCAGGAACGCCAGGACGACGATGACCTGGTCGACCCGGCCGCGGAAGGCGAGCAGGACGGCCGTGGCGGCCCCGGCGGCGAGTACCGCGATCGCGTACCCGAGCGCCGTCCGCCGCCGCCTCTCGCCAGCGCGCCACGTTGGGGCCATGCGGACAAGCATAGATCCGGGCCGCCGGGATCTTTGCAACTTCTTTGCATCCTGGGGGGTCGTTCTTTGCGCCGTCTTCACGCCCCGCTCGCACGGTTGGCGCAGATCCTGCCTCGTGGAGGAGACGTTTCGGCGTGCGGTTCGTCCTGCAACCAAGCGACCTCGACATCTTCGTCAGCGACGAGTCCGGGCGCGACCTCTGCTGGGTGCAGGGACCGACCGACCGGGTCGGCCGCTGGTCCCTGCGGAGCCTCGCCGGCGACGAGCTCGCCACCGTCCGGCAGCACGGCTCGCCGTTCCTGCCGCGGTTCGCGATCGACGCGCCGGACGGGGCGCGGGCGGAGCTTCGCGAGCTGCCGGTGGGGCGTACCCCGCCGGTCCTCGCCGCCCTGCGCAACGCGCTCGCCGGAGCGCCCGCCCGGGTCCGCTACGCGCTCGAGGTCGCCGGCGAGGAGCCGCTGCGGGTCGAGGGCGAGGCGAGCGCCCTCGAGTACGCCTTCGTCCGCGGCGGCCGCCCGGCCGCCACCGTCTCGGCCTACTGGCTCGCGGGCGCGGGCACCTGGGGCGCGACCGTCACCGTCGCCGACGACCTCGACCCGCTGCTCGTCCTGGCGGCGACGGCGACGATCGAGACCAGCTGGGGGCGCAGCGGCCGCCGCGACGCCCTGCAGCCAAGCGTCCCGTCGCCCTTGCCGCGCTAGCCCGACCCGGGGTGCCCGGCGGGCGCTCGGGCGCTGCAGCCAAGCCCCCGGCGCCGTCCTTGGCTTCGTCCGCGCTTGAAACGCGGTGACGGCCGTGGGCAATATGAGGCGTTATGCCAACGGTCGCGCTCGATACCGACGCGCCCGCGCCGGGCGCGTTGCTCGAGCGCGGCGCCGAGCTGTCGATGCTGGCCGACCGCCTGGACGCCGTGGAGCGCAGCGCGCGCGGGCAGGTCCTGCTGGTCCGCGGCGAGGCCGGGGTCGGCAAGACCACGCTCGTGCGGCGCTTCTGCGACCAGCGCGGCCCGTCGACGCGGGTCCTCTGGGGCGCCTGCGACCCGCTCTTCACGCCGAGCCCGCTCGGGCCGCTCCGCGTCGTCGCGGAGGGGTCCGGCGGCGAGCTCGGCGCGGCCGTCGAGCACGGCGCCTTGCCGCACGAGGTGGCGAGGGCGCTCGCGCGCGAGCTGAGCGCGCGGGCACCGTCCGTCTTCGTCCTCGAGGACCTGCACTGGGCGGACGAGGCCACGCTCGACGTGCTGCGGCTGCTCGCCCGCAGGGTGGAGGCGGTGCCGACGCTGGTCGTCGCGAGCTACCGCGACGACCAGCTCGACCGGGCGCACCCGCTGCGGATCGTGCTCGGGGAGCTGGCGACCAGCCGGGCGGTCGGGCGGATGCGGCTCGGCCGGCTCTCGCCGGGCGCGGTCGCGCAGCTCGCCGGGCCGTACGGCGTCGACGCCGGCGAGCTCTACCGCAAGACCGGCGGCAACCCGTTCTTCGTCGTCGAGGCGCTCGCCAGTGGAGCGGAGGGGATCCCGGACACGGTCAGGGACGCGGTGCTCGCCCGCGCGGCACGGCTCAGCCCCGCCGGGCTGAGCCTCCTCGAGGCGGTCGCCGTCGTGCCGCCGTCCGCCGAGCCCTGGCTCCTGGAGGCGCTGGCCGGTGGTGCGGCCGACCGTCTCGACGAGTGCCTGACCTCCGGCATGCTGGTCGTCGTGCCGGGGGGTGTGGCGTTCCGGCACGAGCTCGCCCGGCTCGCCGTCGAGGAGTCGGTGCCGCCACACCGGAAGGCGGCCCTGCACCGCGAGGCGCTGGCGGCGCTCGCCGACCCGCCCGGGGGCGTGCCCGACCTGGCCCGCCTCGCCCACTTCGCCGAGGCCGCCGGCGACGCCGACGCGGTCCTGCGCTTCGCCCCGGCGGCCGCCGCCCGTGCGGCGTCGCTCGGTGCGCACCGCGAGGCGGCCGCGCAGTACGCCCGTGCCCTCCGGTTCGGCGACCGGCTGCCGCCGGTCAGGCGCGCCGAGCTGCTCGAGGGACGTTCCTACTCGTGCTACCTGACCGACCAGAACGACGCGGCGGTCGCGGCGGTCACCGAGGCGCTCGCGAGCCGCCGGCAGCTCGGCCAGCGGCTCGAGGAGGGCGACGCGCTCCGCTGGCTCTCGCAGGTGCTCTGGTGCCCCGGACGGGCGCTGGAAGCCGAGGAGGCGGCGCGCGAGGCGGTCGCGCTCCTCCAGGCGCTGCCGCCAGGACGCGAGCGTGCCATGGCCTACGCCAACCTGGCGCACACGCACACGGCCGCCGGCCGGCGGCAGGCGGGACTGCGCTGGGCCGGCCGCGCCCTCGAGCTCGCCGACCGCCTCGACGACGCCGAGACGACCGTCCACGCGCTCGTCACGATCGGCACCTGCAAGTTCGACGACGGGGGACGCAAGCTCGAGCAGGCCCTCGAGCGCGCGCTCCAGGCCGGGCTCGCCGAGCAGGCCTCGCGGGCCTACATGGTGCTCATCGGCACGGCGGTCAGCGCCCGCCGCTACGGCCTTGCCACCCGCCACCTGCAGGCGGGGCTCGACTACTGCAGCGACCGGGGCCTGGAACGCGACCGGCGCTACCTGCTGTCGTTCCGCGCCCGCATCGAGCTCGACCAGGGCCGCTGGGGCGAGGCGGGCAAGTCCGCCGCGGCCGTCCTGCGCGTCCCCCGCACCTCGATCTCGCCGCGCATCAACGCGCTGGTGGTGCTCGGGCTCGTCCGGGCGCGGCGCGGGGACCCGGGCCAGTGGGCGCCGCTCGAGGAGGCCTGGGCGCTGGCCGAGCCGACCGGGGAGCTGCCGCGGCTCGCCCCGGTCGCGACCGCGCGGGCCGAGGCCGCATGGCTCGAAGGCGATCCGGCCGCCGTCGCCGAGGCGACGGCCGCCGTGCTCCCGCTCGCCCGGGAGCGGGGGTGGCGGTCGCTGGCCGTCGAGCTGGTCGACTGGCGCCGCCGTGCCGGCCTCGACGCTGAGGTCCCCGCCGTCGTCAAGGAGCCGTACGCGCTGCAGCTCGCGGGCGAGTGGGCGCGCGCGGCCGCGCGCTGGCACGAGCTGGGCTGCCCGTACGAGGCCGCGCTCGCGCTGGCCGACGCCGACGAGGAGGAGCCGCTGCGGCGCGCGCTCGAGGAGCTGCAGCGGCTGGGGGCGCGGCCGGCCGCCGACCTGGCCGCCCGGCGGCTTCGCGAGCTGGGCGTGCGTCGCCTGCCGCGCCGACCCCGGCGGGCGACGGCGGCCAACCCCGCGGGGCTCACCGCCCGCGAGCTCGAGGTGCTCTCCCTGCTCGGCGCCGGCCTGCGCAACGCCGACATCGCCGCCCGGCTGCACATCTCCGAGAAGACCGCCGGCCACCACGTCTCGGCGATCCTCGCCAAGCTCGGCGTCGGCTCGCGGCGTGAGGCCGCGCGGGTCGCGGCGGAGCGGGAGATCGCCCCACCGACGTAAGGGGCGCCGCCGCCGAGCGCAACGGCCTGCCCGTGGACCGGATCACCGAGGTGCGGGTCCTGGACCCGTACTTCCACCGCTGAGCAGGGGGGGACCGACCCCTACGTCCGGCCCTTCGACCACACGTAGCACCGCGTCAGGCCGGGAGCCCGGGTGCCCTCCCTCCCGGCTCCCGGCCTGCGGGCGCCGCGGCGACGCGGTGGCCAGCCCGCCGGGTCGGCATGGCCCGGCGGGTACACTCCCGCCCATGGCAGCCCCCTCCCAGCGCTGGCGCGGCGTGACCAGGGCCGGGCAGATCGAGTACGACCGGATCCTGTTCTTCAGCGACGCCATCTTCGCGATCGCGATCACCCTGCTGATCGTCGGCCTGCGGGTCCCCGACAGCGGCCACGTGCAGTCCGGCCGGCTGCTCAGGAACGCGCTCCCGCAGATCGGCGGGTTCGGGCTCAGCTTCGCCGCGATCGGGCTGTTCTGGATCGCCCACCACAACCTGTTCCGCTACATCAAGGGCATGGACCGGCGGCTGGTCCTGCTCAACCTGCTGGTCCTCGGCTGCATCGCGTTCCTGCCGTACCCGACCGCCCTGCTCAGCAGGGCCGGCAACCAGGTGCCGGCGACGATCTTCTACGCGGCCAGCGTGGCGGCCGCCGGGCTGGCCGAGGCCGCGGTGTGGCTGTACGCGATCCGCATCCGCGCGCTGGCCCTCCCCGGGGTGCACCGCCCGGTGCGCCGCTCGGTGCTGCTGCGGATCCTCCGCCTTCCGGCGGTGTTCCTGCTGTCGATCCCGCTCGCGATCGTGCAGCCGACCCTGGCAAAGTACCTGTGGCTGCTGGTCTTCGTCACCGGGTTCGCGCTGCGCCGGCTGGAACCGGCCGAGGACGAGCCGCAGGCCGCCCCGGGCGTGGACCGCGCCGGCTGAGCGGGACGGCCGGGGCCTTCCGAACCGCTACGGCTGCACCCGGGCCACCGCCAGGGCGGGGCCGTGCCGGACGCGGCCGCCGACGCCGACCCGCAGACCGGCTACCTCGTCCGGGTCGCGCCTGCACCGGCTGGGGCAGCATCGACGGCACCAAGCTGACGGCGAACCTCCAGAGCTAGGGTCTGCCCGGGGGGAGCCGAGCCGGTTCCCCCCGGAAGCCTCCATCGGGGTGGCGGCGTGGCCCGAGCCGGCCCATACGCGTGAGGAACCAGATGCAGGTGTCGACGCCTCGCTGCAGGGTGGGCAGGTGTGCCCGCTCGTTCGGCGCGTGCGGTCGGTCGCCCGGGAGTGCGAACCCCATCAGCACCACGGGCAGGTCGAGCACCTCGCCGAGCATGCCGACCGGGGCGATGGTGCCACCGGACCGCAGGAACACCGCGGGGGCGCCGAACGCGTGGTGGTAGGCGAGCGCGGCCGCGCGCATCGCCGGGTGGCGCCGGTCGACGACGACAGGGCGGCTCCCCGCCGCAAACCGCACGCGGAGCTGAGCCGCGGGGGGGACGGCACCGGCCAGGTGCCGTCGCAGCCGCCGCTCGACGTCCGCGGGCTCCTGGTCGGGCACCAGGCGGGCCTCCACCGCGGCGCTGGCGCGGGCGGGGATCACCGCGCTGCGGCCCGGTCCCTGGCGGCCACCGCTGATCGCGTTGACCGTCAGCGCCGGGCGGATGGTGGTCCGCTCGTAGAGCGTGTAGCCCGGCTCGCCGTTGGTCCGCGCGACACCGGCCATGCGCCGGATCTCGGCGTCGCCCGGCCCGTCGCGTGCCAGGGCCGCACGCTCGGCCGCGGGAACGGCCCGCACGCCGTCGTAGAACCCGGGGACCCGGACCCGCCCGCGCTCGTCGTACAGCCCGGCGACCAGCTCGGCGACCACCTGCAACGGGTTGGGAACGGCACCGCCGAAGGTCCCGGAGTGCAGGTCGACCGGCGGCCCGCGCACCTCCACCTCGGCCCGGACCGAGCCGCGGAGGCCGTAGGTGATGGCGGGCCGGTCCGGTCCGAGCATGCGCGTGTCCGACACGGCCGCGGCGTCGGCCGCCAGCGTCCGGCGGCGGCGCCGCAGCACCGGGAGCAGGTTCGGGCTGCCGATCTCCTCCTCGCCGTCGAAGAGGAACACGACGTTCACCGGCGGGCGGCCATGGGCGGCCAGCCACGCACGGAAGGCGGCGACCCAGGCGAGCAGCTGGCCCTTGTCGTCGGACGCGCCCCTGCCGTACAGGTGCTCGCCTCGCAGGCACGCCTCGAACGGCGCCGAGCGCCAGGCCGCCGGCGGCCCGGCGGGCTGGACGTCGTAGTGGCCGTAGACCAGCAGGGTCGGCGCCGCGGGGAGGTGCCGCCACGCGGCCAGGACGGCCGGGTGCCCGCCCGTCCGGATGACCTCGACCTCGTCGAGGCCCGCGTCGGCGAGCTCGCCGGCGAGCCAGGACGCGCAGGCACGAACCTGGCCGGCGCGGCGAGGGTCGGCGCTGACCGAAGGGAACCCGACGAACTCCCTCAAGGTGGCGAGGAACCACGGCCGTCCCGCGATGGCGGCATCCAGGACGCGCCGGACGACCGGCTCCACCGCTCAGCGTCCCACCGCCGCGGCGGCCGGCGGCCGCCGGCCTGCCGGCCTCGCACCCGTGACGGGCTCGCGCCGGCCGATCAACCGCAGCAGGTTGCCGCCGAGGATCATCGCCTCCTCGGCGGGCGGGAGCCCGAGGAGGCGAACCTTGCCGAGCTCGAGGGCGGGGTGCAGCCAGGGGCCGTCCGAGCCGAACACGAGCTTGCCCGGCCCGGCCCGGCGCACGGCCCGGACCAGGTAGTCGAACCGCCGCACGCCGGAGGTGTCGGCGTACAGGTTGGGGTAGCGGGCGAGCTGGTCGACCAGGCGCTCGTGGGCGCGCCAGTCGTCCAGGAAGCTGCCCAGGTGGGGGATG
>DASUZB010000172.1:0-4547 GCA_036377075.1 Actinomycetes bacterium | reverse complement strand
GGTGCTCTCCGCCGAGGGCCTCGAGCTCATCGAGCACAACGCCGACACCATCCTGGAGCAGGTCGGCATCGAGTTCCGCGACCCGGACGCGCTGGCGACCCTGAAGGCCGGCGGCGCCGAGGTCGAGGGCGAGCTGGTGCGCTTCCCGCGCGGCATGGCCCGCACGCTGGTGCAGACGACCGCGCCGGGCGAGTTCGTCCAGCACGCCCGCAACCCCGCCAACGACGTGCGGCTCGGCGGCAGCGCGACGGTGTTCGCGCCCGCCTACGGCTCGCCGTTCGTGCGCGACCTCGACGGCGGCCGGCGCTACGGCACCATCGAGGACTTCCGCAACTTCGTGAAGCTGACCTACCTCTCGCCCTGGCTGCACCACAGCGGCGGCACCGTCTGCGAGCCGGTCGACCTGCCGGTGAACAAGCGCCACCTCGACATGGTCCACGCCCACCTGCGCCTGTCCGACAAGCCGTTCATGGGCTCGGTCACGCACCCCGACCGCGCCAGGGACACGGTGGAGATGGCGCGGATCGTGTTCGGCGCCGAGCGGCTGGAGCGCGACTGCGCCATCCTCAGCCTGATCAACGCGAACTCCCCGCTGGTCTGGGACGCGACCATGCTCGGCGCGGCGAGGGTCTACGCCGAGGCGAACCAGGCCGTGCTGATGACCCCGTTCATCCTCGCCGGCGCGATGAGCCCCGCCACGGTGGCCGGCACCGCCACCCAGACGCTCGCCGAGGCGCTCGCCGGCATGGCCTACGTCCAGCTGGTCCGTCCCGGCGCGCCGGTGGTGTTCGGCTCGTTCGCCTCCTCGATGTCGATGCAGTCGGGCGCCCCGACCTTCGGCACGCCCGAGCCCGCGCTGGTGCTGTACGCCCTGGCGGCCTGCGCGCGGCGGCTCGGCGTGCCGTTCCGCAGCGGCGGCGCGCTGACCGCCTCCAAGGTCCCCGACGCCCAGGCCGCCTACGAGTCGGCCAACACCATGCAGCCGACCCTGCTCGCCGGCGTCCACTTCGTGCTGCACGTCGCCGGCTGGCTGGAGGGCGGCCTGGCGATGGGCTACGAGAAGTTCGTCATGGACGCCGACCAGGCCGGCGCCTGGCACGCCTTCGCCAAGGGCATCGACCTCTCGCCCAACGGCCAGGCCCTGGACGCCATCAAGGACAACGGCCCCGGCCAGCACTTCCTCGGCTCGGCCCACACGCTGGCGAACTTCGAGACCGCCTTCTACCGCTCCTCGGTGGCCGACAACAACTCGTTCGAGCAGTGGGAGCTGGACGGCTCGCGCGACGCGGAGCGGCGCGCCAACGCCATCTGGAAGCGGATGCTCGCCGACTACCAGCCCCCGGCGATCGACGACGCCGTCGAGGCGGAGCTGGCCGAATGGATCGAGCGCCGCAAGGCGTCCTTCCCCGACTCGAACGTCTGAGGCCGCCGCTCAGCCCAGGCAGCCGAGGACCAGCCGGTCGCGCAGCCGGTCGGGCAGGCGGGCGACCACGGCGGCGACGTGCGCGTCGCGCCCCACCAGGTAGCGGGCGCGCGGACGCCGGGCCGCCAGCGCCCGCGCCACCACCGCGGCGACCTTGGCGGCCGGCATGCCGTGGACGGCGTTGTGCCTGGCGCCGGCGCTGGCGCGCGCCGCGCCCCGCCCGTACAGCTCCTCCGCCTCGGGCGGCAGGGTCCGCCGCAGCCGCTCGGCCGCCGCCAGCGAGGTCTCCCAGATCGGGGTCGCGGTCGAGCCGGGCTCGACCAGCACCACCGCGATGCCCCAGCGGGACAGCTCCAGCCGCAGCGCGTCGGTCAGCCCCCGCAGGGCGAACTTCGAGGCGGCGTACGCGCCGGTCAGCGGGCTGGCGATGCGGTCGCCGACCGAGCCGACGTTGACGATGCGCCCGCGGCCGCGGCGCAGCATCGGTAGCAGCGCCTTGGTGACCGCGTGCTGGCCGACCACGTTCACCTCGAGCTGGCGGCGCAGGTCCTCGGGAGGCAGGAACTCGAGCGGCCCGGCCACGGCGATGCCGGCGTTGTTGACCAGGGCGGCGAGGCCGCGGTCGCCGACCTCGCGGCCGACCAGCTCGGCGGTGGTGGCGACCGCCTCCGGGTCGGTCACGTCCAGCAGCGCGGGCACCACCCGATCGCCCAGCTCGGCCCGCAGCGCCTCGGCGTCCCCGGTCCGCCGCACCCCGGCCACCACCCGGTAGCCGTCGCCGGCGAGCCGCCGCACCACGGCCGCCCCGATCCCCTTCGACGCGCCGGTGACCACCACGGTTGGCGCGGCTGCCTGCTGAGCTTCCACGTCACGATCCCCGCTCGACGTCCGTCCCGAGGGCCGCCCTGACCATACCCAAGGCGGCTTCCTTCGCGGAAACGGGGTTCTGGAAGGGACCCGGCCCGCACGGTCCTGAGTCGCGTGGTCCATTGGATCCAGGGATCGTTGTCGGGTGGACCACGGAGGGCTCACGCAGGGGTTAGCCGGATGGCGATGGTGCGGGCATGCTGCCGGTAGCCCAGCGAGCGAGCGACCGCGACCGACGGGCGGTTGGCCAGCAGGGTCTGGTAGTGCAGCAGCCAGCCCTGGTCGAGCCCGTGGCGGGTCATCGCGCTGACCACGGCCCGGCCGTGGCCCCGCCCGCGGTGCTCAGGATGGGTGACGATGCCGACGTTCCAGAAGCGCTCCCGCCACGGCGCCAGCGTGCCGGCGGCCACCAGCGCGCCGCCGACCAGGCGGCCGAACAGCGGCGGCCGCTCCGGGTCGATCGAGCTGGCCTCCCATTCGCCCGGCGGGCACGCCGCCGCAAGCGCGTCCAGGGCCGCCCGGTCGGCGCCCGACAGCGGCCGCGTGCCCCGAGGGTCGACGGGGGCAAAGCCGCCGGCGTCGACGTGGCCCTGCCAGGCGGGCCCGACGACCCGCCGCACCGCCGGGCCGAACAGCCCCGCCAGCCGGGCGGCGTCGAATGCCTCGGCGGCACCTTGGTGGTCCAGGGCGGTCTCGGCCGTCGCGTACCAGTCGTCCGGCACGGTGACCACGCAGGCGGTCCCGGTCGCCAGCGCGAACGCCACGCGCCGGCCCGCGAAGGCCGGACCGTGGCGCAGGACGGTGGTGCCCGCGGACTGCAGCGCCCCCACGGTGGTGCCGAGCTCCGCCGCCCACGCCGCCAGCGCCATGTCGCGGCAGGTCATGGTTCGCGGCCGTCGACGACCTCGAGCAGGACGTCGCCGTGGCAGGGCCGGTCGGGCGGGCACCAGCAGGCGAGCGTCCTGCCGGCCAGCTCGCGGCGGGCGGCCTCGACCAGCTCCGGATGGTCACGGAGGTGCCGGCGGTAGAGCGCCAGCGCCTCGGCGAGGCCGTGGTCGCTGACGCGGTAGGGGTTGCCCCACTTGCTGGGCCGGGAGATGACCACCGCGCCGGGCGGCTTGCGCCAGCCCTTGGTTCGCCGAAGCTGGATACGGCGCGGAGACGGAGCCGCCCCGCCGGTGCGCATCCGGGTACCTCCTCCGCCGCGAAGACCCTGTCTTGTGTGCGATCCCAGCGTACGCAGCGGGGGCAGTGGCGGGTTGCTGCCTGCCTTGGCGGCTTCGGGCCGCGAGAGCAGGGCTGGCCGTCCACGGATCGTGCGTGGGGCCTGGGCGTGGCCTGGCTGGTCGGGTAGCTTCCGGGCATGGAAACGTACACCAGTTCGCCGAGCAGCCCCGAGGCCAGCCCCGCCCTGGCGCCCGCAGGCCTGCTCGTCGGGGCGCCGGTGGGGCCGGGTCGCTTGCCGGCGGGCGTGGCGGGGCTGCCCGTGTGCCCGCCCGCCGGGGCACCCGTGGGCGTGCCCGCCGGGTCTGGCGGGCTGGCCGCGGCGCTGGCGTGGCTGGACGCCGCGGTCGCCAGCCTCGCCACCGTCGACCCGCCCAGGAACCCGACACGGTGCTGGCCGAGCAGGTCCTTGGCGTGCGGCGGCTGCTCGACCAGGCCGAGGGCGCCTGGCTGCGGCTGCTGGCCGCGGCCGACGCCCGCGGCGCTGGTGGCGCCGAGCGCGGCGTCGCCGCGCCGACCGCCGGGTGGCTGCGGGCGGGGTGCCGGATGAGCCCGGCGCTGGCGGCGCGGCGGGTCCGCACCGCCCGCGCGCTGCACCGCGGCCCCTCGCGGGGACCGCCGCCGCGCTGGCCCGGGGCGAGGTGTCCTACCAGCACGCCGCGGCGCTGGCCGACGCCACCGGCGGCCTGCCACCCGCCCGGGTCGCCGAGGCCGAGCCGGTCCTGCTCGGCGCCGCCGCGCGGCTGGACCCGCCGCGGCTGCGCCGCGTCGCCACCCACCTCCGCGACCTGGTCGACCCTGGCACCGCCGAGGAGCGCGGCCGGGCGCGGCTGGACCGCCGCGGGCTGTGGCTGTCGGGCACGGCCGACGGGATGGTCGACGTCAAGGGGCTGCTCGACCCGGAGGCCGGCGAGGCCGCCATGGCCGCCCTGGCCCCCCGAGCCCGGCCCACCGGCCCCGACGACCCGCGCTCGGCGGCGCGGCGGCGCGCCGACGCCCTGGCCGACCTGGCCCGCTGGGCGGCCAGCGCCGG
>DASUZB010000171.1:0-42208 GCA_036377075.1 Actinomycetes bacterium | reverse complement strand
TACGAGGCGGTGCGGCTGTTCGAGGCGAGGGCGAGCCTGGTCCGGCCCGGCTTCCGCCTGGCCGCCGACGCCGACTGTGTCGGGCGCCTGTGCCGGCTGCTCGCCGGGGTGCCGCTCGCCATCGAGCTGGCGGCCCGCTGGGTGCGGTCGGCGTCGCCCGCCGCCATCGCCGACCGGCTCGGCGGCGGGCTGGACCTGCTGGCGACCAGCTCGCCCGACGTGGAGCGACGCCACCGCTCGCTCCGCGGGGTCATCGACTGGTCCTGGCAGCTCCTCACCGACCAGGAGCGGCTCGTGCTCGCCCGCCTCTCGGTGCTGCGGGGCGGCTTCGACCTGGACGCGGCGGCCGCCGTGGCCGGCGCCACCCTGCCGCTGCTCGGCGGGCTGGTCGACCAGTCCCTGGTCGAGGTCGGCGAGGACGGGCGCTACGGCATGCACGAGTTGCTGCGCCAGTACGCCGCCGAGCGCCTCGCCGCCGACGCGGCCGACGAGCACGCCACCAGGCAGCGCCACGCCGAGTACTTCGCCGCGCTGCTCCCCGACCTGGCCGCGGCCGCCTCGGTGGGCGACGGTTCGACGGTGGCCGTGCGGCCCGCCGCGGCGGGTGGGGAGCCTGGTGGCGCCGACCCGGTGGGCGACGGGCCCGTGGAGCCGCTGGATGCCGAGGTCGAGAACCTGCGGGCCGCCACCGACTGGCTGGTCGCCCACGCCGAGCCGGCCAGGCTCGACGCCCACCTGGTGCGGCTGTGGCCGCTGTACTACCGCAAGGGCTGGTTCCGCGAGGTGCAGGTGATCCTGGTCGCCGCCCTGGGAAGGGACCGCCTGCCGGTCCTGGAGCGGGCGCGCTGGCACCGGCCGGTCGGCGAGGCGCACATGCAGCTCGGCGAGGCAGGCGCCGCCCGTGAGCACCTCGAGCGGGCGCTCTCGCTGCTCGGAGGGCCGGTGCCGGCGTCGCTGCCCGGATGGCTCGACCTGCTGGCCAGCCAGGCGCTCGACCGGCTGGCCGGGCGGCTCCGTCCGGGCGGTCCGGTCGAGCGCCGGCCCGGGCGGCGCGCCCGTGCCGAGGAGCGCGCCGCGGTCTGCTGGCGGCTCACCGAGGCGTACTGGGTCCTCGAGGAGAGCATGGCGCTGCTGCCCGTCGCGCTCTGGGGGCTCAACCAGGCGGAGCGGTCCGGGCGGCCCGACCTGGTCGCGATCGGCACGGCGGGCTTCGGGATGACCCTCGGCACCGCCGGGCTCCACCGGGCCGGCCACCGCCTCGTCCGCGCGGCGGTCACCCGCGCCGACGAGATCGGCGATCCGCTCGCCGTCACCTGGACCCAGGTCGTCGGCGGGCTGTACTGGCTCGGGGTGGGCGACTGGGCGGCGCTGGACGCCAGGGTCGCCAAGGCGGTGCAGGCCAGCAGCGGCGCGGGGCTGCACCGCTCGGCGGACCAGGTGCTGCTCATCGGCGCCATCTGCCGCTACCTCACCGGCCGCTTCGAGGCGGCGGTCGCCATGGCCGCCAAGGGGACCGCGCCGTCCCGCGAGCGGCGCGACCCGGTCGGGCACCTCTGGGGGCTGCTCATCCAGGCCGAGGCGCGGCTGCGCCGGGACCGCGGCGACCCGGCCCTGGCCGGCCTGCTCGACGAAGCAGCCCGGCTCGTGCCGATGAACGTCGCCAGGATCGACGCGGCACGCTACGAGGTCGCCGCGGCGCGCTGGCACCTCGCCGCCGGCCGGCCGGCCGAGGCGTGGGAGGCGGTCTGCCGCGCCGACCGCCTGGTCGGCCCGGACCCCTCGTTCACCCAGTACAGCCTCGAGGCGCACGCCGGGATCCCCGAGGTCTGCCTCGACCTGCTCGCGCTGGGAGCTGCCGCCCCCGCCGGCCCGGCCGAGTTGCGGGCGACCGCCGCGAGCGGGCTGCGCCGCCTGCGCCGCTACGCGCGCTCCCACCCGATGGCCCGGCCCCGCGCGCTCACCTGCCTCGGCTCCCAGCGCTGGCTCGAGGGGCGGCGCGGCGCCGCCAGCCGGGCCTGGGGACGGGCCGCGAAGGAGGCCGAGCGGCTGGCCATGCCGTGGGAGCTGGCCCGCGCCCACCAGGAGCTCGGCGGCCACCTCGCCCCCGGCGAGCGCTCCTCCCTCGGGCTTGACCGGGCGGCCCACCTCGACCGGGCTCGCTCGATCCTCGCCTCGCTCGGCTGCCCGGTCACCGACCTCGCCGACGGGGCCGCCGCGCCGGCGCCGGGCGCCGTGGCGCGGTAGCCCCGCCAGCGCGGGCCGTCAGCCGGGCGTCCTCCGCGACCAGGCCGGGACCACCAGCATGATCAGCACGACCGCGGTGGCGACCTGCAGGCTGTGCCTGATCCAGTCGATCCCGAACGTGTGGCGCACCCCGAGCACGACCGCCAGGAAGTTCCCGATCAGCGCCCCGGCGACCCCGATGAGGATGGTAATCCAGATGGGGATGTCCTGGCGGCCGGGAACGAACAGCTTGGCGATCGAGCCGATGATCAGCCCGGCGACGATCGCCCAGATGATGAAGCCCACCGTGCCCCGCCCCCTTCAGCGACCAGGCCTACCGCCGGATCGTACCCTCAGCCGAACACCTGGTGGCGGACCGCGACGGCGACGTCGGAGTTGTCGCTGAACACGCCGTCGACCCCGAGCTTGTAGAACAGCCGCAGCTCGGCCGGGAAGTCGCCGGTCGCCTGCAGGTACACGGGGCTGGCGGGGTTTCCCTGGCGGAAGTCCTCGGGAAGGAAGTTGTTCTCCCGACGGAAGGTCCACGGGTGGACCACCAGGCCGGCCTCGTGGGCGTCGCGGACCAGCGTGGTCGGGTGGGTGAGCCGGTTCTGCGCGTCGCGCGGGACGATCAGGTTCTTGCTCGGCCCGATGCCGTCGGCGTAGCCGGCGATCTCCGCCAGCCCGGCCGGCTTGATCAGGTCGGCGTAGGTGCGCGGGTCGCCGGAGACGACGAAGTCGTAGGGCTTGCCGACCTCGTCGATCAGCTGCACCAGCGGGACGTCGGTCATGTGGTCGAGCCGCTTCAGGTTGCCGACCTCGAAGGACTGGATGAACACCTTGGCGTTCGGCCCCCGGTAGCCGTTGGCGCGCAGGGTGGCGACCAGCGGCTCCTCGAGGGGCAGGCCGATGCCGCGGAAGTAGGTCGGGTGCTTGGTCTCGGGATAGATGCCCACGTGGTGCCGCTTGGCGAGGTCGATGACCTCCTGGAAGGTGGGGATCTGGTAGAGGCCGTCGAAGGCGGTGTTGGCCGGGCGCACGCCGGGGAGGCGCTCCTTGGCGCGCAGCGTCCTCAGCTCGGCGAGGGTGAAGTCCTCCGTGAACCAGCCGGTGATCTGGTTGCCGTCGACCGTCTTGGTGGTCTTGCGGTCGGCGAACTCGGGGTGGCTGGCGACGTCGGTGGTGCCGGTGATGTCGTTCTCGTGGCGCGCCACCAGGACGTGGTCCTTGGTGGAGACCAGGTCGGGCTCGATGTAGTCGGCGCCGAGCTCGATCGCCAGCGTGTAGGAGGCGAGGGTGTGCTCGGGGCGGTACCCGCTGGCGCCGCGGTGGCCGATCACCAGCGGTGCGCGCACCCGCCCGTGGTCGGCGGCACTGTCGCCGCCGCCGAACGAGGCGCCGGCGCCGCCCGGCACCAGCAGCAACGCGAGTATGGCGAGCGCCGCTGTGGCGGCGGCGGTGGCTCGTAGGCGATGGTCGAGCATGGAACATCCCCCTTCTCGCGGGCATGCCTGCTTGTCGGCTGTGTCCGGAAGCAGGGATACGTTATCCGACCCGGCTGGCCGTGAGGAGGGCGCGGCGTGACCGCCGAATGGCCAGGTTACGGCGAGGGCCAGGGACTGCCTCGTCCGGGGCGATCAGTGCGTTTGGCCGCGAAAAAGTGGGCTACCCGGCGGCGATGAGGAGGACATGATGAACGCCATCCCTTGGGCCGGCCTGGCCGCCCTGATTGCGATGTTCGTGATCCCGTTCCTGCCCGCTTGGCTGTTCGAGGGGCCTCGGACGGTCAAGCACCTGCCCACGAGGCACGTGTGCGGCGAGTGCGGTGCGCCCTGGACCAGCGGTCACGCGTGCGAGCTCGAGGTCGAGGTCGTTCACGAGCTGCCCGCGGTCAGCCGCCGGGCTCCCGAGGTCGAGGCGCCAAGGGCGCCGCTGCGGGGGGAGCTCCGGCGGCTGAGGCCGCGCAACGAGCTCGAGCCCAGGCCAGAGCGGATCGCGATGTAGCCCGATGGACACGTAGAAGAAACCGAGGGGACCGCGCGCCGGTCCCCTCGGTCTTCGTGCCTGCGGTGCTGCGGCGGGGTGATGCCTACAGGTGGTCGAATTCCCCGTCGCGCACTCCGCCCAAGAACGCCGTCCACTCGAAGGGTGTAAAGACGAGCACCGGCCCGCTCGGGTTCTTCGAGTCGCGGACCGCGACATGGCCGTCGACGAACGCCACCTCGACGCAGCCATTGGTGTAGCTCTGGGTGCTCTTCCGCCACACTGCGCGGGACAGGTCGACCATCCCACATCCCCTTCCTGGGATTCTTGCGGGGGAGTTGCTCGACGGCCTGGCCTGGGTGAACCTCGGCCGACGCCGGCATGACAGTAGCAGGTGCCCCCGACCGAGCAGGAATCCATAGTCTACTTCAGCGCGAATAAGGAGAAAATCGTTTCCACCATGGCCCGCGACTCGGCGGGGCCGAGCGCCGCGGCGCGGAGCTGCTCGAAGACCTCGTTGTAGCGCCGAATCTCCTCGGCGTTTTCCAGGTAGAGGTCCCCGGTGGTGTTGTCGAGGTGGACCACGTCGGAGTCGGCCGACCTCGAGAAGCCGAAGATGGTGAAGCCGCCGTCCATGCCGGCGTGCTCCCCGGCCCCGAACGGCAGCACCTGGAGGGTCACGTTGGGCCGCTCGGCGGCCTCGCCGAGGCGGCGGAGCTGCTCGGCCATCACCCGCGTTCCGCCGACGGGGCGGCGCAGCGCCGCCTCGTCCAGGATCGCCCACAGCGCCGGCGCGTCCTCGCGCTCGAGCAGCGACTGCCGCCTGATGCGCAGGTCGACCCAGCGCTCGAACTCCTCGGCGTCGAGGCCGGGCTGCAGCGCGCGCAGCACCGCGCTGGCGTAGTCGCGGGTCTGCAGGAGCCCGGGGACCAGCAGCGCCGCGTACATGCGCATCGCCGTGGCGGTGTCCTCCAGGCCGATCGAGGCGGGCACCACCACCGAGAGGTCCCGGTAAGCGTGCCACCAGCCCTTCTGCCGCGCCTCCCTGGCGATCTCGATGAGCGCGTCGCGCTGCGGCGCGGGCACCTCGTACAGCTCGAGCATGTCCCGCACGTCGCGGGGCGTCGCCCCGACCTGCCCGTTCTCGATGCGGGAGATCTTCGAGTCGGAGCATTCCATGCTCTTGGCCACCCGCTCGATGGTCAGGCCGGCCTCCTCCCGCAGCCGCCGCAGCTCGGCGCCCAGCCGCCGGCGCCGCACCGTGGGACCGTGCCGTTCCGCCGCCACCCCTGCCCACCTCCCTTCGCGGGCTCGTCCCGGCGTCTCGAGCGCCGTCCGGGTCGGCATCGCACCGACTCGTATGATCAGCCTGGTCTACGCGATTGGTGCATGCAAGCCAACTTTTAGCAAGATTGCAGACTGCAGCCTTGCATTCTGGGCCGGGGCGGCGGCATACTGGCGAGGCGAGAGCGTTCACTCTCTCTTGCCTGAGACAAAGCGGGGAGGTCAGATGGGTCTCAGCGAGCCGACCGTTGCCCTACGGCCACGGGAGCGCATCCTCGGTGCGGCCACGCAGTTGTTCTACGACAACGGCATCAAGGCCGTGGGCGTCAACCGCATCATCGCCGACGCCGACGTCGCGCCGATGACGCTGTACCGGCAGTTCGGCGGCAAGGACGAGCTGGTCGCCGCGACCATCGAGCAGTGGAGCACGCAGTGGCTGCACTGGCTCACCGAGCAGATCGACCAGCACGGCGACGACCCCAAGGCCCGCCTGGCGGCGCTCTGGGACGCCCTCGAGGGCTGGTTCGCCAGCGACGACTTCCGCGGCTCGCTGGTCGACAACGCCGCCTCCGAGCTGCGCAGCGAGCCCGACCACCCCGCCCAGCGGGCGATCCGCAACCACCGCATGGCGCTGCGGCAGCTGCTCGAGGACCTGGCCAAGATGGCCCACGCCCACGACCACGCCGACCTCGCCGCCCAGCTCCAGGTGGTCCTCGACGGCGCGGTCGCGGTCGCCGCCGCCGGCCGCGGTTCCACCGTGATCCCCAGCGTCCGCGCCCTCGCCGACGCCGCCATCGCCGCCAGCCAGACGTAACCGCGCCTCCCGGACTACCCCGGCACGACCGCGGACCCATTCGGGTCCGCGGTCGTGCGTTTGGGCGGTGCCGTGCCTGTCCTTACCTACGCGACGGCACTCGGGTACTGGAGCTGGACTGCTGCAGCGAGCCAGCCTGCACCGCGGATACGTGACCGGCTCCCCAAGGAGCCTTCAGTTCAGGCCGTCGTGCATGATCGCGACGATCACCCGCAGGATCAGCACGGTGCTGCAGAACAGGCCGAAGTAGCCGAAGAACTGGAACAGCGAGGTGTCGCCGGTGAACGGCGGGCCGCCGCTGATGCCGAGCAGGATCACCGAGAGCACCCCGACGACCCCGCCGAGCGCGGCCAGCACCACCCGGTTGACCAGGCGGGTGAGCGCGCGCAGGTCGTGCTCGTCGCCGAACAGGCTGACGCGGGCGCGCAGGTCGCCGCGCTCCACCAGGCTCGCGACCCGGTCGAGGTGCCGCGGGGCGCGGCGCAGCAGCGGCGCCAGGCTGAGCAGCTCGTCACGGGCCAGCTCCTGCAGGCTGCCGGCGGTCAGGCGCTCCCCCGCCCACTCCGCCGCCAGGTCCTGGGCGGCCTGGATCACCTGGTATCCGGGCGAGAGGGTGACGACCGTGCCCTCGAGCGTCACCAGGGCGCGGAAGAAGGTGCTGAACTCCGGCGGCAGCGTCACGCCGAAGGCGAACAGCAGCTGCAGCAGGTCGTTGAGCATGGCGGCGCTCGGCGCCGCGCCGCGGCCGAGGTGCCTGGCCATGAAGCGGGCGAGGGCGCGCTCGAACTGGTCGTCGTCGACCCGGTGGCGCATGGTCGCGACCTGGCCGACCGCGTCGCGCAGCATCGCGCCGTCGCGGCGGCTGACCGCCACCAGCATGGTGCGGACCGAGGCCTGCTCCAGCGGGTCGAGCCGGCTCGACGCGCCGAAGTCGATCAGCCCGAGGCGCCCGTCGCGCAGCACCATCACGTTGCCGGGGTGCGGGTCGGCGTGGAACTCCCCGTCGAGCAGCATCTGCTTGAGGAAGCAGCGCAGCAGCAGGTCGGCCAGCTTGCGCCGGTCGACGCCGAGCTCGTCGAGCGCCTCGGCGTCGCCGACGCTGACGCCGTCGAGCCACTCCATCACCAGCAGCTTCGAGGTCGACAGCTCCGGGTGGACCAGCGGGATGTGGACCTGGGGCAGCTCGGCGAGGTTGGCGGCGATGGTGGTGGCGTTGGCGGCCTCGCGCCGCAGGTCCAGCTCCTCGCGGAGCAGGGCGCCGAACTCGGCGGTCAGCTCGGTGACCCGGTACTCGGCCGCCCAGCTCGTCCGCGCCTCGGCGGTGCGCGCCAGCTCGTCGAGGACCAGCAGGTCGCGCTCGACCGCCCCGCCGATGCCCGGGCGCAGCACCTTCACGATCACCGGCTGGCCGTCGTGCAGGCGCGCGCGGTGCGCCTGGCCGATCGAGGCGGCCGCCAGCGGCTCCCAGTCGAACTCGGCGAACACCTCGTCGGCGGGCGCGCCGAGCTCCGCCTCGATCAGCGCGCGCACCGCCGCGGGGTCCGCCGGCGGCACCCGGTCCCGCAGCTTCGACAGCTCGGCGATGACGCCGGCGGGCAGCAGGTCGGAGCGGGTCGAGAGGATCTGGCCGAGCTTGACGAACATGCCGCCGCACTCCTCGAGGGCGCGCCGCAGGCGCCCGGCGGGTGGCAACCGCCCGGGCTCGGCGCCGTCCTCACCCGCCTGCGTGCCGAGGCCGAGCACGGGCCCGAAGCCGTGCTTGACGGCGATCCCGGAGATCTGGCCGTAGCGGCGCACCCGCTGGCTCGAGCGCCGCAGGGCGCGCAGCGGCCGCGGCACCCTGACCAGGCCCTGCTGGGCGCGGGCGAGGCTGCCCGGCTTGGCGAGCAGCTCCACCCAGACGGCCGCGGACATGGTGAAGACGACCGAGAAGACCCAGACGTTGCGGCCGAAGCCCGGAGCGCCGGGGTCGCCGCTTGCGATCACCAGCGACAGGCCGGTCCCGGCGAGCCAGCCGACCAGCCCGGACAGCAGCGTGGTGGCGAGCGACCGGCGCACGCCGAGGAGCCGGCCCGCCAGGAAGGCGACCACCAGGATGGCCGGCAGCGAGGTGAGCAGGCCGGAGCCGAAGAGGAGGCTGCCGCCGCTTCCGGAGGCGGGCACGGCGGTCACGGGCGGCGGGCAGGGTAGGAGAACGCGGCGAGGACGACCATGACGTTGCCCCCCCTGGCAGGTCGAGTCGCGGCCACCAGGACACTACAGGGTCGCCGGTTCGCAGCGGGAGGGCGGGACGCCGGGCGATGATCACAGACCAGAAGAAATGACAATCCGGGCACAGAACGTGCAGAATGCTCCGCTGCGACGCACCGTGCCATCCGGTCCTGGTCCACGCCGTTCCCCCGTCGCGGTGGTCGCTCCCCACGCCGCCGGCCGCGGTCGGGCTGGCCCGCCCCAATGAGCACCAGCCTTGGCCGCCGTTCGAGGAGGTCCCATGAGGCGTCCGCTGCTCGCCACCGTGCTCGCGCTGCTGGTCGCGGCGCTGCTCGGTGCCGCCAGCCCCGCACCCGCATCGGTCACGGCGGACTCCAGGTCGCCGAACGTACCACCGGAGCTGCGACCCCCCGCCGGGCAGCAGCAGGTGCTCGAGGCCCTCGGCAAGGGCGCGCAGGTCTACGACTGCGACGCCGCCACCGGGAAGTGGACCTTCCGCGAGCCGGCCGCCACCCTCAACCGGCACGGCAGGCAGATCGGCATCCACTACGCCGGGCCCACCTGGGAGCTGTTCGACGGCAGCAAGGTCACCGCCGCGGCGAAGGTGAACGTGCCCGCCCCCCACCCGGACAAGGACATCCCCTGGCTGCTCCTGCAGGCGACCTCGAACGCCGGCGGCGGCACCCTCTCCACGGTCGACTACGTCCAGCGCCTCTTCACCGAGGGTGGCGTCGCGCCCAACGGCGGCACCTGCGACCCCGCCAGCGACAAGTCCGTCGGCGTCCCCTACACCGCCACCTACGTCTTCTGGTCCGACGGCAAGTAGGCCCGCCGAAGCGGCGAGGGGGCGCCCGGTGGTGGGCGCCCCCTCGCGTCAGGTGCTGCGGGGAGCCACGTTGCTCCCGCTACCGCCTTTGCTGGTTACGGGCCGAAGGAGTTGTACGACGGCGGGCTGGAGTCGACCGCCGGCGGCCCCGACTGGTCGTGGGGCACGCCCACGGTGAGGGTCCTGCTGCAGGTGAGGTGGCCGTCGGAGACGGTCACCGCGACCTTGTAGACGCGCCCGTCACCGGTGCCGCTGCGCTCGGCGCGCAACTGCACCTGGTTGGGGTGGCCGGCCACCGTCGCGGCGTCCGGAGAGGTGTCGCCGTCACCGAGCCCGTTGAGCGGCTCGTCCTGGGTGACGCCAGTGACCTTGGTGGTCAGCGGGTCAGCGTCCGGGTCGGTCGCGCCGCTCACCGTCACCGTCACGAACTTGTGGTTCGGCGGCCACAGCGACGTCTTGTCCACCGCGAGCTTGGAGCAGTCCGGCGGCCGGTTGACCCGGTTGACCTTCTGCACGAAGGCGTCGCCCGCCGGCTCACCGTTGAGCAGGAAGTCGACGGTGCAGTGCAGGTCACCGGTCGGCGCGCTGGGCGCCAGGCTGATGGTCTCGGTGAAGACGGCGTCCGTGCCGCTGGTGACCGTCTGCTCCGTAGGAGCGAAGGTTGCCGACAGGCCGGTGTCGCAGGTGGCCTTCGGGGTCACCTTGACCGGCAGGTTGGTGAGCCCCTTGAGGATCGCTGCGGACACCTGGTCCGGCCCGAGGCCGGTGAAGACCACGCCGCCGGTCGCGGCTGCGATCCGGTTCGCCTGGCCCGAGGTGCCGCCGATGGGGCAGGTGCCGGCGTAGTCGCCGGCGTTTGAGGTCGGGTCGTCGTTGAGCCCGGCGGAGTAGAAGCCGGTGTCGATGGAGACGGCGATGACCTTGATGCCGGCGGCCTTCAGCTCGTTGGTGACCGAGGTCTCGTCGACGTCCGGCTCGCCGCTGATGGCCGAGCAGACCGGGTCGTGGCCGGGCGCGTCCCCGAACCAGACCACGATCTTGGTCGCGCCGGAGCGGAAGCCCGCCGCGCTGATCAGCTTGTGGAGCGCGAACAGGTTCGCCTC
This sequence comes from Actinomycetes bacterium, assembly GCA_036377075.1. GTDB lineage: Bacteria > Actinomycetota > CALGFH01 > CALGFH01 > CALGFH01 > DASUZB01. Next base: position 31,764 of record DASUZB010000171.1, on the reverse strand, counting down.
GGAGCCGTCGCTACCACCAGTGGCCGACCAGTTGTTGATTGCCGTGGTCGCCGCTGCGCCGCCGTCGGCGGCGGCCGGGATCGACGCGCCGTTCTTGTAGGCGTACGGGCTGGACGACGGGACCGGGAAGTCCTTGTAGTCGCCGGCGCCGAAGCGTGGGTCGTTGGCTCCACCGCTGGTGACGCCGGAGATGATGCTCGCTGCGTTCGACTGCACGTTGGCGATCGCCGGGCCCATGCTGCCAGTGGTGTCCGCCAGGAAGTAGATGTCCGGCTTCGGGACGATCGGCGGGGTGTGCACCACCTTCTTGACGTCGGTGTGCCCGCCAGGCGCGAGCGAGACGTTGACCTCCTTCGGCTCGACTCCTGGATTTGCCGCAAGTGCTGCGGCCCACGGCACCAGGGTTAGGAACGTGGCTAGGGCGACGGCCCGTCGCCCCAGTCGGCGTGCTTGCTGCAAACTGCCCCCCCTTGCGTATGCGCCGGCCCGTTGCCGGCGACCGGGGGGACTCTAGAGGATTAGACGATTCAATCCCATCGAGTGGTTTAAGAAGCTGCTGGGGAGGGTAGGGGACCCCGTTACTCCTGGGCCGGCGCCGCCGGCGTGGCGGCCGCGACCCCGGCCTCGGCGAGGGTCCGCTGCGCGATCGCGAACGCCGCGTTGGCGGCCGGCACGCCCGCGTAGACGGCGGTGTGCAGGAGGACCTCGCCGATCTCCTCGGCGCTCAGCCCGTTGCGCAGCGCGGCCCGCACGTGCATGGCGAGCTCGTTCTCGCAGTGCAGCGCGGTCAGCACGGCCAGCGTGACGGCGCTGCGGGTGCGGCGGTCCAGGCCGGGACGGGTCCACACCTCGCCCCAGGCGTAGCGGGTGATGAAGTCCTGGAACGGCGCGGAGAACGCCGCCGTCCCGGCGACCGCGCGGTCGACGTGCTCGTCGCCGAGCACCTGCCGGCGCACGGTCATCCCGGTGTCCTTGCTGGCATCGGTCACGGTTCCTCCTCGCTCAGGGCCCTTCCTGCGCGCCGGACGGCCGCGCCGAGCGCCAGGAGCGCAGCGCGCGGTCGACGAACGCGTCGGCACTGCCGAGGTAGCCGGCGGGGTCGAGCAGGCGCTCGACCTCCCCCTGGTCGAGCACGTCGCGGACCTCGGGCCGGTCGTGCAGCACCGCGGCCAGCGGCCGCCTCGCCGCCAGCGACTCCGCGCACGCCTGCTGCACCAGCTCGTGGGCCGCGAGCCGGCCGAGGCCCGGCGCCAGCGCCGTGGTCACCCGCTCGGCCAGCAGCAGTCCTCCGGTGGCGTCGAGGTTGTGGCGCATCCGCTCCGGGTCCACCTCCAGGCGCTCCAGGCAGTCGCGCAGCCAGGCGGCGGCCGAGCCGGTCGCGCGCAGCAGGTCGCCGAACGGGCGCCACTCGGCGTGCCACGCGCCCGCGGCGCGCTCGTGCTCCTGGACCATCGCGGCCAGCAGCGTGGCGACCAGGCCGGGCGCCTGCTCGGCACAGGCGAGCGCCGCCACCGCGGCCACCGGGTTGCGCTTGTGGGGCAGCGTCGAGGAGCCGCCCCGCCCGGCGGGCCCGCGCTCGCGTACCTCGGCGACCTCCGTCTGGGCCAGCAGGATGACGTCGCGGGCGACCTTGCCGATGACCCCGGCGGCCGTGCCGAGCGCGCCGGCCAGCTCCGCCACGCGCGTCCGCACCGTGTGCCACGGCAGCACCGGCTCCGCCAGGCCGAGCTCGGCGGCGAGGGCGGCGACCACGTCGGCGCCCGCCGCGCCGAGCGAGGCGAGGGTGCCGGCCGCGCCGCCGAGCTGCACCGCCAGGCGGGTGCGGCGCAGCTCGTCGAGCCGCCGGGCCGCCTCGTCGAGCCCGACCAGCCAGCCGGCGGCCTCGAGGCCGAAGGTCACCGGCAGCGCCTGCTGCAGCAGGGTGCGGCCCGCCATCACCGTGCCCCGGTGTGCCTCCGCGAGGCCGGCGGCGGCCTCCGCCGCGGCCTGCAGGTCGGCCAGCAACGGGCCCAGCGCGCGGTGCGCCACCAGCATGGCCGCCGAGTCGAGCACGTCCTGGCTGGTCGCGCCCTTGTGGACCGCCCCGGCCGCCGGGCCGGGCACCGCCTCGGTGAGGGCGCGCACCAGCGGGACGACCGGGTTGCCGCTGTCGGCGGCCGCCGCGCCGATGGCGCCGAGGTCGAACTCGTCCGCCCGGCAGGCCCGCGTGACCGCCTCGGCGTGCTCGGCCGGCAGCAGCCCGACCCGCGCCTGCGCCCGCGCCAGCGCCGCCTCCACGTCGAGCATGGCCTGCAGCCAGGCCCGGTCGCTCACCGCCCCGCGCACCCGCCCGCGGGCGAGCACCCCGTCGAAGAGTCCCGCGGGGCTCCCCACGGGGGCCCCCTGCTCCCGCTCGCCGGGCGGGTCAGACGGCGAAGAAGACGGTTTCACGGTCCCCCTGGAGCCGGACGTCGAACTGGTAGCCGTCGGCGGTCGCGGCGGCGACCAGGGTGGCGCGGGCGGCGGGGTCGGCGATCGCCGCCAGCACCGGGTCGGCGGCGTTGGCCCGCTCCTCGTCCGGGAAGTAGACGCGGGTCACGACCCGGTCGAGCAGACCCCTGGCGAACACCGACAGGTCGAGGTGGGGTGCCTGCATGGTGCCGTCGGGCCCCGGCACCGGCCCGGGCTTGAGCGTGAGGATCGCCCAGCGGCCGGCGTCGTCGGTGTGGCAGCGACCGAAGCCGCGGAAGCCGGCGACCGCGCCGCGCGGGTCGTCGGGGTGGTCGAAGCGTCCGTCCGGGTCGGCCTGCCAGCTCTCGACCAGCGCGTCGGGGACCGGCTCGCCGTCACCGTCGAAGACGGTGCCGCGTAGCCAGATCGCGCCCTCGGTACCCTCGGCCACCACGTAGGGGCCGTCCGGCCAGGGCAGCGCGTGCGAGAAGAAGGGGCCGATCGTCTGCGACGGCGTGATCGGATGGCTCATGCGTGCCCCTCCGGGTCCTCGACCGGGGTGGCGTCCGGGCCGCGCAGCACGATGTCGAAGCGGTAGGCGAGCGCCCACTCCGGCACCGTCTCGGACAGGTCGAAGCGGGAGACCAGCCGCTCACGCGCGCGCTGGTCCCGGATCGAGTTGAGGACCGGGTCGAACTCGAACAGCGGGTCGCCGGGGAAGTACATCTGGGTGATGAGGCGCTGCACGAACGCCCGGCCGAACAGCGAGAAGTGGACGTGCGCCGGCCGCCAGGCGTTGGGGTGGTTCCTCCAGGGGTAGGCGCCGGGCTGCACCGTGATGAAGCGGAAGCCGCCCTGGTCGTCGGTGAGGCACCGGCCCACCCCGGTGAAGTTCGGGTCCAGCGGGGCCGGGTGCTGGTCGCGGTCATGGGCGTAGCGGCCGGCGGCGTTGGTCTGCCACACCTCGACCAGCGTCTGGGGGATCGGGCGGCCGTCCCCGTCCAGGACGCGGCCGTGGACGATGATGCGCTGGCCTTGCGGCTCACCGGCATGTTGCCTGGTCAGGTCGTGGTCCAGCGGGCCGACGCGGCCGTCGCCGAGCAGCGGCCCGGTCACCTCGGTGAGCGTGTGCGGCAGCACGGTGAGCGGGCGCGACGGCGCGCGCCGCACGGTGGACTTGTAGTCGGGGTACAGCAGCGGCGGGTGCACGCCCTCGGCGTCGCGACGGTAGCCGGGGACGGCGATCCGGTCGGGCAGGTGCAGGCTGCGTTCGGTCACGGTTCCCTCCTGGGGTCCGGGGGGCTCAAGAGCGAGGCCCGAGCCCAGGTGGCGGTTGGCCACGCGGGGCCGAGCGGTGGCCCCCCGGTGGACTCGTGGCGCCCTCGAGGGCGCGCAGCGTGGCCAGCTCGGTGGCGGTCGGCGGCGGGCTCGTCTCGACCTGGCCGGAGACCGCCAGGTCCCAGCCGGTCGCCTCGCTCGCCCGCTCGACCTCCACGCCAGGGTGGACCCTGGTCAGGGTCAGCTCGCGGGTGCCGGGGTCCGGCTCCAGCACGCCGAGGTCCGTGATCACCATGACCGGGCCGTTGCCCCTGAGCCCGAGCCGCTCGCGGTCGCCCGGGCCGCTGCCGTAGCCGAAGGAGGTCACGAAGTCGACCCGCTCCACGAAGGTGCGCCGGCTATGCCGCACGATCACGATCACCTCGCGGCAGGAGGCGGCGATCTCCGGGGCACCGCCGGCGCCGGGCAGGCGCACCGCCGGGTTGCGGTAGTCGGACCCGATCACGGTGGTGTTGATGTTGCCGAAGCGGTCGAGCTGCGCGGCGCCGAGGAAGCCGGTCTGGATGCGGCCCGGCTGCAACCAGTAGTTGAAGACCTCGGGAACGCCGACCACCGCGTCGGCGGTCTCGGCCAGCACGCCGTCGCCGATCGAGAGGGGCAGCCAGCCGGGCTTGGCGCCGATCGTGCCGGACTCGTAGACGAGCACCAGGTTGGGGGCGTGGGTGCGGCGGGCGAGGTTCGCGGCCGTGCTCGGCAGGCCGATGCCCACGAAACAGGCGGTACCGTCGCGCAGCGCCCTCGCGGCGGCGACGCTCATCATCTCGTCGGCGGTCCAGTCGCCACGTTGCGGCGCGGGCGTGGTGGTGTGCTGCCTGGTCACGTGGCCGCCCTCGACGCCAGGACCTCCTTGGACAGCCACTCGGTGAAGGCGTCCCGGTCGCGGCTGATCGGGTCCCAGGCGCGGTAGTAGTCGTTGTCGCGCTCGTAGTACCCCTGCGCGTAGGAGGGGTGGGCGCCGCCCGGCACCTCCGCGACGCAGGTCACCGTCCAGGTCGGCAGCACGATCGCGCCGGGCTTGGGCTGCAGCTCGTCCACCACCTCCTCGACGGTCGCCAGGGAGCGGCGTGCCCCGAGCACCGCCTCCTTCTGGACCCCGGTGATGCCCCAGAGCTGCACGTTGCCCTCGCGGTCGGCGCGCTGCGCGTGGACGATTCCCACGTCCAGGTCGAGGGCCTGGACGGCGGTCAGAACCTCGCCGGTGAACGGGCAGGTGATCGGCCGGATCGTGGGGGTGTGCGCGACCAGGTCGGTGCCGACGTAGCCGCGCAGCACCGCGAAGGGCAGGCCGGAGGCGGCCGCGACGTAGCGGTTGGCCATGCCCGCGTGGCTGTGCTCCTCGATCTCCAGCGGCACCGGCCAGCCGTTCTGCACCGCGTCGCGGAAGCGGTGCAGGGAGCCGACGCCCGGGTTGCCGCCCCATGAGAAGACCAGCTTGCGGGCGCAACCCGCGCCGATCATCTGGTCGTACACGATGTCGGGCGTCAGCCGCACCAGGGTGAGGTCCCGCCGGCCCTGGCGGATGATCTCCTGGCCGGCGGCCACGGGGATGAGGTGGGTGAACCCCTCGAGCGCAACGGTGTCGCCGTCATGGACCAGCTCGGCGACGGCCTCGCGCAGCGACACGACCTCCGCCATTCGCGACCCTCCCGCAAGGTGGTGAGCTCACCGGGGTGGCACACAGACGGTACTGGTCCTCAGCGCCTTCGACCAGCTAGCTCTACAGAAACGGTCGGTGGCCCTTCGCCGCTTCGTGCGCTGGCTTCCCCCGTCGCTCCTTCGTCGCCTGCGGCTCCTCCGTCGCTCCTCCATCCAGCCAGCGCGCGGCTACGGGCCACCTCCCTAAACCTAAATGCACTGAGGCTCCAGCATCGCTCCTCAGTCCATCCAGCGCGCGGCTAAGGGCCACCTCCCTAGACCGTGATCACCCGGCCGAGGTCGGCTGGGCGGGGCAGGGCGGCCTGTGCCGCTTCGAGCGCCTCGATCCTGGCCAGGCCCTCCGGCGGCAGCGGGCTGGACCGCCGCCGGGCAAGTTCCACGTGCAACGCGACCTGCTCGTGGGTGGCGGCGAGGCCCTGCCGGGTGAGGTTCTCCATGTAGAAGAAGTAGTGGAGCTTCTTGGCGGAATGCCCGATCACCCGGCCGAGCACGCGGTACTGGTCCCCGACGGTCGCCTCGGCGTGGTAGCGGGTGTGGTCCTCCACCACCATCAGGGTCGCGCCCGTGCGCGCGTTGTACTCGTCCGGCGCGAACCCCAGCTCGGCGAAGAGCACGTCGCTGGCGAGGTCGAACGCGGCACGGTAGTGGACCACGTTCATGTGGCCGTTGTAGTCGATCCAGTCCGGTGCCACCGTGCCCCGGCCGACCTCGAGCAGCGCGGGATGGCTCCACTCCGGCGGTTCAGCCATATCGCTCCCAGCTCAGGACCAGCACGGCGGCACCCGCTGTCCGGCGGCGACCCGGCATCGGACCGTCCCATTCTTGCTCGTCCGGTCGACGCCGGGTAGGAACCGCCGCCGGTGGCCTGGCGCGACCGCTCAGGCGGTCGCGCTCGGCGCGGGCGCCTGCTGCAGCACCCAACCGTTGCCGTCGGGGTCGTCGAAGGTGGCGAACCGACCCCAGAACTGCTCCTCGACGGGGCCGTTGAAGCGCACGCCGCGGGCGCTGAGCTCCTGGTAGGACGCGTCGACGTCGTCGGTCTCCAGCACCAGGCCCTTGGTCGAGCCTGGCGGCATGGTCTCGAACCAGGTGACCAGCGTGACCCCGGTCTCGGCGCCCTTCGGGGCCACCTGGACCCAGCGCTGGTCGCCGAACGGGTTGTCGGCCAGCAGATCGAAGCCGAGGGTCTCGGTGTAGAAGGCCTTGGCGCGCTCCTGGTCGCTGACGGGGACGGAGACGAGCTGGATGCGGGTCACGGTCACTGGTCCACCCTCCTCTGCGGGATGCTCCCGCACCGGTTCCCGGCGCTGGCCGGGGATAATAGGTAAGTGATAGCTTACACATAAGCACCGACGACGGCCGGGACCACGGGGATGACCAGGACAGCCCAGCACGCCACCGAGGACGTCTTCAGCGCCATCGCCCACCCGCTGCGGCGGCGCCTGCTCGACCTGCTCGCCGAGGGAGAGCAGCCGGTCAACCGGCTCGCGGAGCCGTTCGCGGTGAGCCGGCCGGCGATCTCCCAGCACCTCCGCGTCCTGCTCGAGGTCGGGCTCGTCAGCGAGCGCCGCAGCGGCCGCGAGCGCCGCTACCGGCTGCACCCCGACCGGCTCCGCGACGTCCGCGACTGGCTGGCCACCTACGACCGCTTCTGGCAGGAGCGCCTCGCCGCGCTCGGCGCGCACCTGGACGCGGCAGCGGCGCCACCCGCCCGCGCCGCCGCCGAGCAGACGGGGTCGCCGAAGGAGGGCGAGCAGTGACCGTGACCGACGACGGGATCGTCCACGAGGTCGTCTACCCGCACCCGGTCGGGCGCGTCTGGGCCGCGCTGACCGACCGCGCGGCCCTGGCCGACTGGCTGATGCCCAACGACTTCGAGCCACGGGTCGGCCACCGCTTCACCTTCCGCGCCGAGCCCCAGGGCACCTGGAGCGGCGTCGTCCGCTGCCAGGTGCTCGAGCTGGCCGAGCCGAGGCGGTTCGCGCTGAGCTGGGAGGGCGACCCGCCCCTGCCGGTCACCACCGTCACCTTCACGCTGGAGCCGGTCGAGGGCGGCACCCGCCTGCGCCTCGAGCACACCGGCTTCGCGGCCGGTGGCCCGCCCGCCCTCACCGTCCGCGACATCCTCGGCCAGGGCTGGGGCAGCAAGCTGCTGCGCGAGCAGCTCCCCGCGCTGCTCGACCGCATGGCCGCCGAAGGGCACGCCTGACCCTCCGAGGGCCGCCGCGCGAGCGCACGGCTGGCGCTGCAGGGCGTCGCCCGGGGCGAGCGGATCCCCGCCCTCAGGCGGACGGCGATGCCGCCTGCAGCGTGACGCAGCAGCGCTCCGGCTGGGGGTCGAGGCGCACCTGCACGCTCTGGTTGCCGAGGCCACGGACCAGCCCGTCGACCAGGGCGAGGTTCAGGCCGCAGACCAGCTCGGGCGAGCGCTTGGCCAGGGCCTGGAAAGGGCAGTTGCGCAGCGTCAGGATGGCCTGGTCGTCGCGGGCGGTCTCGAAGCCGAGGCCGTCGAGGGCCTCGGCCGCGGCCGCCAGCGTCCGCTCCGCGCCGGGGCGCCCGAGCCGCCGCTCCCGGCGGATGCGGCCCCCGAGGTCGAGGCCCCGGCGCCTGGCCAGGCCGGCGGCCTCGTCCCTGGGATCCGCCTGGCCGAGCGCCTCCACCAGCAGCTCGGCCAGCATCTCGTAGCGGCGCTCCGGGATGCTGACCTGCACCTCGACGGGCGCCGGCCGGTACGCCTTCGGCGCCCGGCCGACCCGACGGGGGCGGCCAGGGGGCGACTCGTAGCGCGCCTCGAGCAGGCCGACCTCGACCAGCTTGTCGAGGTGGAAGGCGGCCAGCTTGCGGGAGATGCCGGCGTCGGCGGCCGCCTCTTCTCGGGTCACCGGCTGCCCGCGACGGCGGGCGAAGTGGTAGAGGCGGCTGCGCACCGGATCGTCGAGCGCCGCCAGCATCGCGAGCGCATCCGGCGACGAGCCTCCGACCATGGAGCGACGGTAGCACAAACCCAGCTCGTCGGAACGGCGTTCTCCACGCTCTGAGCTGGGACGGTTGCAAGGGCTACATCCAAAAAACTAACGTTCCTTGGTGAAATAGCCTGCTGGGAAGGAGGCGGCGTGGCGAGCGAGCTGCGGCAGGCCAAGCGCCCGCTGAGCCTGCTGGCGGGGCCGTACGGCCACCCGTTCCACCCGGTGCTGGTCAACGTGCCGATTGGCGCGTGGGTGGCGAGCTTCGTCTTCGACCTGGCCTCGCGCTGGTCCGGCGAGCCGGTGGTGTTCGCCAAGGGCGCCTACTGGCTGGTCGGCCTCGGCGTGGTCGGCGCCTTGGCGGCGGCGATGCTCGGCTTCCTCGACCTGTTCGCCATCCCCACCGGCACCAGGGCGTTCCGCACCGGCCTGCTGCACATGGCGCTGAACCTCGTGGTGGTGAGCGCCTTCGCCGGCTCGTTCGTGCTGCGCCGCCCCCGGCTCGACCAGCCGGGCGGCGTCCCGACCTGGCTGATCGCGCTCTCCGCCGCCGCCCTCGTGCTGCTGGCGGTCGCCGGCTGGCTCGGCGGGCAGCTCGCCTTCCGCTACGGGGTGCGCGTGGCGGAGGAGGCCGCGCAGGCCGACGGGTTCCAGACCGGTCGCGGACCGGACGGCCGACCGTTCGAGTAAAGGAGGCAACCATGGGCGTCGCGGCGCTGATCACCTGGATCATCACCGCCCTCGGCGGTTTCGTCCTGCTGGCGACCTGGCTCAGCCGGGGTGGGCTGCGGGAGCGGGCGGCCGGCGCGAGCCGCTTCCCACCGGCGCTGATCCTCGGCCACTTCCTGCTGGCGGCCGGCGGCCTGATCCTGTGGATCGTCTACCTGGCCACCGACACCACCGGCGTCGCCTGGGCCGCGTTCGCCGTCCTGCTGGTGGTCGCGCTGCTCGGCTTCACCATGCTGGCCCGCTGGCTGCAGGGCCGCCGCACCGCGGTCGGCGCCGTCGCCGCGCCCACGACCGGTGGCGCCGGCGTCGCCGGAGCCCCCGAGCAGCACTTCCCCGTCGTCGTGGTGGTCCTCCACGGGCTGCTGGCCGCGACCACCCTGGTGCTGGTCCTGCTGACCGCCTCGAGCAGCTAGCAGGCACGCTCCGGCGCGGGCGGGTGAGCCGGTCTGCCCGCCCGCGCCGGCACGGCCCGCGTGGGCGGGTCCAGAATGACTCCCATGCAGCGCGTCTCCACCACGGTGGTGGCGCTCGCGGGCGGACGGGCGCGAGCCTGCCTCGAGGCCTTCGAGCGGGCCGCCAACGTGCGCACCGTCCTGGTCGAGCCGGAGCAGCCGGCGCTCGACCGCGCGGCCGCGGCCTGGCGGGCGGCGCAGGGCACCCGGCTCCCCTACCTCCTCCACGACGCCGACCCGCTCGAGGCGGTCGCCGGCGCCTGGGTGCGGCGCTTCGACGCCGAAGGCGTCGCCGGCGAACTCGAGGTGGCGGTCGGCGAGACCCTGGCGCGCTGGCGTGCCCGCGACCTGGAGCTGCCCGACTACTACCTGGTGCTCGACGCCGAGGAGCTCGACCCCACCCGACGCCACTGGTACCTCGGCTTCCTGCACCGGGCGGCGCCCAGCCGGGTACTGCCCATCGCCGGCACCCCGGCCGATGTCGGCGGCCAGCTCGCCAGCCTCGCCAGCGGCCGCTGGTGGCCAGGGCTGGACCACCTGCTCGACGGGGTGGACCGGGTCGTCCCAGACCAGGCCTGAGGGGCGATCCGGGCAAGTGGCGCCTGACGCCCGCGAGAGGATTACACTCCACCCGCTCACAGCCGCCGTTCCCTACAGGGAGGGACCCAGATGGCGCGGAAGCGTGAGGACCACGATGGCGAGGCCGTGCCCGAACACAGCCACGAGTTCGAGCACGAGCACAAGGCGCGTCGGGGCAGGAAGCTGATGTTCCTCTTGGCCATGGCGGGCGGGCTCGCCTACGTCATGCGCCGCAAGCAGCAACGCGCCGCGCTCGACGAGGGCGTCTGGCACGAGGCGCCGAGCGCGTAGCGGGCCGGGCGGTTGCCTCCGGCGTGAGGCGACCGATCGCACGGAGGTCTGCGCAGTGGCAGTGCCATCGACCCTGCCCCACCGGCGGCGCCTGCGGCTCGTCACGGCGCGGCCGCCGAGAGCTGGCGCCGCAGGCCCTCGACGTCGCCGAGCACCCATGCCCGCCGCAGCCGCCCGCCCTCCGCGGCGAAGAACGCGGCCCCGTCGTAGGAGACCAGCGCGCCGCTGGCCGCCACGCCGAGGATCGCGCCGCGGTGGTGCCCGCGGTAGCGCAGCCGGGCCGCGGCCCGGTCGCCCTCGGTGACCAGCTCGACGACCTCGTTGTGGAAGTCCGGGAAGCCCGCCCGGACCTTGTCGCGGTAGCCGCGGAAGCCGTCGCGTCCCCGCACCTCGTCGCCCAGCGAGCCGCGGAAGACGAAGTCCTCGGCCAGGAGGTCGTCCAGCGCCGCGTCGTCCCAGCGGTTCCAGACGTCGTCGTAGAAGCGGCGTACCAGCGCCTCCATCCCGCTCCCCACGGCTCCTCCTCGCGCCCTGGCGCCGGTCCCGCGCGCCGTGGTCCGGTGCGTTCCAAGAAGCCGTAGTATGCGGCCGCTCGACCGGCGTGGACAGGGTCCGGCGCTCTCATCGCCACCTCATCCACGACGCCGTCGTAGAAGGGGGGACGCACCGGAGGACGGGAGCGGATGGCTGGCACGCGGGCCGCACGACCCGACCTCGGCGCCTCCTGGCAGGTGCCGGCCCTGACCGTTCCCCGCCCGGCCGCGCGCCGCTCGTGGAGCGTGGGCGCGCCGCGGATCGCCGCCGTGCTGGTGCTCCTCGCCGGGCTGCTCAACCTCGTCTCCGCGTTCCTGCCCGCCGAGCGGGAGCGGCTCCGGCTGCTCGACGAGCTCGTCCCCGGCGTCGTCTCCGACGGCGCCACCGTGGTCACCGCCGCGGCCGGCGTCGGCCTCGTGCTGCTCTCTGGTGGCCTGCGCCGCCGGCGACGGGCGGCCTGGCTGGCCACCATCGCGTTGCTGGCCAGCAGCGTGGTCCTGAACCTGACCAAAGGGCTCGACTTCGAGGAGGCGGCGGTCGAGGGCTGCCTCGCCGCGCTGCTGCTCACCCAAGGTGGCCGGTTCACCGCCCGCCTGGGCCCGCGCGGGCGCCGCGCCCTGCTGGAGCCGGCCCTCGGCGCCCTGGCGGTCACCGCCGGCTACGGCATCCTCGGCCTGGTCAGCGGCAGGCACCACGTAGTGGGGGGCGTCTCCCCGGTGGTCGCCGTCGGCGAGGTCGCGCGCATGGCGCTCGGCCTCGGCACCGGCCTGGAGATCGGCGGGCGCTTCGGCCGGGTCTTCCCGACCTCGGTGGCCGCGGTCTTCTACGTCGGCGCGATGGTGGTCGGCACCCGGGCGCTGGCGCCGGCGCTGGTGCGCCGCGTCCTCGACCCGGACCTGACCGCCGCCGTCGCCGCCTCCGACGACGCGCTCGCCTACTTCGCCCTGCGCGACGACCGCGCCACCGTCCGGGCCGGAAAGGCGCTGGTCGCGTACGGTCCGGTCGGGACGGTGGCGCTGGCGGCCGGGGACCCGCTCGGCCCCAGGGAGCACTGGCCGGCGGTGGTCCGGGCGTTCGTGCAGGAGGCGGCCGCCCAGGGCCGCATCGCCGCCGTGCTCGGCTGCGGCGCCGAGGCCGCCTGCGCCTACGCGGCGGCCGGGTTCCGGGTGATCTACCTCGGCGACGAGGCCGTGCTCCACCTCGACGGGTTCGCCCTCGACGGCCGCGCGCGCCGCATCGCCCGCCAGAGCTGGAACCGGGCGCGCCGGGCCGGCTTCACCGCGCAGGTCTGCCGCGCCCGGGAGCTGGACCCCGACTCGGCGGCGGCGCTGCGTGCCCTCTCGGACGGCTGGCGCGGCCACGCCGCCGAGCGCGGCTTCTCGATGGCGCTCGGCCGCCTGTTCGACCCGAGGGACGACGAGACCATCGTGGTCACCGCCCGCGACGCCGCGGGCCGGCTCCGCGGCTTCCTGCACTTCGTCCCCTGGGGCGCCGACGGCGCCAGCCTCGACGTCATGCGCCGCGACCGGCACGCACCGTCGTTCCTCAACGACTTCCTGGTGGTGGAGGCCGCCCTGCGCCTCCCCGAGCTGGGCATGCGCCGCGTGTCGCTCAACTTCTCGTTCCTGCGAGCGATCCTCGCGGCCGGCGCCGAGCCCGAGTGCCCGCTGCGCCTCCGCGCCGCCCGCTGGCTCCTGCGGCGCCTCTCCGGCCCCTTCCAGATCGAGTCCCTCTACCGCTTCAACCGGAAGTTCGCCCCGGCCTGGTGCCCCCGCTACGTCGCCGTCGAGGCGCCGGAGGAGCTGCCCCGCCTCGCCCTCGCCGCGCTCAAGGCCGAAGGCCTCCTGGCGTCACCCCGCCGCCGCGCCGCCCGTCGAGCGACGGTAGCGGCCACGGCGGCATTCGACTGACCGAACGCAATTTGCTCGTTTGTGCAGCCGCCCGGCGGATAGGGGTTTCTTGTCGAAGGTTGGGCGGCCTGACTGGCACGGGCCGAGAGGTACATGTCCCTATCGACCCGCTCGCCGACCCTCCGTGCCGTGCTCCGGTGGCCGCCTCCACACGGCCAGGAGGTGCTTCATATGGCCGATTCCAACACGGCTGGCTTGCGCATCGACGAGGCGGAGCAGCGCCGGCAGGTCCGCCGCGCCGTCGTCGCGAGCACGGTCGGCACGTCCATCGAGTGGTACGACTTCTTCCTCTACGGGACGGCCGCCGCTTTGGTCTTCCCCAAGCTGTTCTTCCCCCACTCGAGCCCGTACGTCGGCACCCTCGAGTCGTTCGCCACCTTCTTCGTCGGCTTCCTCGCCCGGCCCCTCGGCGCCTGGATCTTCGGGCACTACGGCGACCGCATCGGCCGCAAGGCGACGCTGATCGTCACCCTGCTGCTGATGGGGATCGCCACCTTCCTGATCGGCGTGATGCCGACCTACAGCGCTATCGGCCTGTGGGCCGCGGTGATCCTGATCCTCCTGCGCGTCTTCCAGGGCATCGGCGTCGGCGGGGAGTGGGGCGGCTCGGTGCTCATGTCGATGGAGTGGCACCGCGGCAACCGGCGTGGCTTCATCGCCAGCTGGCCGCAGGCGGGCGTCCCCATCGGGCTGGCGCTCTCGATCGGCGCCTCGCGGCTCGCGTCCGAGTGGACCGGCGACAACTTCCTCGTCTGGGGCTGGCGGATCCCGTTCCTGTTCAGCGCGCTGCTGATCCTGGTGGGCCTGTTCATCCGGCTGCGGGTGCTGGAGACGCCGCTGTTCGCCAAGGTGCTCGAGGCGAAGGAGGTCGCCAAGGCGCCGGTGCCCGAGGTCGTGCGCCAGCACTGGCCCGAGATCTCGCTGTCCGCGCTGGCGCGCCTCGCCGAGCAGGCCCCCTTCTACATCTTCACCACCTACGTGCTGACCTACGGCACGGAGGAGCTGGGGCTCAAGCGCAACTTCCTGCTCAACGCCGTCCTGCTCGCCGCCATCGTGTCGCTGTTCACCACCCCGTTCTTCGGCTACCTGTCCGACGTCATCGGACGGCGGCGGATGTACCTGATCGGCGCGCTCTCGATCCTGGTCTACGCCTTCCCGTACTTCGGGCTGCTGAACACCAAGACCAGCGCCCTGGTCGTCCTCGCGGTGGTGCTGTCGATCATCTGCCACGACATGATGTACGGGCCGCAGGCGGCGTTCATCGCCGAGAGCTTCCCGACCCGCCTGCGCTACAGCGGCGCGTCCCTCGGCTACCAGCTCGCCTCGATCGTGGCCGGCGGTCCGGCGCCGCTGATCGCCGCCTGGCTGCTGCACACCTTCCACAGCGGGTACGCGATCTCGGCCTACATGGCGACCATGGCGGTGATCACCGCGGGCGCCGCGGCCGTCCTCGGCTCCCGGGTCAGCCCCCGGACGCACGAGGAGCGCGAGCTGCCGAGCCGCGTGAGCCGGACCGTCCAGGCGTAGCACGCCGTACCTGCATGCCGGTTGGCGCCGGTCCCGGTCGACCGGGGCCGGCGCCGGGGGATCGAGGAGCATGAGAGATGGTCGAGCTCCCGAACGAGACCGTCTTCACCTGGGCGGCGCCGTCGATCAAGTTCGGCGTCGGGGCGACCGAGGAGCTCGGCTTCGACCTGCGCCAGCTCGGCCTCGAACGGGTCCTGGTGGTCACCGATGCGGGCGTCGCCGCGACCGGCATCCCGGAGCGGGTGCGGGGCCTGCTCGCGGCGGCCGGCGTCAAGGCGGAGGTCTACGACCAGGCGCACGTCGAGCCGACCGACGAGAGCCTGCGCCAGGCGGCCGAGTTCGCCCGCGGGACCGACTGGGACGGGTTCGTGGCGGTCGGCGGCGGCTCCTCGATCGACACCGCCAAGGCGGTCAACCTGCTCACCGCCGACGGCGGCGACGTGATGGAGTACGTCAACCAACCGGTGGGCGGGGGCCGCGCGCCCTCACGGCCCCTCAAGCCGCTGGTGGCCGTGCCGACCACGGCCGGAACCGGCGCCGAGAGCACCACCGTGTGCGTCCTCGACATCCTCGGCCTACGGCTCAAGTCGGGCATCAGCCATCCCCGGCTGCGGCCGGCCATGGCGGTCATCGACCCGCTGAATACGCTGACCCTGCCCGCGGCGGTGACCGCCTCGGCCGGCATGGACATCGTCTGCCACGCCGTCGAGTCCTACACGGCACGCTGGTACGCCGCCTTCCCCCGCAAGCGCGCCGAGCAGCGCGTCCCCTACTGTGGCGCCAACCCCGTCTCCGACCTCTGGTGCGAGCGCGCCCTGACGCTGGTCGCGCGCTCCTTCCGGCGGGCGGTGTGGAACGGCGACGACCTCGACGCCCGCTCCGACATGCTGCAGGCCGCCACGTTCGCCGGCATGGGCTTCGGCAACGCCGGCGTCCACATCCCGCACGCCAACGGCTACCCGATCGCCGGCATGGTGCGCGACTACCGCCCCGCCGGCTACGCCGTCGAGGAGCCATTGGTCCCGCACGGCCAGTCGGTCGCGGCCACCGCACCCGCCGCCCTGCGCTACACCTTCCCCGCCGCGCCAGAGCGCCACCTCCGTGCCGCCGCCCTGCTCACCGGTGCCGAGCCGCCCGACGACGGACGAGAGGCCCTACCCGAGGCGCTGATCCGCCTCATGCGCGACATCGAGGTCCCCAGTGGCATCGCCGCCTTCGGCTACGGCGAGGGCGACGTCCCCACCCTGGTCGAGGGGACCATGAAGCAGCAGCGCCTGCTCGCCGTCGCCCCCCGCCAGGCCACCCCCGAGGCCCTGGCCGCGATCCTCCACCGGTCCTTGCAGAACTGGTGACCAGCAGGACCACCTGGCGAGAATCCATACCATTCGGTCTGGCCGTTGCTGCTATCGTGCTCTTGATCCTGCAGGTCAGCCTGGGGATGTAGCTCAGCCGGAAGAGCACCTGCTTTGCAAGCAGGGGGTCGTGGGTTCGAGTCCCATCATCTCCACTGCATCAGCCCAGCTCAGAGGGCATGAGTGCGGCTAAGCGGTCTTCCTCCTCCTGCGTCGTGCCATCTGCGTGCCAGTATCGGCGGCCGTGCCGTCCGCGAGGGTGCTCGCGGCTTGGACG
Source organism: Actinomycetes bacterium (assembly GCA_036377075.1). GTDB lineage: Bacteria > Actinomycetota > CALGFH01 > CALGFH01 > CALGFH01 > DASUZB01. The sequence goes on along the minus strand of DASUZB010000171.1, from coordinate 15,726 downwards.
AGCCGGTCCAGCGCCGCCGCGATGGCCTTGTCCCGGTCGGCCATGACGTGCTGGTAGCGAAGCGCGGCGGCGGGCGAGGAGTGGCCGATCCGCTCCATCAGCTCCCGCGTCGTCGCGCCGGTCGCCGCCGCCAGGGTCGCGGCCGTGTGGCGAAGGTCGTGGAACCGCAGGCCCTCCACGCCGGCCTCGACGGTGGCGGGCACCCAGACCCGGCGGCGGAAGTTGCTGCGGCGCAGGTAGCCGCCTGCTGGCGCCGGGAACACCAGCCCGTCGGGGCCAGGCTCGGCCCAGGTGGCAAGGTGCTCGGCCAACGCGGCGGCGGCGACTCGCCGAGGTCGCTGCCGTGGTGCGGAGCCAGCCGGTCCCGCTCGACCCCGAGCTGCTCGCCGCCGTCCTGCGCGGCATGGCCGACCTGAGCCGGGTTCTCCACGAGCGCGGGCATGAAGCCGGCGTTCGCCCGCCAGTGCTGTTCCGTGACAACCCCATCATCGCCGAGGCATTGGGCGCGTGGGCGACCCGCCTCGCCCGCCTCGCCCGCGAGCAGTCCGCCGAAGGGTCGCGGCCGGCATGATCAGCCAGCCACCGCCCCCATTCGTCGATGCTATCGACGCCGGCAGGCCCAACCCGGCGCGCGTCTACGACTTCTTGTTGGGCGGCAAGGACAGCCTCCCCGCCGACCGCGCCGCCGCCGAGCAGCTCCTCGCCTTGGTCCCCGAGGCCCGCACCGGGGCAAGGGAGAACCGCGCCTTCCTCGGCCGCGCCGTCCGCCACCTCGCCGCCGAGGGCGCACGGCAGTTCCTCGACATCGGGACCGGCCTGCCGACCCAGGGCAACGTCCATGAGGTCGCACATACCGTCGCGGCGGACGCGCGCGTGGTCTACGTGGACAACGATCCCGTGGTCCACGCGCATGCCAACGCGCTGCTCGCCGAGCCGACCACCGCCACGGTGCTGGCGGACCTGCGCGAGCCCGAGCGGATCGTCCGCCACCCCAGGACCAGGGAGCTACTCGACTTCACCAAGCCGGTCGCGGTGCTGCTTGTCGCCGTCCTGCACTTCATCACCGACGACGAGGACCCGGCCGCCATCGTCGGCTGCCTCCGCGACGTGCTGGCACCCGGCAGCTTCCTCGTGGTCTCCCACGCGACCGGTGACTTCCGCCCCGAGGTCGCCGGCAAGGTCACCAAGGTCTACGAGCGCGCCTCGGCGCCGCTGGTGCTGCGCTCCCGCCCCGAGGTCGCCCGGCTGTTCCACGGCTTCGAGCTGGTCCCGCCGGGGCTGGTGCAACCGGCGGCGTGGCGGCCGGATGGCCGGGAGCTTGACACCATGGGCGTTGGGGGCTTCTGGGCCGGGGTCGGCCGGACATGAGTAGACGCGAGCCGCCGCCCGGCTGGCCGCCGCCGGGGCTGGCCGACCGGCTGGCCGAGCTGGAAGCCGGACGGCACAGCATGGCGCCTCTGTCACCGTTGAACCTGGCGATAACCGCCGACCTGCTGGCGCTCGGGACCGCGTGGCTGGCCAGCGACGCCGCCCGCCGCCAGATTCCCCTCCCGCTTGATGCCGTGCTCGGCGCCCGAGCCCTGTACGAGTGGGCGCGGACGGTCCGTGCCCAGCACGACCCGGACGGGTAGCGGCCGAGAACGCCCGGGGCGCTGTCCTGCCAGAACAGCGATTGCGGAAGCCCCGGGCCTGGCGCCCCGGCTCCACCCCGCGGTCCCCCAGGGGCCGGGGCGCCGCTCCTCTCCCGAGGCTTCGTCTTGGTTGGTGAGGAGTTTCCATACAGGGTCAAGGCCGGCCCTGCGGGCGGCCGCCTCCGCCGGCCGTCCTTGCGCCGGCGGAGCACCCCGGGTTGAGGGGCGCCGGGCGCAGATCGGGTAGACGGGCCCGGCCTGGGCGATGGCGGTCGTTGGTCGCCTCGGTCTAGCCTGCGGGCTGCGCTGATTCTAGGATTCTGGGATGCACCGTGTGTTGTTCTCGTTCGCGGCGGCGGGGTTCCTGGTCGGCTCGCTGTCATGGGTCGCGGGGGCACGCCGCGCCTACCACCGCGCCGTTGCGGTCGAGCACCGTGGGCTCCAAGCGGCCCAGTGGCGCTCGCTGGCTGCCAAGGACGCGCTGGCTGGGACGCTGCTGCTCAGCCTGGTCCCGGTGCTGGCGGCCAACGCCGCCCAGGGCCGCACCTCGGTAGCCGACTGGTTTCTGCTGGTGGCGGTCGTGCCACTGTTGGGGTCACTGGCCTGGATCCGCCGTTTCCACCGGCTCGCCGGGCTGATCGAGACCGAGGCGGACTACGCCCAACAGCAGCGCGAACGCGCCGACCAGGAGGCCGAGCTGGCCAGCACCGTGGCCGCCCGCTTGGGCGCCGAGAACATTGAGACTGCGGGTGGAATCCTGCTGCGGACGCTGTTTCGCCCGGCCGAGGGCGTGGTCGGCGGCGACTTCGTGGGTACCGCCAAGGCCGGCGAGGCGGTGTGGTTCGTGATCGGCGACGTCGCCGGGCATGGCTTGGAGGCGGCGATCACGGCCCTGCGGCTGAAGGACCTGGTCCTGTCGGCCGCGCTGGCCGGCTCGCCGCTCAGCGATGCACTGCTGCTGGCCAACGCCCTACTGTGGGCGGACCCATCGGGGGAGGCGTTGGCGACGGTGTATGTGGCCAGCTACCGCGATGGGCGGCTGCGCTACGCCAACGCGGGCCACCTGCCTGGCCATCTGGTCGACGGCGGCCACGGCGACGGCGATCGCGGTGGCGGCGCCCAGTCGTTGCCACCGACCGGGCCGCTGCTCGGCCTGGTTGAGCGTCCGGTGATCACGGAGCGCGAGGTGGTGATGGCGCCGGGCTTTCGGGTGGTGGTCTACACCGATGGACTGCTGGAGGCCTACGGGCGGCTGGGCGGCCTCGGCGACGAGGAGGTCGTCGGGCTGGTCGTCCAAGGCGAGTTCGCCTTGCTGCACGAACGGCTCAACGCGCGCCGGCCCGAGCCGCTCCGCGACGACATTGCCGCGATCGAGTTCGTCGTGCCCGCCAGCGGGTAACCCGCTACCAACAATCGGGTAGTCGAGCGCACGGAGATCGCCCAAAGGGACGAGGCATGCGGTGGCGGGCGCGCGCGGGCCAGCGGCAGCGCAGGCGAGCATCCAGCTTCCCCATGCCCCGAGCAGCGCCAGGGCGGCCAGGCGGTTCGTCGCGGCCACGCTGCGCGGCTGGCGGCTTGACGGCGTGAGCCAGGTCGTCGAGCTGCTGGCCGGCGAGCTGGTCACCAACGCGATCACCCACACCCCCGCGAGCTCGGTCGGGATCGGCCTGGTCGTCACCCTGGGCGGCGATGCCGTCCGCGTCGAGGTCCACGACACAAGCCCCCAGCTTCCCAAGCACGAAGGCATGGGTGGCTGGGACGACGAGGCCGGCCGAGGGCTAGAACTGGTGGCCGCGCTCGCCACCCGTTGGGGTTCCGACATCGATGGGCACAGCGCCGGCAAGGCCGTCTGGTTCGAAGTCCACACTGCCTGAGCGCGCTCGGGACAGGGACAACGCGATCAAGGCCGGCCCTGCGGGCGGCCGGCACAGCCTCGACTCCGGCGCGGGGTCGCCTGGCAGCACAGCGGTCAGCAGTGATACCAGGTGCCGAGAGGCTGCCCCGTCGTCGCATCGACCGGCGTATAGGTCGGGCATGCAGCACGCCGCACTGGTCGACCTGCCTGCCCCACGTCCGGGCCGAACTCAACAACCGGCACGTCAGGAACCACCACGACCCAGACCAAAGCCCGCTTGGCCACAGGGACAAGACGCCGGCCGTGGCCGGCGGGCACCGGGAAGTCAGGGTCGACGAACGTAGCCAGCCGCACCGCCGGCTTGCGGCCATCCGGCTGACGATGCGCCCCGGCAGTCGACCACGCCTGCGCCGCACTCACCTGCGGTTGCGCGCCCGGTGCCTGCAGCTCCGCGCCGGCGTAATCAAGGCGTTCGGCCCGACGTTGTACCAGCACGTCGAACCGCACGTCACCGCGATCAAGGACACGCGTCGTCGCGGACGCGGCCCGCAGGAAAGCAACTGCGCCGACTAGCGCCACGGCCGCGACCATCCTGGCGACTACGAGGAGACGAGCAGCGCGGCCAATCCCAGACATGGCCACAGTATGCGACACCCACAACGTGCTCCGGAGCCCGAGCAGCGGCACGGTCGCCGCTAGGCCGCGTACCCGCTGCCGCGCTGCGTCCCGCAGCTTGCCAACGAGGCAGGCGTTCATCGCCTGAGCCGGCGCCCCTCGGGGACCTGCGCGCGGCCACCTTCGGCGGCCGTGCTCGGCCCCCGGCGGCGCCTGACCGGCTTGGTCTCAGCGCCGACGCACGTCCGCCAGCGTGGCCCAGCGTCGACCGCGTCGGCCACGAGCCCGACCGTCGCCCAGAGCCGGCCTCGCCGCGCCCACAACGGCGCGCTGTCAGCCCACCCGAGCCGTCAGGGACGGCGCCGCCTGCCGGGCACTCCAGGGCAGTCGGCCGTGCCATCTACGTGCCAGTAGCAACGGCCTCCGGCGGGCGACAACGGTCAATCACGGGCAATAGGAGGCCCTCTGAGCTGGGAGCCTTGCCGTTGTCCGAGGTTGCAGCCCCGCCCGGACTTCCTTTGCAAGCAGGGGGTCGTGGGTTCGAGTCCCATCATCTCCACCACCAACCACCCAGGTCAGCCGCCACGAGCAGCGCGGCGAACTCGGCCAGGTGCTCGGCCAAGGCGACCGCTGCGTCGGTGGCCATCCCCCGCGATAATGACCGACGTGGAGGAGATCGAGGTCATCGTCGCCCATCACGAGCGCGCGACCCTGCGCGTCGGCAACGTGTTCCTGAAGATCGACGCTGATCAGACCCGCACCGACGTCGAGGTCGAGGCGATGGCTATGGCGCCGATCCCGACCCCGGAGATCCTATGGCGGAAGCCGCCCGTGCTCGCGCTCGCCGCCCTCCCAGGGACGGCACTCGGCCGCCTCGGCGAGCCGTCGACCGCGTCCTCGGCGGCGTGGGCCGCGGCGGGTACCGCCGCCCGGACGCTGCACGATGCGCCGCTGCCGCCATGGCCCGGTCGGAGCCTCGACGAGCTCGCATCGCACCTCGATGGCGAATGCGAGTGGCTCGTCGCCAACGACGTCCTTCCCGCCGACGTGGTCACGCGCAACCGCCGGCTCGCCGAGACCGCGCTCCGGTCGTGGACACCAGTGTTCATCCACGGCGACCTGCAGGTCGACCACATCTTCGTCGACGGTGACGAGGTCACCGGCGTCGTCGACTGGTCCGAGGCGGCCCCGGGCGACGCGCTGTTCGACCTCGCCACCCTCACGCTCGGACACCAGGAGCACCTTGGCGACGTCGTCGCCGGCTACGGCACCCACGTCGACGGCGACCTCATCCGCGCCTGGTGGTCGTTGCGAAGCCTGCGGGGGGTCCGCTGGCTGGTCGAGCACGGCTTCGGTCCGCCCGAGGAATATCCCGAGGTCGCGGTGCTGCGATCACGGCCGTGAGGCTGCACGAGCCCGATGGCTACGAGTGCCGTTCTGCCACCTCGGTCACCGGCACCCCGGCCTGGACCTCTCCAACACGGCCCGACACCGCTGCTCTGTCACGGTCAACTCCACCAACACTCAGCGGAGTGCCACGTAGGCCCCGAGACCGGACAGTTCCCGATCCTTAAGTCTCTCGGTTCCGCGCCGCCGGCTTCCTGCCGGGCGGCCATTTCGCGTTGCCTGCCTGGCCCCTGCCAGCCCTCAGGAGCCGCCGCATGTACCCACACAACCACCCCGAGCCGACCGATCCGCGCGTCGGACCTGCAATCGTTTACCTGATCGTTGGCCTTCCCGGCGCAGGGAAAACGGCTCACGCGAAAGAACTAGAGATCAGCGCGTCGGCTCTGCGGCTAACGCCCGACGAGTGGCAGATCGCGCTGTTTGGCGATCAGAACCCACCAGATAAGCGTGACATCGTTGAGGGCAAGTTGGTTCAGCTCGGCATGCGGGCCGCAGAGCTGGGCATCAATGTCGTCTTCGACTTCGGGTTCTGGGGCAAGGACGAACGATCAGCGCTCCGCTGGATCGCTGGCACAGTCGGTGCCCGTAGCCAAGTCGTCTACCTGCCGATTGACCACGAGGAGCAACGCAGGCGTGTCACCAATCGGTTCGCAACCACGCCCGGTCAAACGTTCCACATGAGCGACGTTGAACTTGAGCAGTGGCGGGCTCAGTTTCAAGCGCCGGACGACGACGAACTGCGAGGTTCTCAGATTCCACCCGTCCCACCAGAGCACGCGACCTGGTCGCAGTGGGCCTCGCAGCGCTGGCCATCCCTGCCTGACCAGTACGCCCCGACCGCTGCCGACTCGCGCTACTCACACGAACCATGACCCCATCCGATGCTTCGAGTCACCGTGCGCACATCGGCATGAGCGGATGCGGTAGCGGCCGGACCCACGCGACCATGTGCATCAACATGCGGCGTCGGCTGCCTGAGCCCGGCTGAACTCCGGGCGGCAGCGGTAGTGCCGTGCGTGTCGTGTAGGTGGCACTACTTGACGCCGATGCCGCCGGACGCGGGTATCGAGTAGCGCCGGTTCCCGATAGGTGGCAAACGCCTGCTAGTAATCCAACCGTAGATCGTGACCTGCTGCTTCACGCCGCTGTGGGCTTGCGCAGTGTCAGGTCGCGGAAGAACGGCGACGACACCCACTCGTAGCCGCCCTCCTTCGCCGCACGAAGCGCACCCACCAGCTCGTCGACCTGTTGCTCGGACGCGACTCCCCCGCTGACGGCACGCCCTCTGGCTGCCGCGAGGGTGCTGGCGTGCAGCTCGAAGCCCACCGTCGGGTCATTGGTGAAGAAGCAACCGTCCGTGCGGACCACCTCGAGGCCCGCCGCGCGCGCCCACCGCGCGAGGTCGTCGACGGCGTCGTGCGGCGCGCCCCCGACCCGTTCCACCACCTCGAACAGCAGCTCCCAGTAGGCGCCAAGGGCCTCCAGGTGGGGCTGCGACCGCGGCGCCGGGCAGCGCAGCGGCTCGTGCGCGACGACCCAGCCGCCGGGGCGAAGCAGGCCGGCGATCCGGCTGAGCGTCCGGACCGGGTCGACCTGGTGCACCAGAAACAGCCGCGTGTAGGCCAGGTCGAACGGGCCGCCCACGGCTGCCGCGTCGAGCTGCCGCACTGCCGCCTCGCTGGCGTCGACGCCGACGACCCGCCCGCCCGGGCCCACCAGCTCCGCCATGACGGCAAGGCCGCCGATCGGGCCGCAGCCACAGTCGATCGCCTTCCAGCCTTCCTGCATGCCGACCCGGCGGAAGGCAGCGCGTGCCATCTCCCCACTGAACTGCGAGATGCCCAGCAGCCGCCGCAAGTCCGCATCGCTGCCATCGAGGATGTAGCGCTGGACCCGCTCGGCGATCGCCTCAGCCATGACCGTCCCTTCCCCGCGGCTCCGGACCGATCCGGACCTGCTGGCTCGTCGCTCGCACTGCCCGATTCTCCGGGCCCGTCGGTCATGGCGCCAGGGCTGGTGTCGTCGATGTGGCGGCAGCGGCGGGGGGCACCAGCCGCATTGACCTTGCTGGTGTTCACGTGGTGCGCGGTGTGAGCGCCGTCGGTACGGGTTCGTGCTCCAACGGTGGACCGTGAGCTTCATGGGGCCCGGGCTGCTTGCCGGCGGTAGTGGCAGCTGCGGGAGCGGGCCTGGTGCCGGCGTCGCCACGCAGACCAGCGCAGCCGGTGGGCGGGGTCGCTGACGGGCCGGGCGAGCAGCGCGGCGAACAGGTGCTGGACCTCGTTGCAGGTCAACCCGATCAGTCCGGGTGGTGGTGGGTGGCGGGTGTTGCCGGCCACGGCGGCCACGACCAGGAAGGCGTGGGCGAGCATGGCCAGGGTCACCCAGCGGTACCAGGAGGTCCAGCGGCGGCCTGGTGCTGGTCCAGGCCGCACGGGCCCTTGCTGGTCTGGATGCGCTCCTCCACCGTCCAGCGCCGGCCCGCCACCGTGACCAGCATGGCCAGTGGCACGGGGCGGGGCATCCGGCAGTGGTAGAAGGCCAGCTCCCCGGTGGTGCGGTTGCGGCGGATCATGAGCCAGCGCTGCCCGGGGTCGCCGGTGCCGTGCGCGCCGCGGTCGAGCCGCACGAACGCCCAGTCGTACCAGCGGTGGCCCTTGGCTCCCCGGCCGGCCGAGGCGCACTGCCAGGCCCGCACCGGGACCCGTCGCAGCAGGGCGCACGCGCGGGAGGATGGAGCTGGCCGCCGCATCCTGGCGTCGGAGGCTGGTGACGCCGGCCGCGGCGGCCAGGGACAGGGGGCCTTTTCAGCCGCGCCCCGTCCGGGCGGTGCAGCGCGGGTCGGAGCGTCGCGCGAGGTCGAAGATGGTCTCGAACTCGATCCAGTCGGAGCTCGTTGCCCTCGTGATCGGCGGGGAGTTGGGCATCACGTAGTGCCAGAAGCCAGGGGCCACGTCGTCGGGGGAGCGGTCCTCGAACTCGAGGGTGCCGGCCTCGTACAGGCGGACGTTGACGTTGCTGTGGCTGCCGAGGCGGATCCCGTCGAGCTTGTACTGGAACTGGGTCCACTGGTAGACGCCGGGGGCGCCGGGAACGGTCCGGTACACCGCCTTGGCGGTGACGGTGAAGCTGTACGGAGGGGTGAAGAGGCTGCCACCGCTGCTGCGGGAGCAGCTCCCCTCCGGGGTGAACCAGTAGCCGGTGGTGACCAGCTTGGTGACGACGGCGCCGTTGGGGGGCAAGGCGACGCGGCTCTCTGGGCTGGCGTTGGCGGGTGCGGCCAGTCCGGCCAGGAGCGCGCCTGCCGCCAGCGCCATGGCCAGCGTGGTACGCCGAAGCATGCTGATCTCCTTTGGAGGAGGCCTGTCGGTGGAGCGCGGCTGCCCGACCAGCCGCGCCCACGACTACGGCCGGGCGTCCCAGGGCAGTTCATGCGCCGCTGCGGCGTTGCCGTTCTGTGACGCGCCGTCAGATCCGCTCGGCCGCCAGGCGGGCTCCCAGGCCGATGAACACGACCCCGAGGACGCGGTCCTGCAGGCGCCGGACCCGGGGACGCCGTAGCAGGGGGCGGAGCCGGCCGATGCCAAGGGCGTAGAGGCTGAGCCCGGTGAAGCTGCACGTCGCCGGGATCGTCGCCAGGGCCAGGGCAAGCGGCAGCGCGCGGCCGGTCGAGGACGGCGGCAGGAACTGCGGCAGCAGCGTGAGGAACAGCAGCGCCGCCTTCGGGTTGGTCAGGTTGGCGAGCAGGCCCTGCGCGAACGGGCCGACGCGGGCGCGGCGGGCGCGCCCCGGCGCTGGCCCGGGCGGCTCCGGCTCGCGCTCGTCGCCAGGCTGTCGTCCGGAGCCGATGCTGCCACGCAGCTCCAGGATGCCGAGGACCACCAGGTAGCAGGCGCCACACAGCTTGAGCGCCTCGAACGCCGTCGCCGAGCGGGCGAGCAGGACGGAGATGCCCAGGGCCACGGCAGCGGCGTGGACGAACAGGCCCGACGCCGCGCCGAGCGCGGTGCGGACGCCGGCGCGGGTGCCGCGGGCGAGCACGCTACGGGTCACCATGGCGGTGTCGACACCGGGCACGAAGGTCAGCAGCACGCACACGCCGACGAAGCCCAGCAACCGCCCGCTCATGGCCGCAGTCTCGCAGCCGCCACGGGCTCGCGGCAACCGCGCCGTGCCGTCGCGGGCTCGGAGCAAATGCGGTGAGGCGCGAAGGGCCCGCACGTACACTGCGGGACGGGTGACCACCGATCCCATTCCGCGGGGTGAAGCGCCTTGGGTGTCCTGACCGCCGACCGGCTGCGCACGATGTACCTCTCGTTCTTCGCCGAACGAGGGCACGCGGTCATCCCGAGCGCCTCGCTGGTGCCGAGCGACGACCCTTCGGTGCTGTTCACCACGGCCGGGATGCACCCGCTCGTGCCCTACCTCCTCGGGCAGCCGCACCCGAGCGGGGACAAGCTGGTCGACGTCCAGAAGTGCGTCCGCACCGACGACATCGACGAGGTCGGGGACGCGACCCACGTGACCTTCTTCGAGATGCTCGGCAACTGGTCGCTCGGCGCCTACTTCAAGCAGGAGTCGATCACCTGGAGCTACGAGTTCCTCACCGGCGCCGAGCACCTGGCCATCCCGCACGACCAGCTCTGGGTGACGGTGTTCGAGGGCGACGAGAACGCGCCCCGCGACGAGGAGGCGGCCGCGGTCTGGCGCTCGCTCGGGATCGACCGGCGCCGCATCGTCTACCTCGGTGCCGAGCACAACTGGTGGGCGGTCGGCCCGGAGGGCCCGTGCGGGCCGGACACCGAGATCTTCGTCGACACCCGCGGCGTGCCCTGCCCGGACGAGGACCCGGAGACGGAGTGCCTGCCGGGGCTGTGCGGGCACGAGCGCTTCTTCGAGATCTGGAACAACGTCTTCATGACGTTCGAGCGCCGTGGCGGTGAGCTGCGCGACCTGCCCAAGCGCAACGTCGACACGGGGATGGGCCTGGAGCGCACCTTGGCCGTGCTCAACCGTGTCGACAGCGTCTACGAGACGTACCCGCTGGTCGAGGTCAAGCAGGCGCTGGCCGACCGCCGCGGCGCCGTGGGCAGCGACCTTCCGCCACAGCGTGCCGAGCGGATGCTCCGCATCCTCACCGACCACCTGCGCACCTGCGTGTTCATCCTCGGCGACCAGAACCCGGTCGAGCCTTCCAACCAGGGCCGCGGCTACGTGCTGCGCCGCCTGATCCGCCGCGCGGCGCGCGTCTGCCACCAGGCCGGCTTCGAGCCGGCGGCCTGGGCAGACGTGTCCAAGGAGGTCGTGCGCCTGTACGGCCCGGCCTACCCCGAGCTCGAGAAGCGCTCGGCCGAGATCACCGGGCAGCTCGTCGCCGAGCTCGGCCGCTTCCAGCGGACGCTCGCGCGCGGCACCGCCCGTATCGAGAAGGAGCTGGCGCGGCTCCGTCAGGCCGAGCGGCGCGTGCTGCCCGGCGACGTCGCCTTCCAGCTCTACGAGACCTACGGGTTCCCGGTCGAGCTGACGCGGGAGCTGGCCGCCGAGGAGGGCATCGAGGTCGACCTCGAGGGCTATCGCCGCAGCGAGGAGCGGCACCGGGAGGCGTCGAAGAGCGTGGTGCAGGCGGCCGGCGGGCTGATGGACGACAGCGAGGAGAGCGTCCGCTACCACACCGCGACGCACCTGCTCCACGCCGCGCTCCGCAAGGTGCTCGGCGACCACGTCTTCCAGCGGGGCTCCAACATCACCAGGGAGCGCCTGCGCTTCGACTTCTCCCACCCGGCGCCGCTGACCAAGGAGCAGGTCGCGGCCGTCGAGGCGCTGGTGCAGCAGTGGATCGACGCCGGCCTGCCGGTGGAGCGCGAGGTCATGTCCCAGGAGGAGGCGCGGCGGCAGGGCGCGATCGGCCTGTTCGACGAGCACTACTCCGGCCTGGTCTCGGTCTACCGCATCGACGAGGCGTCGCTGGAGTTCTGCGGCGGCCCGCACGTGCTCAACACCGCCGAGCTGGGCCGCTTCCACATCGTCAAGGAGCAGTCGGTCGGCGCCGGCCTGCGCCGGATCCGGGCCGTCCTCACGCCGGGTTAGGCGGTACCCCAGGGGTCGGTCGCCGCCCCCCAGCCCTCCCAGCCGGTCGCCCCGCTGCTGGGCATCAGGCGGATCTCACAGCGACCTTTCAGCGTGCTCAGAGGGTGCCCCAAGGTTGGGCGCTCAGACTGCCGCGCATCGTCACGCGAGCCGAGGAGCGAGCGCGTATGGAGCAGGGGCATCCCTGGCTGCCGCCAGGCCGGGTGGCGGTCGCCGGGCCGCCGGTCGTGCGGACCAGGGCGATCGCCCGCACCTACCACCGCGGCATGATCGCCGTGCCGGTGCTGAGCGCGATCGACCTGGAGCTCGCGGCCGGCGAGTGGGTGGCGATCCTGGGCCCGTCCGGGTCGGGCAAGTCCACCCTGCTCAACATCCTGGGGCTGCTCGACCGGCCCGACGCCGGCATCTACGAGCTGGCCGGCGAGGACGTCTCCGACCTGGGCGACACCCGCAGGGCGGCGATCCGCAACCAGCGCATCGGCTTCGTCTTCCAGAACTTCAACCTGCTCCCGCGCACCAGCGCGCTCGAGAACGTGGCGACGCCGCTGCTGTACCGGGGGCAGCGCCGGGCCGCCCGGCTGGCGAGCGCGCGGACCACGCTCGAACGGGTCGGCCTCGGCGAGCAGCTCGACTACGACCCGACGCAGCTCTCCGGCGGCCAGATACAGCGGGTCGCCATCGCCAGGGCGCTGGTCGGCGAGCCGGCGCTGCTGCTGGCCGACGAGCCGACCGGGAACCTCGACGCCCAGTCCGGCGCCGAGGTCCTCGACCTTTTCGCCGACCTCCACCGCGCCGGCAGCACCGTCCTGATGATCACCCACGACCCCGCGGTGGCCGTCCGGGCCGAGCGGCGCCTGCTGCTCGACGGCGGCCGCCTGACGCCGGTCGGTTGAGTAAGGGAGGCACCAGCATGCAGCACGAACCGACCACTTCGACCGGTGACCAGGTCCCGGTCTACGACCGTTCCGACTCGGGGACGCGCTGGCGCGACCGGCTCCTGGCCGGCGCGGTCTGCCTGGTGGTTGGGCTGGGAGGCGGCTTCGCCATCGGGCGGGGCACCGCCCCGAGCGGCCCGAAGACCCTGGCGGAGGCGTTCCAGCAGGCCCAGCAGGGCAAGCTTCCGCGGGGCAACCTCCAGGGCCCCGGCGGCGGCTTCCCCCAGGGTGGCGGCCAGAACGGCCAGAACGGCCAGAACGGCCAGGCCGGTGGCTTCGGCGGGCGAGGCGGTCCCACGCTGCAGGGTGACATCACCGCGATCAACGGCGGCGTGCTCACCGTGACCACCGGCGCCGGCGAGCTCAAGGTGCAGCTCAACGGCTCGACCCAGATCCGCAAGGCGGTCTCGGCCAACCAGGGCGACCTCGGCGTCGGCGACACCATCGCGGTGCGGTTCAACCCGACCGGTTCCAACAGCAGCGCCGGCACGGTCGTGGCCAGCAGCATCACCCTGGAGCCAGCCCAGTGAGCCGCCGCCGACGTGGGGGGCGCGGTCGCTGGGTCGTGGCCGGCATCGTGGTGGTCGTCCTGGCGGCGGCCGGGGCGGCCACCTGGGTGGTGGTCGGACGCGGCGACGGCCAGCCAACGAGCCAGTCCCTGGTCACCTCCAGGGCGACCCGCACCACCCTGACGCAGACGGTCGACGCCTCGTTCACCCTGGTCAAGCAGGACGTCAAGCCGCTCAGGGCAGGCATCGGCGGGACCGTCACCAGCGTCAACCTCACCACGGGCAAGCCGGTCAAGGCCCTCACCGCCCTGGTCACGGTCGACGGCCAGGCGCTCTACGGGATCCCCTCCGGCTACCCCTTGTACCGCAACCTCGCCGAGGGCGACGACGGCAGCGACGTCACCGCGCTGCAGAAGGCGCTGGCGGCGGCCGGCTACGACCCCGGCGAGGCCGACGGCGAGTTCGGCAGCGGCACCGCCGACGCCCTGATCAACTGGCAGGCCGACCACAGCCTCGACGAGACCGGGAAGCTCGACCTCACCCAGTTCGTCTCCTACCGGCCCGGCGCGGTGGTCGACGACGTCGCGGTCGAGGTCGGCGACCGGATCGGGGCCAGCGGCCAGCTCGCCACCCTGGCGCCGCGCTCCTACCTGGCCGCCCAGGCCGACGTGAGCCAGCTCGACGTCGGTCGCGTCAAGGTCGGCCAGAGCGTGACCCTCACGTTCGACGGCCTGGACGGCGGTACCGCTCAGGGGAAGGTCGACGACATCGCCAACGCCGCGGCCTCCTCGGGTGGCTCGTCCGGGTCGAGCTCAGTGGTGCAGTACCAGGTGACCGTGCTGATGAGCAAGCTGCCCGCCGGCGCGAGGGCGGGCATGACCGGGCAGGCGAGCGTGATCACGGCCAGCCGCCGCAACGTCGTGGTGGTGCCTTCCTCCGCGATCGGCGGCAACAACGCCAACCCGACCGTCCAAGTGGTCACCGACGGCAGCACGGTGACCCGCCCCGTGGTCGTCGGCCTGGTCACTACGGAAGGCACCGAGATCATCACCGGCATCAGGGCCGGGGACGAGGTCGTCACCGGGGTCACCGGCAGCGACACGGGCGCCACCAGCCAGAACCAGCAGGGCGGCCCAGCTGGTGGCCTCTTCGGCCCTGGCGGTGGTGGTGGCGGAGGAGGGGGAGGTGGCAACCCGTGATCCTCGAGGCGGTCCGGCTCGCCGCCGGCAGGCTGCGCGCGAACCTGCTGCGCTCGATGCTGACGGTGATCGGGCTGGTCATCGGCGTCGGCTCGGTGGTGACCCTGGTCTCGGTCGGCAACGGCTCGGCGGCGGACGTGAACGACCAGTTCAGCCGGCTCGGCGCCAACACCCTGACGGTCACGGGCGGCCGAGGCTTCGGCTTCGGGGTCGCCGGCCTGACCGGCTCGAACAAGACGCTGACCCTGGCCGACACGCGGGCGCTGGAGCGGCTCGACTCGGTGAAGGCGGTCGCGCCGACGGTGCAGGCCCAGGAAACCATCACCAACGGCGGGACCAGCGTGCAGGCCAGCGTCACCGGCACCACCACGGCGATCCAGAACGTCGACGACCTGCAGCTCGCCGGCGGCCGCTTCTTCTCCGGCTTCGCCCAGGACCGCGGGCTCAAGCTCGGCGTTCTCGGTGCCAGCCTGGCCCAGGACCTGGGCCTCGACGGGCGCACCGCGGTCGGCCGCACCCTCGACGTTGGCACCGAGCACTACCTGGTCGTCGGGGTGCTGAAGACGTCCGGATTCGGGCCGCTGAGCCAGGACGACAACCTGCTGGTGCCGCTGAACGCGATCAAGGGCCGGCTGGTGTCCAGCGACCCCAAGGTCGACCAGCTCAGGGTAGCGGCCGAGCCGGAGGCGACCGACCGTTACCGCAACGACGTGATCGCCACCCTCCGGTCCACCCACCAGCTCGGGGCGGATGACGACAACGACTTCGTCACCCGCGACCCGACCACGCTGATCCAGGCCAGGCAGGAGTCCTCGACCAACTTCACCCGCCTGATCACCGCGATCGCGGCGATCAGCCTGATCGTCGGGGGCATCGGGGTGGCCAACGTGATGCTGGTCGCGGTCCGCGAGCGCATCAAGGAGATCGGCATCCGCCGGGCGGTCGGCGCGCGCCGCCGCGACATCGTCGCCCAGTTCCTCACCGAGGCGACCGTGCTGAGCGTGATCGGGGGCCTGCTCGGGGTGGCCGCCGGCCTGGCGACGGCGTACGCGCTTCCCCACCTCAGCGAGCAGCGGACGATCGTCTCCTACCCGGCGGCGGCGCTCGCGCTGGGGATCTCCGCGCTGGTGGGGATCATCGCCGGGTTCGGCCCGGCCAACCAGGCCGCCGCCCTCGACCCGGCGACCGCGCTGCGCTACGAGTAGCCGGATGGTCGCCGGCCACGACACCCGGCGGGACACGGGAGCCGGGCGCGTGGCCGGCCTCGCCAGACTGCCAGGATGCTCCCACCTGGGATGCCGCGCCACCCCCAACGGAGCCGCCTGGTGCCGCCGGGACGCCGGCGGTTACCGCACCTCGGGAGTGGTGGCCCCGCCGCTGGTGACGCGCAGGGATCCGGCACTCGGGATGAACATGGACTCGCCGCCGGTGTCCCAGCGAACCGTCAGCAGGCGACCGTCGACCGCGGTCACCACACCGCTGCGGGTC
>DASUZB010000170.1:0-23482 GCA_036377075.1 Actinomycetes bacterium | reverse complement strand
AGCGAGTTCGAGAAGCTCGAAGGCGGTGTCACCTGCCTGAGCGTGCTGCTGCCGGGACGGTAGCGTCCGGGCCGGCCGTTCCCATGCTGACCAGCCTGCCCGGCCTGCCGCCCTCGCGCGGGCGACCCGGGCGGCGGTGCGCGCTCGGCGCAGCGGCTCCGGGGTCCGGGCGGGCCGGCGGGTCGCGGCCAGCACCACCGCGACCGCCACCTCCACGCTCGTCCGCCAGGCAGCGTGGACGGCGACCGGCCGCGCCCTGCCCGCGCACGCCGCGGGCGAAGCAGGCGTAGCAGCCGCCGGCCGCCAGCCGGCCAGCCGGCGGCGTCCAGCCCGGCGGGAAGGCTCGCGCCAGCTCCTCCTGCACCTGGGCCAGCCCCTCGGCGCTTGCTGGCCATCCAGCCCTTGCCGCCATGACGTCCCTGGGTACGTACCGGGTCCCCCCCACAGGTTGACCGCAACGGAGCGCTACGGACAGGGCTGTGGCCGCGAGCACGTTCACGACGATCGGGTGGCCGGCTTCCCCGGCGGCTTGGAGCAGCCATTGCGCCCGAGTGCGTCCGCTGGGCGATCATGGCGCCATGGACGTGCTGAGCAGCCGCGTGCTGCTCCACCCAACCGACCCGGAGCGCAGCCGGGTGTTCTACCGCGACATGCTGGGGCTGGCGGTCTACCGGGAGTTCGGCAGCGGGCCGGAACGGGGCACGGTCTTCTTCCTGGGTGGCGGGTTCCTGGAGCTGTCGGGCCGCGCGGCCGCGCCGCCAGCACCAGGAATGGCGTTGTGGCTGCAGGTGCGCGAACTGGCCGCGGCGCGACGGGAGCTCGGCGAGCGTGGCGTGCGGATCCTGCGGGAGCCGAAGCGGGAGCCGTGGGGGCTGCTGGAGATGTGGGTCGCCGACCCGGACGGCGTGCGCATCTGCCTCGTGGAGGTGCCGGAGGACCATCCGCTACGCCGCCGCGACTGACACGGCCCGCGACCGGCTCGTGGCGCAGCTACCGGCGTGTGCGAGGCTTGCTACGCCGTGTGGCCACCTTGTCGAGGCTGCCGGTCAGCACCCGCAGCTCGTCCTCCAGGTAGGTCGTGAGCCTGTCGACGTCGGGAACCAGCTCGCGGCAGGCGATGACCCCGAAGAACAGGGTGTCCCGGTAGCTCATCGCCGTGATGTTCAGGCCCTGGCCGTCGACGACCGCGGACAGCGGGTAGTACGCGAGCAGCTCGGCGCCGGCGTAGTAGAGCGGCACGTTGGGCCCCGGGACGTTCGAGATGATCAGGTTGAAGAGGCTGGCCCGTTCGACCAGCCGCAAGCGCGCGGCCATCCGGGCGGCCTGTCCCGCAAGCGCCGGCATCGCGAACTGGGTGACGTCGGCGAGCAGGTCCGCTGGCAGTGCGTCGTGCTGTTCCTTGGCGGCGCGCATGGCCTCGTGCACCACCCGGAGGCGCTCACGTGGATCGGTAAGCTGCGTCGGCAGGACGGCGAGCATGGTGGAGACGCGGTTGCCGTGGGCGCCCTTCTGCTCCTCGGTGCGGACCGAGACCGGCACCGCGGCGATCAGCGGGGCATCCGGCAGCGCGTCATGGTCGGCCAGCCACCGGCGCAGCGCCCCTGCGCACAACGCCATGACGACGTCGTTGACCGTGATCCCGAGCGCGTTCTTCACGCGCTTGATCTCGGCAAGGGGCAGGCCGCAGAAGCCCCACCGCCGGTGCTGGGTGATCGACCGGTTGAACGGCGTCCGCGGTGCCCGCAGACCGGGCTGCGACAGGATGGCCTCCCCATCGCGGCGCAGCAGCCGGTCGACCAGCGGCAACGCCGGCCGGGCCGGGCTGGCCACCAACGCGGGCGCCGACCGGAGCAGGTCGACGGAGACCCGCGCCGCGCGGAGTGGGTGGCGGGTGAGGGACACCGCGCTGCGGGCGAGCAGCTCGACCGCGCCCGGCTGCCGCTCGGCCCTGCGGGGTGGCGGGTCGGGCAGCTTGCGACCCTCTGGCGACAGGTCGAGAAGTGCGGCGAGGATGTCGTTGCCGGACACGCCGTCGATGGCGGCGTGGTGCACCTTGCTGTAGATGGCCACCCGTCCACCCTGCAGCCCGAAGATCAGGTAGAGCTCCCACAGCGGTCGGCTGCGGTCCAGCGGCCGGGCGTGCAGACGGGCGGCCTGCTCGGCGAGCTGCCGGTCGCTGCCGGGGGAGGGCAGGGCGAGCTCCCGGACGTGGAACTCGATGTCGAAGTCGGGATCCTCGATCCAATACGGCTGGTCCAGGCCAAGCGGCACGTCGACCAGGCGGCGGCGCAGCGGCGGGACCAGTGGCAGCCGGGACTCGACCACCCGGGTGAACCGCTCCAGCGTGACGGGCTCCGGCGCGGTCGACGGGTCGACGATGCAGACGCTTCCCACGTGGCCGAACACCGTCCGGGTCTCCATTGCCAGGAACGCCGCATCCAGACCGGTCAGCTGCTGCACGTGGTCACCTCCGGGGGCGGCGCGGCAGAGGAGCTGCTTCCCCATCCCCGGACGCCATCGCCGCCTCCACGGTCAGGCACCCTGCCGTCACGCCGGGCGCCGTCGGCTAAGCATGGCACCCGGTGCGGCGTCGCGTTCACCATGCGGCCCTGTCCTGCTCGGCCTCGGCCACGAACGCCTCGACCGCGGCCCGGTCCAGGACGTCGCCTTGCCGGTACTCGGTCTTACGCCAGCTGCGGGATGCCGGGTCGAACGGCCGGCGGGCCATGCCCAGGACGCGGTCCACCCGGTCCTCCTGCTCCAGCGCGCGGACCACCGACGTGCCGATCTCCCCGGTCGGTCCGGTGACGGCGACAGTGAGCGCCATGGTCAGCTTCCCTCGCAGTCGCTGAGCTGGGCAGACACTCTTGTCCCATCATGAACGCGGGCATAGCGGCAGTCCACGCCGGGAGCGTGGCTGCGACGGCCTCCAGCGAGGGGCGAGGTCCTTGCTCTGCGCGTCCTGGGGATCGGCCGGCTTGTCCCGCGGTCCCAGCATGTACGTCGGCGGGACGGAGAGCCGGATCGGGTCGTTGATAACGAAGGTGCGCCACAGCCGCCGGGAGTCCGGAAAGCCGTGCCGCAGGAGCACCGGCGGCCCGTCAACCGCTATGGAGCACCCGGAACGAGATGCCCGCCTGCTCCAGCCGTGCGCGCAGCGCGTCCCCCATGGCCACGGCCGTGGTGACCTGGCCCGCAGCTTCGGGCAGGGTGTCGTTCGCCAGGCACAGCACCGATTCGGCCAGCATCTTCGAGCTCTCCGCATAGCCGGGATCGCCGCCGGCGACCTCGGTGACGACACGGCGACCTCCTGCCTCGCCGACGAAGCGCACACGAAACCAAGCCTTCTCCCGCTGTTCCGCAGTCGGGCCCGTGCCGGACGGCCGCAGCCGGAGCAGCAGGCTGCGAGTGGCAGGCACCTGCGCGAGCGCGAAGGTTCCGGCTGCTCCGGCGGTCAGGGCCGCGGCCGCCACGGGATTTCCGAGTGCCACGAAGTGGCTGTAGGAGAAGTCGGGCCCGTAGCGGCCGAGCACCCTGGCCGAGCGGACCACGATCTGCGGGTCGATCGAGGGCAGCGGCAACACCCACGCTCCCACGGCGCGGTCGTAGCCCGGCCGGCCCGGAACCGCCCGCACCCGTCGGGCGCCGCCGCCGGTCTCCATCCGCCGCCGTTGTCCATGCACCGCGGCCGCCTGGCGGAACCGCGAGAAGCTCATGACGGCGGAGTGGAACGTCCCGCCTGAGGGAAGCCCGCTCGCGCTCACGTAGCCGCGCAGGTGGATCGCCTGTCCCGCCGGTAGTTGCTGGACCGTGAACAGGGCGCCGAGGTCGTGGGGGACCGAGTCGAAGCCGCAAGCGTGCACCAGCCGAGCACCCGTCCGCTGTGCGGTCGCGTGGTGACGCACGTACATCCAGTCGACGAATTCCGGCTCGCCGGCCAGGTCGACGTAGTCGGTACCGGCCTCGGCACAGGCGGCGACGACCGGTTCGCCGTATCGGACGTACGGCCCGACCGTACTGACGACGGTACGGGAGGCCTCGGCCAGCCGCCGCAAGGAGGCCTGGTCGCTGATGTCGGCCTCGAGGACCTGGACGTCGACGCCAAGCCGGTCGCGCAGCGCTTCCAGCTTGCCGTGGTCCCGCCCGGCCACCGCCCATCGGGTCGCGCCCGGCGCATGCACCGCCAGGTACTCCGCCGTCAAGGCACCGGTGAAGCCCGTCGCGCCAAGAACGACCATGTCCAGTTCACGCTGCTGGTGGCTCGTCACCTCAGCAGGCTAGTGACCTGCCGGCCGCTCCGGCAACACGAGGATGCACGCTCATGCCGGTGGGAACACCGTCGCTGGCGACCTTGACACGGTACCTCTGGCAGTTCCACGGTGTGGGCAGCTAGGACACCCATGGAGCGCATGAGCCTGTTGGACGGCAAGCGGCTGCAGTCCGCACCCACGGAGGGTCCGCATGCGACCGCATCGGGTGGAGCTTCCCAGTACCCTCGCCCACCTTCCCTTCCTCGGCGCCGAACGGTTCGGCGAACGTCCCGCGCAGCGCTTCAAGCGTGACGGCGTCTGGCAGGACCTGACCTACGCCGAGCAACGCGACATCGCCCGCGAGGTGGCCCTTGGGCTCGTCGCCCTCGGGATCCGCCCCGGCGACCGGGTGTGTGTCCTCTCAGAAACGCGGCCGGAGTGGGTGCAGTCGGAGTTCGGCATCGCGGCCGCCGGTGCCGTGGTGGTGCCGATCTACCCGTCCAGCTCGCCGGAGGAATGCGCCTGGGTGATCGGGAACTCCGGCGCGGTAGCGGTGATCTGCGAGAACGCCGCGCAGCTCGCCAAGGTCGAGCAGCACCGTGACCGGTTGCCCGAGCTGCGGCATGCGGTCGTCGTCGACCCGGCACCCACGGCGGCCGCCAGCCTTGAGCAGGTCTGCGCGCGCGGCCGTGACGGTGACCGGTCGGAGCTCGAGCGGCGGACCGCAGGCGTACGACCAGACGACCCGGCATTGATCGTCTACACCTCCGGCACGACCGGCCGGCCCAAGGGCTGCGTGCTCACCCATCGCAACATGACCGCTTGCTGCCGGGTCACCGAGGAGCTCAGCGTCGTCGGGCCGGACGACGCCGCCTACCTGTTCCTGCCCCTGGCGCATGTCTTCGCCCAGGTCGTGCAGCTGAGCGTATCCAGCGTCGGCGGCGTGGTGGCGTACTGCAGCGGCGGCCCGACCACCATCCTGCCGGACTGCGCGGAGGTGCGGCCGACGTGCGTGCCGTCGGTGCCCAGGATCTTCGAGAAGGTGCATGCCCTGTTCGCCAGTCAGGTGCCGGCCGACACGCTGTCGAAGGCGGTCGAGGTCGGGCTTGCCGTGCGCCGGCTCGAGCGTGCCGGGCAACCGGTGCCGGAGCAGCTGCGCCGCGGTTTCGAGCAGGCCGACGCCCAGTTGTTCGCCAAGGTGCGGGCGGTGTTCGGGCGCCGGATGCGGGTCGCGATCTCGGGGGCGGCGCCGATCGCGCCGGAGATCCTCGAATTCTTCCACGCCGCCGGCGTGCCGGTGTACGAGGGGTATGGCCTCAGCGAATCGGCATCCGTCGGCACCCTCAACACTGCGGAGGCGATCAAGATCGGAAGCATCGGGCCAGCCGTCCCCGGCTGCGAGATCCGCATCGCTGAGGACGGCGAGATCCTGATGCGCGGGCCGCACGTCTTCGCCGGCTACTGGGCGGACCCGGAGGCCACCGCGGCGGCGCTCGTGGACGGGTGGCTGCAGACAGGCGACCTCGGCTCGATCGACCAGGATGGCTTCGTCACGATCACCGGACGCAAGAAGGACATCATCATCACCGCGGGCGGCAAGAACATCACCCCGGCAAACCTCGAGAACGACCTGCGCCAGTCACCATGGATCTCGCAGGCGGTCGTGTACGGCGACCGGAGGCCGTACCTGGTCGCGCTCATCACCCTCGACGCCGAGCAGGTGATCCCGTGGGCTCGCCAGCAGGGGCACCCCGCCGACCTGGGGAGCCTCGCAGCGCATGAGTCGGTGCGTGCGCTCGTCCAGGCCGTCGTGGACCAGGCGAATGCGCGGTACGCCAAGGTGGCGCAGGTCAAGAAGTTCACCATCCTCGATCACGACTGCACGCAGGAGACGGGGGAGCTGACTCCCACACTCAAGGTCAAGCGGAAGTTCGTCCAGCAGAAATACGCCCACGTGTTCGACGCGCTCTACGACGAGCCCAGCTGACATCCCTTCGCCAGGCATCCGGCCGACCTTGCCAGGCTCCGGATCCTCGGAGCGAGAACCGTGGGTTAGGTGATGGGCTCGGGTTGATGAGGTCATGCCGTAGGTCCGGTCGGCCAGTCTCGGGTGGTCGATGCGGCTGCCTGGAGCCGGCGGCGGGCGTGCTGGTAGGCGTGGTCTTCGATCTCGCCGACGCGGCGGGCGCTCATCATGTTCAGCCCCATCGCCCGCAAGGTGGCGGTGTCCGGCTCGACCGTCACGATCCGTAGGCCGTGGCGACGCAGCGTCCACGTCTCTCCGCGGAGGAACTGCTGGAACCGCAGGCGGACCGGCAGGTCGATGCGGGGGCGGGCCGAGCGCACGTCGACCGACATGGGGGAGCTCACCACGACCAGATCCAGGTCGTAGCCTGCCAGCAGGTCGGCGTTGGTCGGCGAGTGCACGCCACCATCGATGTAGTCGACGCCGTCGATCCGGACCGGGGTGAAGTAGGCGGGGATCGCGCACGAGGCGGCGACGGCGGAGCCGATGTCGGCAGCGGGGGCGCCAGGGCTGCCGAAGACGACTCGGTGACCGTCCCGCCGACGGACCGCGACGACCAACAGCCTTGCGGCTGGCCAGGCCGTCCCGTGCCAGCGCCGCAGTCGCTCGGCGATGAAGGTGACGTCGAGCCGGCCGGTGGTGAGCTCCGGCCGGAGCAGCAGGGCGTTCAGGCCCTGTCGTGGTCGCCGGGCCAGGTCGAGGAGCAGGCCCCGCCGGGACGGGGCCCGCCGCTCGGTCCGCGGCGCCGCGGCCCACGGGCGGGCCGGCGGAGACCGTCGCAGCGAGGCGGCGACCAGCGCGCCGGCGGAGGTGCCGACGATGACGTCGGCTGCGCGGGCGTCCAGGCCGAGGTCGTCCATCGCGCGTACGACGCCGCGGTGGAACGCCTCACCCGCCGTCCCGCCAGCCCCCAGAACCAGCCCGATGCGCAGCTTCCCCTCCGTCTTCCCCGACTACCCACCGGATCCCGGGCCGCTCACCGTGCGGCTGACCCCACCCCAGGCGACCAGCTGCGACGACGCCTCGTTCCGCGACGCCTCCGTCATGTGGTTCCTCTACTGCGCGTCTGGCTCGCTACAGCCTTGTCCTGACCTCGGTGCGCAGCGCGATCGAGAAGGTTCCGAGAAAGTGGTTGCCCAAGCCAGTGCATCTACTATTGCCTCGTCACGAGACGATTAGCCCTCTTGTGCCAGAAGCCACCGGCCATCTGGAAGGATGCGCTTTCGTCTACAACTCTTCCAAGTGCTCGGCTTTGCCACCGTGCCGTTCCTGGCGGCCATGCTGCTGGGGATCGGCTACGCGCTGGTGACGGCAGTACTCACCAGTCGGTAATTCAGGGGGGTCAGCTACCTGGCTCCACGGTCACGTGGGCTCGCGGCCGTCATGGTCGGGTCGTCGCTGCCGACCTTTGGATCGCGGCTGGTGGTCAAGGTGGAGAGGTGTCGCGAGGGATCAGCTGCCCAGCTTCGCGGCGAGCTCCCGCAACGGCGGCTCGTACCCTTCGGCGAAGGTCGGGAAGGGATGCAGTACCTCGGTCAGCAGCGACAACGGGACCTCGGCCCGGATGGCGAGGGTGGCCTCGCCGAGCCACTCGTCAGCCCGGGGTCCGACCGCTGCGGCGCCGACCAGGACCGCCCTCGCGCGGTCAGCCACCAGCACCAGCCGGCCCACCTCGGCGCCGTCGGCGCTGGCCCGCGCCGTCTCGGTCAGGTCCATCTCCGCGCTGACGGCGTCGATTCCCTGCTGCTTGGCCGCGTTCAGGGTCATGCCAACCGACGCCACCGGCGGGTGGGTGTAGACGACGCGGGGCACCGCCCGGGAGTCGGCGGTGGCGGTGCCCCCGAGCAGGTTGGCGGTGACGATGCGGGCCTGGTAGTTGGCGGTGTGCGTGTAGGGCGCCACGCCGGTGACGTCGCCGGCCGCCCAGACGCGCTCCTGCCCCCGCACGCGGCAGCGCTCGTCGACGCCGAGGCCGTCCTCACCCACCGTGCCGAGGCACGCCGGAAGCGCGAGCCTCTGCAGGTAGATGCCCCTCGGCAAGGGAAGCCGAGGTGTCGGCGTCCAGGGCCGCCGGAAGGCGGCCCTGGCGTAGTCGCTCGCTACGGGACGGCAAGCCTGGCCACGACCTGTTGCTGGTAGTGGCCGGCGTTGCTGCCGTCGTCATAGGTGCTGACGAAAGTCGAGACGCTCACTGCGGAGGTGAAACCATTGCCGAAGTAGTCGCCGATGAACGTGCCGACGCATGCCGCGCAGGCGGTGTGCGGCGCGTTGAGCTGGGGATCGAAGCTGTGCTCCGAGATCCGGATGTTGTGCCCGACGCGTTGCAGGGTTGCCCGGAAGAACTGGATGCTTGCGTTAACGCAGTAGTTGCTGGCCCCGTATGGGGGGAGACTGCCTGAGTAACGCGGATTGACCTGGTCCAGCGCAAGGCCGGCGGCCGCCGCCTCTGCGCTGCCCCGGGCCGGGCACGCCAAGCGGCGATCGTAGAAGTTGACGCTGATCGTCCCGCTTGCAGCCGCAGCCAACTGCGGCTGGAACTCGTCGGCCGGACTTGCGTTGTCGTTGACGACGACCGGCGTTGACCAGGACACGCCGCCGTCGTAGGAGGCCGTGAGCATGACGTTGCCGAATCCGGTGCCGTAATCCTCATAGGCGACGTAGAGCGGGTAGTGTCCGTTGACCTTTTGCTCACCGACGGTGAAGGTGGTCTCGATCCCGTCGCGGAAGGTTGTGTTCGGGTACCTGGCCGGAGGCGCCGCGATCTTGTCGGCGACGACCGAAGCCAGGTTCCAAGTGACGCCTCCATCGAGCGACTTGATCATCGTGATCTTGTCGCAGCAGTAACCCTTCTCCGGGGCGGTGTTGGTCAGCGGCGTGTAGACGACGCCGTCGGGATCGACGTGCGGTAGGACGTAAGTCACGCCTTGAGGGTTGTTGGAGCCGTCAGGCAGGCGCAGTGGTGTGGACCAGTCGCTGTGGGTGCCGTCGGCAAACGCCTGGGCGTAGGACACGAAGGTCTGCGCCGTGCAGCAGCCCGCGAAAACTGCCCACATGGCGTAGACCCGGTTGTAGAACGGGCTGCTCGGGTTGGTGTCGATGGCGATCCACTGCTTGTCCGGCTCGAGGCCCTTCGAGTCGTAGGGCGCCACGAAATCAGGGTGACCATCGTGCGTCGTGATCCAGTCGGTGGCGCTGGTGGCGCCATGCTTTCGGACCGAGACCGAGATCACCTCAGGCGGGACCGAGGGATTGGGCTCCTTGTTCTGGTTGATCTGAAAGTTATGCGTGCCGTCCGGGTTGTAATAGAACTGGTAGGGCAGGTTCAGCTCGTAGTAGTTCCCAAAGCCATCAAAGGCCCCGACCGGGTCGGTGTTGTCGGTCCAGCCTTCGTAGCCGGGGACGTGACCCTGAACCGGCCAGGTCGCGCCGCCGTCGAAGGATTCGAAGAACCCGGTCAGGTGGTTGTAGCCCTCCGCGCTGACGAACCACTTGACCGTGCCGATGACGTGGTTGGGGTTGGTCGGATCGACCCTGACGTCCGACTCGGAGTGATCCTTGACCAGCATCGGCGTGTTCGCGGGGTAGCCAGGGTTGCTTCCGGCCTGGGTCGGGTACGGACCCAGCTCCTCGCCGGTATTGCTCGCGCCGTTGCATACCGACATTCCGGTGTAGCCGTCATTGGGACCGTCGCTGGTGAAATAGGGAACCTCGGGCGTGTAGCAGCTCGTCTTCTGCGTGGTGGCGAAGACGTTGGCCACGCCGTTGGCGGCGAAGCTTCCCGCATAAGCGGAATCGGACTGGTTCACCGGTACCACCGCTTGCGCGGGAGCCGGGCCCAAGCTGAGCGCAACGAGCGCTGGCAGCGAGAGCCAAACCAAACGCAACTTCACAGGCTCACCCCTTGACCAAGTTCTGCCGACGACCCACGCCGTACATGGATTACCGCTGCCGAGGTTTGCGGAAGTCGTTGAAGCGGCTCTTCATGGTGCCCAGGCCTCCGAACAGCAGATAAGTCAGCATGAGCAGCGGCTCGTACAGTGGTCTGCCAAAGTCATTCACTGTGACCTGGAATACCGTTCCCAAAGGCCCACGTGCACGCGGACCGCAGCCGGTCGGACTCTAGAAGGGATGCAAGTCGACCATCCAGACCGATTGGGTAGGTCGGTGAATGGGCCCGCGGCACGCTGGCTGGCAGCCCGATCATGGTGGCGAAGATAAGGACGACAGGTACCAGGGCCTGCGCATGAGGCCCTCCAAAGGCGCGGCAGTCCCGGCGGGGCGGCGCCCGTCATGCTGCTCTGGTGCTCGATCGCTGTCAACCGCTGAGGCATACCTGCTCGATCGAGAAGTCACCACCAAAGCAACTGGTCGCTGCCTTCTCTGGCGCGAGGGTGATGCCGGCTCCCCGGTTCCCGTCGTGTGCGGTCATCGCTACGACGGTGGTCCGTACCTAGGGCCCCGTCTCGGGTACAGCGCCCAGGCCATGCAGTCAATGAGCTACAGGCACAGGGCTGTCACCGGAACAGGCGATCCACGGAGCCCTGCCCGCTGGTTCGCAAGGACCCAGATCCCAGCCTCCCGACCGGTAGGCGAGACCCGCGCCGAGCGCGCCTCCAGGTCGGTTTGGGCCTGTCGCCCCCGTCGTAGATGATTCGCCCATGAACTTCTACGCCGACCTCCACATCCACTCGAAATGGTCACGCGCCTGCAGCCAGGACTGCGACCTCGAACACCTCGCCATCTGGGCACAGCAGAAAGGGATCCACGTCGTCGGCACCGGGGACTTCACGCATCCGCGGTGGTTCGAGGAGTTGCGGGAGCGGCTGGTGCCGGCGGAGCCGGGGGTGTTTCGCCTTTCGGGGGAGCTGGAGCGGGCGGTCGCGGGTCGGGTGCCGGCGTCGTGCCGGCGGCCGGTGCGGTTCCTGCTGTCGGTGGAGATCTCGACCATCTACAAGTTCGGGGAGCGGACCAGGAAGGTCCACCACCTGGTCTACATGCCGGACCTGGAGGCGGTGGCGCGGTTCAACCAGCGGCTGGGCAAGATCGGCAACATCACCGCCGACGGTCGTCCGATCCTGGGGTTGGACTCGCGCGACCTGTTGGAGATCACGCTGGAGAGCGACCCGGGCGCGTACCTGGTGCCGGCGCATGCGTGGACGCCGTGGTTCGCGGTGCTGGGTTCGAAGTCGGGCTTCGACACGGTGGAGGAGTGCTACCGGGACCTGGCGGGGCACATCTTCGCGCTGGAGACCGGGCTGTCGTCGGATCCGTCGATGAACTGGCGGGTGTCGGCGCTGGACCGGTACCGGTTGGTGTCGAACTCGGACGCGCACTCGCCGCCGATCCTTGGTCGTGAGGCGAGCCGGTTCGACACCGAGCCGGACTATTTCGCGATCCGGCGGGCGCTGGAGACGGGTGAGGGCTACCTGGGGACGGTGGAGTTCTTCCCGGAGGAGGGGAAGTACCACCTGGACGGGCACCGCAAGTGTGGCGTGCGGTTGGAGCCGGCCGAGACCAGGGCGCTGGGCGGGCGTTGCCCGGTGTGCGGCAAGCCGCTGACGGTTGGGGTGCTGCACCGGGTGGAGGCGTTGGCCGACCGGCCGGAGGGTGCGCGGCCGGAGGGTGCGGCGGGTTTCCGCAGCATGGTGCCGTTGCCGGAGGTGATCGGGGAGATCCTGGGGTGCGGTCCCAAGAGCAAGTCGGTGCGCCGCGAGGTGTCGGCGTTGGTGGGGCGGCTCGGTCCGGAGCTGGAGATCCTCGACGAGGTGCCGCTGGAGGAGCTGCGGCGGGCGGGTTCGGGCGTGCTGGCCGAGGCGGTCGAGCGGCTGCGGCGTGGTGCGGTGGTGCGTGAGGCGGGCTACGACGGGGAGTACGGGGTGATCCGGGTGCTGGACCCGGCCACGCGCGGCGGGGGCGACGCGACCGCGACGCTGTTCGAGCCGGCCTCGGCCGCACCACCGCCGGCGCCGCGCGAGGAGCCGGCGACCTCCGGGCCGGCCAGGTCGCCCGTTGGGCGGCCGGCGCCGCCGGGCGACGGGGTGCCTGGCCGCTCCGCGTGGCGGGCCGGCGATGCCGCCGTCGGTGGTGCCCCTGCCCCGCCCGGGGAGCCCGAGCAGGTCGCCATGGTCGGTGTGGGGGTGCTGGAGGCGCTCGACCCGGATCAGCGGGCGGCGGCCGCGGCGGGGCCTGGGCCGTTGCTGGTGGTGGCCGGGCCGGGGACGGGCAAGACGCGGACGCTGAGCCACCGGCTTGCGTACCTGGTGCGGGAGCGTGGGGTGGCGCCGGAGGGGTGCCTGGCGATCACGTTCACCCGGCGGGCCTGCGAGGAGTTGCAGCAGCGCCTGCGCGGCCTGGTGCCCGAGCTGGCGCGGCGGATGCTGGTGACGACCTTCCACGCGCTCGGGCTGCGCGTCCTGCAGGAGCGGCACCGTGCGGTCGGCCTCGGCGAGCGGCTGCGGGTGGTCGACGAGGTGGAGCGGCTGGGGCTGGTGCGGGAGCTTGGTGGTGGCTCGGAGCGGGAAGCGCGCCGGCTGGTGGCGGGGCTGTCGCGGGCGAAGCGGGCGCGGGCGGCGGTACGGCCGGGGCCGGACCCGGAGGAGCCGCCGGAGCTGGTCGCGGCGCTGGACCGCTACGACAAGGCGTTGCGTGCCCGTGACCTGGTGGACCTCGACGACCTGCTGGCGTTGCCGGTGGCGCTGCTCGCCGGGGACCCGGCGCTGGCGGCGTCGTACCAGGAGCGTTGGCCGTGGGTTGCGGTCGACGAGTACCAGGACGTTGACGAGCTGCAGTACCGGCTGCTGGGGCTGCTGGCTCCGCGGGATGGGAACCTGTGCGCGATCGGCGACCCGGACCAGGCGATTTACGGTTTCCGCGGCGCGGACGTCGGCTTCTTCCTGCGCTTCCAGGCCGACCACCCGACGGCCCGGACGGTGCAGCTCACCCGCAACTACCGTTCCAGCGGGGCGATCGTGGACGGGGCGCTGCAGGTGATCGCGCCGGCCAGCCTGGTGCGGGGTCGGGTGCTGGACCCGGTGCGGCGTGGGGAGGCGCTGCCGGAGCGGATCGTGGTGCACCGGGCGGCCAGCGAGCGGGCCGAGGCGGAGTTCGTGGTCCGCACCGTCGACCAGCTCCTCGGCGGCTCGTCGTTCTTCTCGCTCGACAGCGGCCGGGCCTCCTCGAGCGCCCGTGACCATGGGCTGTCGTTCGCGGAGGTGGCGGTCCTGTACCGCACCGACGCGCAGGCGGCCCCGCTGGCCGAGGCGCTCGAGCGGGCGGGCATGCCGTTCCAGAAGCGCTCCCACGACCGGCTGGCCGACCACCCGGGGGTGCGGGCGGTCGTGCGGGTCCTGCGCGACCCGGGCGCGGCGGTCGGTGGGCGCCCTGCCGAGCTCGCGGTCCGGGTGCGCCACGCGGCTGAGCTGGCGGCCGAGTCTCCCGAGGTGCCGCTCGCCGGCCAGGAGGGCGCCGACGGGCGGGCGCTGGTCGCGGCGGCGGTGGAGCTGCTGGTGCCGCTGGCGGAGCGCTGCGGGGACGACCTGGAGCGGTTCCTGGCTGAGCTGGCGCTCGGGGCGGAGGTGGACACGCTCGACCCGCGGGCGGACCGGATCTCGCTGCTCACCCTGCACGCGGCCAAGGGGCTGGAGTTCCCGGTGGTGTTCGTGGTCGGCTGCGAGGACGGCCTGCTGCCGTTGCGCTGGGGCGGCGCGACCGAGGACGAGGGTGAGGAGCGGCGGCTGTTCTTCGTCGGCATGACGCGGGCGCGGTCGCACCTGTTCCTCAGTCACGCGGCCAGGCGTACCCGTCACGGGGTGACGCGCGAGGCGGCCCCGTCGCCGTACCTGGCGGCCATCGACGAGCTGCTGCTGGAGCGGGCCGGCGCGGGCGCAGCCCGGCGCCCGGCCGCCGCCGTCCAAGGGGACCAGCTCCGGCTACTCTGAGGCAGGTCTTGGCCGTACGAGGAAGCTGCTGGCTGCGCGGGAGGGAGCGGGCATGGGTGGCGTGCTGTTCGGGCTGGGCATCTCGCCGGCGGCGCTACCGGGCGCCGACCCGGTGGCCGACGCCAGGAGGGCCGAGGAGCTTGGCTTCGACTTCGTGTCCACCTCCGACCACCTGCACGGCACCAGCCCGACCTTCGAGCCGTGGACGCTGCTGTCGTGGATCGCCGCGGCGACCTCCCGGATCCGGGTGGCCTCGCGGGTCCTGGCGGTGCCCTACCGGCACCCGCCGGTGCTGGCCAAGATGGCGGAGAGCTTCGACCGGCTCTCCGGTGGCCGGCTGATCCTCGGGCTCGGCGGCGGGTTCGTGGACGAGGAGTTCCGTGCCTTCGGGCTGGGGGAGCGGCCGCCGCGGGACAAGGTGGACGGCCTCGCCGAGGCGATCCGGATCGCCAGGGGCCTGTGGTCGCGGCCGAGCCTGACCTTCGAGGGCCGGCTGTACCGGACCGACGGCGCCGAGCTGCAGCCGAAGCCCGGCCACCAGATCCCGATCTGGCTCGGCACCTACGGCGACCGCGCGCTGGGGCTGACCGGGCGGCTGGCCGACGGCTGGATCCCGTCGCTCGGGTTCGCGCCGCCGGAGCGGATACCGGGCATGCGCGAGCGGGTGCTGGCGGCCGCGCGCGACGCCGGCCGCGACCCGGGGGAGATCACCGCCGCCTACAACCTGCTGTTCCGCCTCGACGAGCACGCCCGGGCGGCGCCGTCGGTCGTCGCCGGCTCCGCCGGCGCCGTGGCCGAGCAGCTCGCCGGCTTCCTGCGGCTGGGGTTCACCGCCCTGAGCGTGACGCCGGCGGGGCCAGGCGCCGGCGAGCAGGTCGAGCGCTTCGCGGCCGAGGTGATCCCCGCGGTGCGAGCCGCGGCCTGAGCCCGCCCCGCCGCCCGGGTCGGGGCTACTCGCCGGTGGTGCCGTCGGTCAGCTCGCGGAGGAAGTCGGCGTGGCCGTTGTGGCGGGCGGTCTCCTCGATCATGTGGAGCATGATCCAGCGCAGCGAGAAGTTGGAGGCGGGGCCGTCGCGCCGGACCACCTTGCCGCGGCCGCGGTCGTCGGGTGAGGCGTCGGCGACCAGCTCGCGGCTGCGTTCGGTCTCGGCGCGGTAGGCGGCGACCACCTGCTCGACGGTCTCGTCCGGGCCGACCCGCCACTCGGCGTCGGGGTCCTCGTCGAACCGGGGCAGTGGCAGGTCGAGGCCGGCGAAGAAGATCCCGAACCAGTAGCGCTCCACGTAGGTCAGGTGCTTCACCAGCCCGAGGAGGTTGGTGCCGCTCGGCACGTGCGGGCGGGTCGCCTCCTCCTTGGACAGCCCTTCGAGCTTCCACAGCAGCGTGGCCCGGTGGAAGTCGAGGAAGGCGCGCAGGCTGTCCATCTCGCCGACCGCGATCGGTGTCTTGGTCCTGCCGGGCACGTCCATCTCCGCTCCTCGCCCTCCGGGTGGCCGGTTGGCCGATGGTAAGGGGGCGGTCAAACCTGTGCCCGGTATCCGCCCATCCACCCGGAGTGGCTCGCAAAGGACGAGATGCTTGACTTCCATGAGCGACGCGAGCACGCTTCGGTTCCAACCCACGCATTTCGCTCTGCACCGATCGCAGGGTGTGCCGAGGTCGGCCGCGTCGGCGGCCAGCCGGTGCGAAGGGGTTCGAGTCCCCTCACCCTGGCCAACTGCCCAGCGCACGAACACCCTCCCCGACGGGGAGGGTGTTCCTGTTTGCGCAGGTCGGGACACGGACCAGAACAGGGACGGAGCTGGCCGGCATCGGGCTCGGTTGCTCTGCCGTGAATCAATCGTCCCGCGTTCTAGTTAGAAGCTCATCGGGGGCCCCGAGCGAGGAGGCAGCATGCCTGACGTAGCGGGACCACCGTCCCATGCCCTGGTGCGCCGGCTCGGCCGGCTCCGGGGTGTTCTTGCCCTGAGTGTGGTGGCTGGGCTGGTCGCCCTGGCCCCGGCGGCGCCGGCTGCCGGGGCGCAGCCCGGCAACGCCTACCACCAGACCAACCTGGTCTCCGACCTCCCCGGCATGGCCCAGCTGACCGACCCTGACCTGGTCAACCCTTGGGGCCTGGCGGCCGGCCCGACGACCCCGGCGTGGGTGGCCGACAACGGCACCGACAAGGCCACCATCTACCCGGGCTTCGTCAACGGCAGCCCGATCCAGAAGGCCGGGCTGGTGGTAAGCATCCCCGGCGGCGCCCCGACCGGGCAGGTCTTCAACCCCACCCCCGGGTTCGTGGTCCACTCCGGCGACTCCAGCGGCCCGGCGCGGTTCCTGTTCGACTCCGAGGCCGGGCTGGTCACCGGCTGGAACGCCGGCGTGCCACCGCCACCACCGTCCACCCAGGCGCAGGTCGGCGCGAGCGTCCCCGACGCCATCTACAAGGGCCTGGCGATCGCCGACTCCGCAGCCGGAACCTTCCTGTACGCGGCCGACTTCCACAACGCGCGGATCGACGTCTTCGACTCCAACTTCAACCTGGTCCACCTGTCGGGCAGCTTCGCCGACCCCGCGATCCCACAAGGCTTCGCGCCCTTCAACGTCCAGGAGATCGGCGGCGTGCTGTACGTCGCCTACGCCAAGCAGGACGCCGACGCTGAGGACGAGGTCGCCGGCCCGAGCCTCGGCTTCGTCGACGTCTACAGCACCAACGGCCAGCTGCTGCGCCACCTCATCGAGCGGGGCCAGCTGAACGCCCCGTGGGGCCTGGCGCTGGCCCCGGCAGGGTTCGGCCGCTTCAGCGGCGCGCTGCTGGTCGGCAACTTCGGCAACGGCCGCATCAACGCCTACGACCCAGGGTCCGGCGAGTTCCTGGGGCGGCTGCGGCACGAGGACGGCAGCCCGATCGAGATCGAGGGGCTGTGGGCGCTGCGCTTCGGCAACGGCGTCACCGGCAACCCCACCACCCTGTTGTTCACCGCCGGCATCGACGACGAGGCCCACGGCCTGTTCGGCGCGATCGAGGCGGCAAGCTAGCCGCCGCCGTAGCTGCCAGACGGTCCAGCACTGGACCCTTGACCAGCGGTGCGGAGTTCGTATTGTAGGAAGTCGAGTTGGCCAGACGCCCGCCGCGGATCCCGCGGCGGGCGCAGCCATGTCCCGACACACGAAAGGAACCGGCGTGCCGACTGCCTCTCCGCTCACCGGTCCGCCGGTCGCCTCGGTGGGGGAGGCGGTCCAGCGGATGGAGGCGATCCAGGGCTACCTGGGCGCTGGCGACGGCCTGCGCTGGTTCAACCTCATGTACCTGGAGGTGACCAAGGCGTTCCGGCAGCGTCTCGGGACGGGCTTCTTCCAGGACGAGGCCTACATGGAGCGGCTGGACGTCGTCTTCGCCAACGCCTACCTCGCCGCCACCCGTTCCCAGCAGCTCGACCCGCCGGCGACGCCGCACGCGTGGCGGGCCGTCTTCGAGCGCCGCGAGGACCGCAGCGTCGTGCCGCTGCAGTTCGCGGTCGCGGGGATGAACGCCCACGTCAACTTCGACCTGCCGCGCGCGCTCGTGGAGACCTGCCGGGCGCTCGGCACCACGCCGGACGCCGGCTCCCACCGTCGCGACTTCGACCGGGTCAACGAGATCCTGGCGCAGGTCGAGCCGGCCATCCGGGAGCAGCTGGAGAAGGAGTGCCCGCTCGACGACCGCCAGCTCGAGCACCTGGAGAACGTCCTGGCCAACTGGAGCACCACCCGCGCGCGGGAGGCGGCCTGGGACCACAGCGAGGTCCTCTGGTGGCTGCGGGGGAACGCGGCGTTGACGTCGACCTACACCGCCACGCTCGACCGCACCGTGGGCCTCGCCGGGCGTGGCCTCCTGGTACCGCTCGTCCCCTGAGGCTCCCACCCGCGTGCCCGTCGCCCTCGAAGGCGGCGCGCGGCGTTGCTCATCCCGGCTCGCGTCCTGCCGATCAGGTGCGCGCGGCCCCTGCAGGGCCGGGTTGGGAGGGGCGGTGCTCACCTGGCTGTCGTTGGGGCTGCTGGCGTCGGTGGCCGCGGTGGTGGTCCGCTGGCTGACCACCCGGGTCGACGCGATCGGCCGGCAGCGGGGCTTCCCGTGGACCAGCGTGGTCCTGCTGGTCGCCCTCGCCGGCGCGACGGCCACGCCCGGGGTGCTCGACGGCCTGCGCGAGCGGCGCCTCGTCCAGGTCGCCAGCGCCGTGGTCGGCGCGAAGGTCGGCGTCCACTGCCAGACCTTCGGTGAGGCCTTCGTCGACACCGGGATCGAGCTCGGCTACGTGCGCTTCGGCGCCGACGGCATCCCCGAGCGCTCCACCCTGATCAAGCGCGACCAGTGCCGCGACCTCGCCGACTACCAGCGCTCGGACAAGCACGACCCGAGCCGGGCGCAGGTGGTGGCGGTGCACGTGCTGACCCACGAGGCGATGCACATGGCCGGCATCGTCGACGAGGCCCGCGCCGAGTGCGCCGCGGTGCAGCGCGACGCCCACACCGCCCGGCTGCTCGGCGCCTCGGCGGCCGACGCCCGCGTGCTCGCCGGACGCTACTGGCGGACGGTGTACCCGCTGATGCCGGACGGCTACCGGACCCCGGAGTGCGGCCCCGGCCGCTCGCTCGACGAGGCTGGCCCGGACGCTCCCTGGTCGGCCCCTGCCCGCTGAGCCCGCCGCCTCCTGGCGAGCCGCAGCGGACCGGTTTCGAGCCCGCGCGAGGTGGTATATCTCGTAGTACGATGTAATTCGCCGGACGGTGGTCGTGGAGGAATGGACGTCCTTTTCTGGTTCGTGTTCGGCGCGGTGACCGGTGTGGCCGCGGCGCCGCACCTGCAGCGTGTGGCCGCCCGCGTGCGCCGGGAGCTGGCCGAGCTCGACCAGGTCAAGCCCCCCAGGTCGTGACCACGGGCTCGGCCGGTCGCCTGTGGCCCCCCACAGGTCCACCTGGTCCGGCCACCCTGGATCCAGGCCCGCTCGCGCGGCCCGCCGCGGCCGACCGCTCAGCGACGGCGGGGCCGCTCGTCGTCCCCGCGGGTGCTGGCCGCGCCGGGACGGCGCTCGTCGACGACCGTGTCGAGCCCGTCCCACAGCGCCTCCAGCTGCGGCGCGAGCCGCTCGAGCTCCTCGAGGTGCGCGGCGGTCAGCAGCGCCAGGCGCTGGTCACCGTCGGCGGTGAGGCGCAGCCGCACGGCCCGCGAGTCGTCGGCGTCCTGGCCGCGCTCGACCAGTCCCGCCGCGACCGCCCGGTCGACCAGCTCGACCGCGCTGTGGTGGCGGATCAGCAGGTAGCCGGCCACGTCCCCGATGGTCGGGCCCGCCGGGTCGCGGTGGCCGCGGATCGCGAGCAGGAGCTGGTGCTGCGTCGGGGTCAGCCCGGCGCTGCCAGCCCGCTCGGCGCTCCAGCGCAGGAAACGTCGCAGGCCGGTGCGGAAGTCGAGCAGCCGCTCGTAGTGCCGTTGCTCCAGGGTCACGGTGCAACTCTAGCGGGCCCTATCGTGCCACGAGGTGTTCGGGTCCGCCGCGCCCCCGCCCGTGGGCCGCCGGCGTCCCGCCAGGGCAGGACCGAGCAGGCCTCTCTCGAGACCCCGAGAGGAAGGGGGTGGTGGGGTGTCGGAACGGGCAACCACTCGATCAGGCTGGCGCCAGACCGTCGGGGGCGAGCTGTTGAGCGAGTTCCTCGGCACGTTCGTGCTCATCTGCTTCGGTGACGGGGTCGTGGCGATGGCGGTCGCCGCGCTCAACCAGTCGGGACGTGGGAAGGCGATCTTCGACGCCAGTGGCGACTGGCTGCTGATCGCCTGGGGTTGGGCGCTCGCGGTCACCTTCGGCGTCTACGTCGCCGGGGGCGTCAGCGGCGCGCACATCAACCCCGCGGTCACGATCGCCATGGCGGCGCCGCCGACTCGACGGCGACGTTCAGCATCTTCGCGACCTTCCCGGCGCCGTTCTTCCATTCCAGCCTGATCGGACCGCTGATCGACCAGGTCATCGGCACGGCGTTCCTGGTGATGTTCGTGCTCGCCCTGGTCGACGAGCGCAACCAGCCGCCGCGCATGAACCTGGCCCCGCTGCTGGTCGGCCTCGCGGTCGCGGCGATCGGGATGTCGTTCGGCGCCAACGCGGGCTACGCGATCAACCCGGCCCGCGACTTCGGGCCGCGGGTGCTGGCCTGGTTCGCCGGCTGGGGCAAGGTCGCCATGCCCGGGATCCACGGCTACGTCTGGGTGCCGATCGTCGGGCCGACCGTCGGCGGCGTGATCGGCGCGTTCGTCTACGACCTGTTCATCGGCGACGTGCTGCGGGACCGCGGCGTGGCGCCGTCGGCCGAGGTCGAGGCCGAGGGCCGGACCGTCAGGGAAGACCCGGACACGGCCTGACCGTGCCGCGCGGGGCCGGCGGGCTCGCCGAGCCTGCCGGCCCCGCGGTTGTGAATCCCCTGGGCCGGTGTGGTGCGATGGCGTCCGGCGAGCCGGCGGTCGTCGGCGACGCCGGTCGGTTGACCGCCGGCGTGGCGGTCGGGAGGAGGTTGCCGGTGGCCCACGAGGTCAAGGGAGTCGTCGTCGGTTCCGCGGGAGCGACGGTCACGGTCGACACCGTGGTGGTGCCCGACCCGGGACCCGGCGAGGTGCTGGTGCGGGTACGGGCGTGCGGGGTCTGCCACACCGACCTGCTCTACCGCGAAGGGGTGATGTACGGGGAGTTCCCCTTCCTGCTCGGCCACGAGGTCGCCGGGAACGTCGAGGTGGTCGGCGACGGGGTCGGCGGGCTCGAGCCGGGCGACCGGGTGGTGCTCGCCTGGCGGGCGCCGTGCGGGCGCTGCCGGCGCTGCCGGCGCGACCGCCCGTGGCAGTGCACCGCCAGCCAGGAGGCCGCCCAGCGGATGCACCTGGGCGACGGCACCCCGCTGACGGCCGCGCTCGGGATCGGAGGGTTCGCCGAGCTGACCCTGGTCGCCGCCGCCCAGGCGATCAAGGTCGACCCCGGCGTCCGGCCCGAGGCGGCCTGCCTGGTCGGCTGCGGCGTGACGACCGGCTACGGCGCGGCGTTGCGCGCCGGCGGCGTGCGGGCGGGCGACCGCGTGGCCGTGTTCGGCTGCGGCGGGGTCGGGGACGCCGCCATCGCCGCCTGCGCCATGGTCGGCGCCGAGCGGGTGATCGCCGTCGACCTCGACGAGCGCAAGCTCCGCTGGGCGCGCGAGTTCGGCGCCAGCGACACGGTCAACGCGTCCGAGACCGACCCGGTGGCGGCGATCCGGGAGCTGACCGACGGCCGCGGCGCCGAGGTGGTCCTCGAGGTGGTCGGCCACCAGGAGGTCGCCGCCCAGGCGTTCGCCGCGCTCGACTCCTTCGGGGTCATGGTCCAGGTCGGCGTGCCGGCGCGGTCGATGCGGCTGGACCTGCCGCTGCAGCGGCTCTTCAACCGCGGCCTGGTGGTGAAGGCCTCGCAGTACGGCGACTGCCTGCCCAGCCGGGACTTCCCAGCCCTGGTCGAACTGCACCGGCAGGGCCGCTACGACCTGGACCGGTTCGTCACCCGGACGGCCGGGCTCGGCGAGGTCGAGGAGGCGTTCGCCACCATGCGCCGCGGCGAGGTGCTGCGCACGGTGGTGGTGCTGTGAGGCGCGACCCCTACGCGGCGGTGCTGCGGCTCAGCGCGTGCTCCACCAGGGCGATCAGGGTGTCGAGGCAGGAGCGGGACTCGCGGGCGTCCATCCGGACCAGCGGGCAGTCGGGCGGGAGGGACAGCGCGTCGCGCACCACCTCGTTGGGGTACGCGGGGGTGCCGGGGAAGCCGTTCACGCCCACCACGAACGGAAGGCGGCGGCTCTCGAAGTAGTCGACCGCGGAGAAGCAGTCGTCGATCCGGCGCAGGTCCACCAGCACCACCGCGCCGACCGCGCCGCGGGCCAGCTCGTCCCACATGAACCAGAAGCGGGACTGACCGGGCGTGCCGAACAGGTAGAGGATGAGCTGCTGGTCGACGGTGATACGGCCGAAGTCCATCGCGACCGTGGTGGTGGTCTTGCCCGGCACCGCGGAGGTGTCGTCGACGCCGACGGAGACGTTGGTCATCGCCTCCTCGGTGGTCAGCGGGGTGATCTCCGACACCGACCCGACGAAGGTCGTCTTGCCGACCCCGAAGCCTCCCGCCACCAGGATCTTGAGGGGGATGATCTCGAGCTCGGACGGGGCCGGCCGTCGACGATATAGGTCAGCGTGTGCGAAGCCCATCGAGCAACCTCCCCAGGACCGCCTGGCTCGGACGGCCGTCTTGCGATGTGTGCCGTGGCAGGTGTGCCACCAGGTAACCGGCGTTGACCAGGTCGCCGACCAGTACCCGCGCCACCCCGACCGGCACCTGCAGCGCCGCGCCGATTTCGGCCAGCGACAGCGGCTTGGAGCACATCTGCACGATGGCCAGCGACTCCGATTGCAGCAGCGCACCGTGCTTGGCGCCGGTGTCCGCCGCGGTCACGACCGCCTCCAGCGGCAGGTCCTGGCCGGTCGGACGGGTCCGCCCTCGGGTGAAGGCGTAGACCGGGACGACCCGATCGTCGGCGGGACCGCCCCGCATCATCGGGAGGCCCACCCCGGCGCGCCGCGGGCCGCGGGGGTGAGCGCGTGACCGACGCGCTCGGCCAGCAGCGTCATCTCGTAGCCGACCAGGCCGATGTCGCACTGCCGGTCGGTGAACACGGCCAGCGCGCTGGCGCCGCTGATCGGCGTGACGAACAGGTAGCCGCCGTGCATCTCGACGATCGTCTGCTCCATCGGCCCGGCGCCGAACGCCTGGGCCACGGTCTGCGCGAGGCTGACCAGCCCAGAGGTGACCGCGGAGAGGCGGTCGGCGAAGCCGGTCTCCATCTGCTCCGAGGCGGCCAGCCGCAGGCCGTCGCCGGTGACCACCAGGCCGTGGCGCACGCCGGGCGTCCCGCGCACGAACTGGACCAGCAACCAGTCGAGCTGTTCGTCGCTGGCGGGGTTGCTCACGGCTGCTCTCCCCGCTCGGTGGTGCGGTCCTCGACCACCGCGCGGGCCGCCTCCCTGCTGGCCTGGTAGCGGGCGAGCGCCGCCCGCGCCTGCGCCGCGTTGGGCAGCCGCTGGGCCGGTGGCGTCACCGGGCTCGCCGTCGGGGCGTCGTCGCTGTGGCGCAGCTCCGGAGCGAGGTGCGCCTGCGGCACGCGGCGGGTCAGCGGCGGTGCCGCCGCGGTGGCCTCGGCCCCGTCGGCGGCGAGCCCGCCGACCGACGCGCCCGCGGCGCTCCACCAGGCTC
>DASUZB010000169.1:0-8798 GCA_036377075.1 Actinomycetes bacterium | reverse complement strand
GTCGAGGACTTCCGCGCCGCCGGCGCCGAGGTCCACCCGGACGCGCAGCTCGCCGGCCCGGTCGTCCTCGACCGCGGCAGCCGCGTCGGCGCCGGCGCCGTGGTCACCCGGACGGTCGCGGCGCCCGGCTCGAGCGTCGGCGCCGGCGCCCACGTCAGCGGCAGCGTCCTCGGCCCCGGCGCGAGCGTCCCGCCCGGTGCCCGGGTCGCCGCCGCCCTGCTCCCCGGTCCCAGCGGGCCTCCGGCTGACCGGCCCGCTCCCGAGGAGGCCGCGGCGGACCGGCGGGCTCCGGGCCGCCACGAAGCCCGGGCCTGATCAGGCCTTCCGCAGCGGGTCGGGGCCGGGGTCGCCGCCGGCGGCGAGGACGGCCAGGCGGTCCAGGTAGCGCTCAGCCCGACCCCTCCTCGGCCTCGGCCAGCCGCGCCAGCCGGTCGAGCTGGCCGGCCCACATCTGCTCCAGCACCACGGCGAGCGGACCGAGCGCCTCCCGGTTCGCCCGGTAGAAGCGCCTCGACCCGTCGCGGCGGACCACCACGAAGCCCTCCTTGCGCAGCACGCCGAGGTGCTGGGAGACCGCGCCGAAGGTGAGGTCGTCGAAGTGCGCCGCGATCTCCGAAGCGGCGCGCTCGCCGTCCCACACCAGCCGCAGGATCTCCCGCCGGCGCGGCTCGGCGACCACCCGCATCGCGTCCATGCAGGAAAGTTTAGCAGAGGCTAAAGCTTGCGCTCGACGAGGCGGTCCCGGGCAAGGTGCTCGCCCGCCACCGCGTCGGCGGCCCACCCGACTGGGTCGGCACCGACGTCCGCTTCACGCTGGAGGCGGGGCCGGGCGGCGGCACCCGCGTGGTCTTCGACCACGCCGGCTTCGCCCAGGTCAACGAGATGTTCCGCATCGTGACCCTTGGCTGGGCGCAGATGCTCCAGCGGCTCGAGCGCTACGCCGCGAGCGGCGAGCCGGCCCCGTTCTTCGACTTCTGATCGAGGAGCCCGGCCGGGTCGGGCTCCGGGTCCGCCCGCTCCTCGGGCTCGGCGCTGCCACGGACGTCGCGGAGCAGCGCCGCGGCCAGGATCGCGATGGCCAGCGCCACCACCGCGCTGATCGCGCCGGTCACCTGCAGCCCCTGGGTGAACGCTCCGCGCGCCACGCCGAGCAGCGCCCCGCCGAGCTGGTCGGGGAGCTGCCCGGCCGCCGCGAGCGCGCCGCCGAGGGTGTCGCGGGCGGCGGCCGCGGCCCCGGACGGGACACCGGCCGGGACGGCACCGGCCACCTGCGCGCGGTAGACGGCGGTGCCGACGCTGCCGAGGACCGCGATGCCCAGCGCCCCGCCGAGCTCGGAGCTGGTCTCCGAGATCGCCGACGCCGCCCCGGCGCGCTCGGCGGGAGCGGCACCGACGATCAGGTCGGTGGCCAAGGTCGCCATCGGCGCCAGTCCCAGCCCCCACACCACCGACCCGGTCACCAGGACCGCCAGGCCGGAGACGGCGTCGACGCGGGTGAACAGCCCGAACCCGGCCGCCGCCAGGACCAGCCCGCCGGCCATCACGAACGCCGGCCGCACCCGCCGGACCAGCGGTGGGGTCAGCATCGACCCGACCACGAACCCGAGCGCCGACGGCACCGACCACAGGCCGGCCCGCAACGGCGACAGCCCGAGCACGAGCTGCAGGTACTGCGCGACGAACAGGTCCGACCCGAACGCGACGAAGAAGCCGAGGGTGTTGGTGGCCAGCGCCGCGCTGAACGCGCGCTCCCGGAACAGCCGCAGGTCGAGCAGCGGGTCGGCGAGCCGCCGCTGGCGGCGTGCGAAGCCCACCCCGACGGCGAGGCCGGCGAGGACCGCCACGACCGGCCGCCACCCGGGCCCGTCCTGCGCGAGCTGCTTCAGCCCGTAGATCACCGCCAGCACGGCGACCAGCGACATCCCCGCGCTGCGCAGGTCGAGCCGGCCCGCCGCCGGGTCGCGGAACTCGGGCAGCAGCACCGGCCCGAGCGCCAGCAGCAACGCCATCACCGGCACCGCCAGCAGGAACACCGACCCCCACCAGAAGCGCTCCAGCAGCACGCCGCCGGCCAGCGGCCCGACCGCCGCGCCGGCGGAGAAGCTGGTGATCCACACCGCGATCGCCAGCGTCCGCTGGCGCGGGTCGCTGAACATGTTGCGGATCAGCGACAGCGTCGACGGCGCCAGGGTCGCGCCCGCCACCCCGAGCACCGCCCGCGCCGCGATCAGCATCCCCGCGCTGGTCGAGAACGCGGCCAGCACCGACGTCGCGCCGAACGCGGCCGCGCCGATCAGCAGCAGCCGGCGGCGGCCGATGCGGTCGCCGAGCGTGCCCATGGTGACCAGCGACCCCGCCAGCAGGAACCCGTAGACGTCCACGATCCACAGCAGCTGGGTGGCGCTGGGCCGCAGGTCCCGGCTGAGCGCCGGCACCGCCAGGTTGAGGACCGTCAGGTCCATCGCGTA
This sequence comes from Actinomycetes bacterium, assembly GCA_036377075.1. Lineage (GTDB taxonomy): Bacteria > Actinomycetota > CALGFH01 > CALGFH01 > CALGFH01 > DASUZB01. The sequence goes on along the minus strand of DASUZB010000169.1, from coordinate 6,330 downwards.
GAGCAGGCAGGGCAGGGCGATGACCGCCAGCGCGACCCACTCGCGCCGTCCGGCCCTGGCGGTCGCGGCGGTCCCGTCGTCGATGCGCATGAGGTGCTCCGTGTCCGTCGGTGACGTCCACGGCTGCAGAGGCGCCACCCGCCGGATTCGTTACACCGCCGCCGACCAGCACGACCTCGACGAGCGTCCGCGGCCCTGCAGGCCAGTCACCGCCGGCCGAGGTAGTCCTCCAGCGCCTGCCTGACCCTGGAACGGGCGCGGTGCAGCAGGACCCGCTGGTTGCCGTCGCTGACCTCGAGCAGGTCGGAGACCTCCGCGGCGGTCCAGCCCTCCAGGTCGCGCAGGGTGATCACCGCCCGCTGCGCCGGGGCCAGCTGGGCGATCGCCGCCAGGGCCGCCGCGCGGGTCTCCCGCGACAGGAGCGTCTCCTCGGGCAGGCGCGACCAGTCGTCGGGGAACGAGGCCCAGTGGCCGGCGTAGGGCCCCTCCTTCAGGAACCGGGACGGGTCGACCGCGGGCTCGTCGGCCCCACCCCCGTCGCGCCCGCCCAGCGAGGAGAACGGGACCGAACGGGCCTCCCTGCCCGAGCGGCGGCGGGCGACGTTGACCAGGATCCGCGAGATCCAGGTCCGGAGCGACGACCGCCCCTCGAACCCGTCCAGCCCACGCAGCACCGCCAGCCAGGTCTCCTGCACGACCTCCTCGGCAACCGCCCGGCTGGGCGCGTAGATGCGCGCCAGCCGCAGCAGCGCCGACTGGTGCGCCCCGACCAGGTCCCGGAACGCCTGCTCGTCGCCGCGGCGCAGCGCGGCCAGCTGCTCCCCTGTGGCCGGTTGCTCAGCCGTCACCGCCCGGCCCCGCCCCGGGCCCAGCCGCGGAACAGCTCCACCAGCTCGTCCTCGGCGCGGGCCGACAGCCGCTCCCCGGGCGTGGCCTCCAGGACGCGCACGGCGCCACGCACCTGCTCGACGTGGGCGCGGCAGCCGTCGCAGGAAGACAGGTGGGCGCGCAGCCGCTCGAGCTCCTCGGGCGAGAGCGCGCCCTCCAGGTACTCGGTGACCCGTTCCACCAGCTCGACGCAGGCCATCTCATCGACCACCGCAGGCTCCTCCGCTCCGCGCCGGACCGACCTCGCCGCCGGCAACGATCACGTGCCCAGAGGCATCCGGGGCGCCGATCGTTACGTCGCCGCCCCGGAATCCGGCACGTCCGCGTCGCGCCGCGGCGTCGGCGGCCCGGGGTCTCGCGCCTCGGGGTCCTGGCCCAGCACCGACCGCCCGCCGTCGACGGGCACGGTCGCGCCGTTGACGAAGCTGGCCTCGTCCGAGAGCAGGTAGGCGACGGCGGCGGCGACCTCCTCGGGACGCCCGACCCGGCCGACCGGGTGCAGCCGGCCCAGCTCCGCCTCGACCCGCTCGGCCGCCGCGGGCTCCTGACCGGCCAGGAACGCCTCGTAGCGCTCGGTGGCGATGGAGCCGAGCGCCACGGCGTTGACCCTGATGCCGCGCGGCCCGTAGTCGACCGCCAGGGCGCGGGTCAGCCCCTCGACGGCCGCCTTGGCGGTCGCGTACGGCAGCGCGCCGGGAACCGCCCGGCGTGCCTGGTGGGAGGAGACGTTGACGACCGCCCCGCCGGTGCCCGCCGCCAGGAACCGCCGGATGGCGGTCGCGCACCCGACCACGGCGGGAGCCAGGTTCCGCTGGATCAGGTCGAGCACCTCACCCGGCGGCGCCGCGTGGATCCAGGCGTCGTGGAACACCGCGGCGTTGTTGACCCAGCCGGCGAGGGTGCCCGCGGCCTGCGCGCGGTCGGCGGCCTGCTCGGCGACAGCCTCGTCGCCGGCGTCGCCGGCGACGGCGACCACGCGCCGACCGGCAGGATGCTGCCCGGTCCACGCCAGCGCGTCCGGGTCGAGCTCGACCGCGACCACGCTGCCGCCGCCCGTGAGGAGCCGCTCCACCACCGCGCGGCCGATGCCGCGGCCCCCTCCGGTCACCACGAAGGAACGGCTCATACTCGCCTCCAGTCAGGCCCGGCCCGGCGCATCAGAGCTTGTGGCCGAAGGTAGGTGGCAGCTCGTACTCGTCCCCCACGATCGGGTCGCCCTCGGCGAAGCGGGACAGGCGGAACGGGTGCAGGTCCACCGTTTCCGCGCGGCCGCCGGTCACCATCTCGGCGATGCCAACGCCGACCGCCGGCGCGGTCTTGAACCCGGTGCCGGAGAAGCCGCCGGCCACGAACAGCCCCTCCACGCCGGGAGCGCGGTCGAGCACCGCCCGGGTGTCCGGCGAGGTGTCGTAGACGCCCCGGTGCCCGCGAGCCAGCGCCGCTCCGCGGAACGACGGCACCCGCGCGACCAGGCGATCAACGGCATCCGCGACCAGCTCCGGGCTCCAGCCCTCCACCTCGCGGTCCACCGCGGCCACGTCGAGCCGGTGGCCGGCCTCCACGCCCAGCAGCGACAGCTCGCCACCGTGCGGCCGGAAGTAGGTGCCCAGCACCGCGTCGATCACCACCGGGTGCCGCCGCGCCGCGTCCGGCCGCCGGAGGAACGCGACCTGCGCCCGCTCCGGCGTGGTCATCCCCGAGCACACCGTCCCGCGCTCGACCACCAGCACGTCGACGCCACGCTCGGCGAGCTGGAAGGCGATCGAACAGCCAACCACCCCCGCCCCGACCACCACCACGCTCGCCCCGTCACGCATGCCGTCAGCGTACCGACTCCCGGAGTCCGGCCACTCACGGGCGCAACTGCTTGTCCACAGGCGCGCACCCAAACTGGTCATCGGCGCCCGGAAGGTGTAGAAGACTGAATGCCCCTAATTAGGGGCCCCGGCGAGAGCCGACACTCTCCCGGGGCCGTGGCCGACGCTACGAGGAGCGCCGACATGGAGCACATTAGCCCTTTGGGGTCATTCTTGGCAGCCGCAATGCTGGCCGTCGTCCCCATTCTCCTCGCCGAGCTGCCGCCCCGCGGGCGGCGCCGGTGGTAAGCGACAGGGTCGGGCCGAGGGAGCTCGCCGAGGCTGCACTCGCCGGTAGCGCCCTGCTGCACAGCTTGCGCTGGGCGGGCGTCTCCTGCGCGATCCCGGCACCTCCCGAGGTCGCTCTCGCCGCGGTCGCCTTGCGTTCCTGGGCCGACGACCTGAGCGGCCTCTCCGGCGACGAGCCCGCCGAGCACCGGCCTCCGGCCTGAGAAGCCGGGGGCCGGCGACGAGGCGTCGACCCCCGGTCAGGGGAGGGGGATCCGGCGACGATGGTCCGACGGCCTTCGTCGCCGCCCCCTCCCCGCTCTAGCGCTTGCGTACGCGCCAGATCGACTCGGACGGCCAGCGGCGTGCCCATTCGCGGTCCTGGTCGTCGCGGTAGGTGCTGACCGCGTCGGGTTCGGGGCGCGGCTCGATCAGCTCCTCGACGACCAGGCCGTTGGCGTGGAAGAGGGAGGTCCAGGTGCTGTAGGGGAGGCTGAAGTGGACCATGCCGTCGGCTTCGACCTCGAGGGTGTCGAAGTAGTCGTGGACGAGCCGGTCGGTGGCGTGCTCGGCGTGGTCGGGCGAGGCGATCTCGAAGATGTGGCTGGTATGGCTGAAGGCGAGGAGGCCGCCGGGGCGGAGGACGCGGGCAGCTTCGGGGATGGTGCGGTCGGGGTCGGCGAAGGAGAAGGCGCCGTGGTCGGCGAAGACCACGTCGAAGCTGGCGTCGGCGAACGGGAGCTGCTCGCCGCTCGCCTGGACCAGCGGGAACGCGATGCCGGTCTCCTGGCGGAGGCGGCGGGCGTGGGCGAGCTGGCGCTCCGACATGTCGATCCCGACGGGCCTGGCGCCCTGGCGGGCGAGCGCGGTCGACCACTGGGCGCCGCCGCAGCCGAACTCGAGGACGTCCTTGCCGCTGACGTCGCCGAGGACGTGGAGTTGGGACTCGGGGATGGCCCACAGGCCCCAGGTGACGTCGCCGCTGAACGCCTGCTCCCGGATCTGGGACCGGTTGTGCTCCTGGTACTCGTCGGCGATGGCGTTCCAGCGGGCGCGGTTGACCCGCTGGTGAGCCCGGTCGGCCATGGTGGGGACGGTCCTTCCTGGGTGGAGACTGCTTGCTGGGTGGGAGTGTGCCGCATCCGGGCGGGCGTCAACGGCCGTGGGCCACGTCGGCGGCGAGCTCCAGTCCCAGGGTGATGAGGATCGCGCCGAGGGCGCGTTCGAGCCGCTCGCGGACGGCGGGGTGGCGCCACGCGGCGCCGGCACGGCCGGCGAGCAGCACCAGGCCAGCGGTCCAGGCGCTGTCGACCAGCACCTGGATGCTCGCCAGGACGACGAGCGTCGGGACGAACGGGCCGCTGCGTGGCAGGAACTGCGGGAAGAACGAGATCGCGAACACGGCCGCCTTCGGGTTGGCCGCGATCGACACCAGCGAGGCCCGGAACGCCGCCCCTGGCGTGCGGCCGCGCGGCGGTCGACCCGCCGGCGCCACGCCGGCCTCGTCGGTACCGGCACGGCGAGCGCCGCGCCACGCCTTCAGGCCGAGCGCGCCGCCGGGGACTGACGCTGCCGTCTCCCCGCTAGGTCGCTTCGGACCGGTCGGCGCGGGCGTGGGCCAGCGCGGCGCCGAGGAAGCGGAAGGTCCATTCCTCGGCGAGCGGCCGCGAGTCCAGGAACAGGATCGGCACGGTCGGGTAGCGGACCTGGACGGCGGCGAGCAGCTCGGCGACGAAGCCGGGCTGGACGTGCTCGAGCTTGAACACCGCGCTGAAGCGGTCCTCGACCGCGACGGCGGCGCGCGGCAGGGCGGCCAGCTCGGCGAGCAGGAAGGCGATGCTTCCGTCGACCAGGGCGCCGGTCAGGTCGGGGAGGCTCTTGCGCTCCACCGCGGCGACCGGCTCGCCGTCCAGCTCGACGGCGTAGTCGCCGGCGGGCAGCGCCCGGCGGACGGTGCGGGCCTGCTTGCCGGCGAAGCGGTAGGGGTAGCGCTCGCGCGTGTCGACCAGGATCTCCAGCTCGTCGGCGTCGTGGCCGGCGGCCCGGCGGCGCGGCACGCGGATGCCGGGGCGGGCCTGGGCGGCGGTGCGGGCGGTCTGCCAGAAGATCGCCTCGCGGCCGCCCTGGAGGGTGGTGAAGACCAGCTGCGAGCGGTGCTCCCTGGCGCGGTTCAGCACCAGGTCGATCGCGACGCCGTTGCGCCGGCAGACCCGCACGGGGACCTCCTCGAGGATCTCGGCGTCCTCGGGCCAGCCGTCGGCGCGGTGGCAGTAGACCTTGGCGGTGCGCGGCCACGGCGCGCGCGCCTTGAGCACCAGCGGCCCGCCCGGGAGCGGCAGGCGCAGCAGGTAGGGCAGCCGCGTGTTCGGCTCGGGGTTGCGGGCGACCACGAAGGTCCGGGCCGTCACCTCCCGAGGCCTCCTCCTCGCCGGTTGCGGTGGCCGGTCAGAGCTTGATGCCGTAGGTCCGCTCCAGCTCCTCGATCCAGTCGTCGTTGATGGTGAGGCCGTAGTCCTCCGCGAGCTGGTAGTACTCCGGGCGGCCGGCGCCGCCCTCGTGGGCCAGGACGGGCCCCAGCTTCTCGAAGTAGGTCTCCAGGCCGGCGGGGGAGAGGATCTCCAGGACGGTCGCCGGGGCGTCGCCCGCGTTCCACATCGCGTGCGGCGTCCCGCGCGGCTTGACCAGGTAGGCGCCCTGGCCGGCCTCCTGGGTGCGGTCGCCGACGCGCACGCCGACGGTGCCGGCCTTGATCAGCGAGAACTCGTCTTCCTTGGTGTGGGTGTGGGGCTTGACCAGGGTCTTGGCGGGGATCTCGACCTCGAGCAGGGCGAGGGTCCCGCCGGAGTCGGCGCTGACGACCTTGTAGCTGAACCGGACGCCGTAGAGCGTGACGGTCTTGCCTTCCTCCGGTGCCACCAGCTTGGGGGCGGGAGGAGTGGGCATCAATGACCTCCTTGGTCGGGGGCGTCGGGGTCGGGGTGGTGGCGGACCAGCAGGACGGCGACGTCGTCGGCGAAGCGCTCGCCGCTGAGCCGCTGGACGTGGGCGAGGAGGTTGTCCAGGCCGCTGCCGTCCAGGCTAGCGGGTTCGGGCTGGGCGGCGAGGTGGGCGATCAGGCCGTGCTCGCCGAAACGGTCGGAACCGGGGCGGGGACCGCTGCGGGCCTCGATCAGCCCGTCGGTGTAGAACAGCAGGGTCCAGGCGGGTGGCAGCGCGATGGTGGTGCCGGTCCACTCGGTGCCGAGGCCGAGGGGCAGGCCGCTGGGCAGCTCGACCCCTTCGGCGTGGTCGCTGAGCAGCAGCGGGGGTGGGTGGCCGGCGACGACGAAGGTGGCCTGGTCGCGGGGCGGGGGGGCCG
>DASUZB010000168.1:0-5775 GCA_036377075.1 Actinomycetes bacterium | reverse complement strand
CCGCGCCGCGGCCATGGCGACGGTGGCGGCGGGGAGCACCGGCGTGTGGTGGGCGGCGCCGCGGGCGCTGGACGCCTGGCTCGGTGAGGTCGGGGCGCGGCTCGCCGGCGCCGGCGTGGCGGTGGTGCTCGACCCGGGCGGGCCCGGCGAGACCGTGCTGCGCGGCAACCCGGCCACGGTGCGACGCTCGCTCGCCGCGTCCCGGCCCGGCCGGAGGGATGCGCTGGTGATCCTGGCGCCGCCGGGCGGCGAGCCGCCGGCGGGCCTCCCGGCCGAGCTCGCCGGGCTGCTGGCCGGGCTGCTGCGTGCCGGGGTGCCCGCCCGCACCCTCGCCGGCGTGCTCGCCGGCCTGCCCGGCTGGTCCCGCCGGCAGGCCTACGCCGCCGTCCTCGACCTCAAGGACGCCCCGGCCGGCTGACGGGGGGCCCGGGCCCACTGCCCGTCCACTTGGGCCCTTTGGACCCCGGCGGTTTGGTGCCACGGGCCCTTCGAGCTTCCGCGCCGACCTGGAAGGCTGCGCAGGCGCGGGCCCCTCGGGCTGGAATCGTCGGGAAGGAGCAGGCACGTGTCGCGGAGGACCACCATCGGCAGGCGGGTGCGTGCAGGCCTGCTCACGGTGGTCACCACCCTCATGCTCGGGCTGCAGGTCGCCGGCGCCGCTCCGGTCGGGGCGGTGACCGACGCCCCGGTGGTGGCCGGTCCGAGTGGCACGGTCGAGGCCCAAGCCGGCCCGTCGGTCTCCCAACCGGTGGTGGCGCGCGTTCCTGGAGGCGCCACGGTCTCCATCCAGTGCACCGTGCAGCAGGGCGAGTACGCGGCGGGCACCCTCGGCGCCGGCGAGGTCTGGGACCGCCTGGCCGACGGCGGCTACGTCCCCGACGCCTACGTCGAGACCGGCACGCCGTTCCCGGTCGAGCCGGACTGCGACGACGCCGGCGCCTACCCGTACACCCGCCAGAGCTGGGAGGCGGTCGACCCCTGGAACTTCTACTTCCGGGAGTGCACCTCCTACGTGGCCTGGCGGCTGAACCAGGCGGGCGTCCCGTTCTCCAACACCTACGGCGGGGTGCACTGGGGCAACGCCAACAACTGGGACGACGCCGCCCGCGCCCTGGCGGCGGTGCCCGGCTTCGAGCACGTCACGGTCGACCCCACCCCGGAGGTCGGCGACGTGGCGCAGTCCAACGGCGGCGCCTTCGGCCACGTCGCCTACGTCGCGGCCGTGAACCCGAACGACACCGTCGACGTGCAGGAATACAACTACGACGTCGAGAACGGCGTCACCGACCACAACTTCAACCAGCGCACCGTCCCGACCTCGTCGTTCAACTACATCGACCTCGACGGCTGACCGGCTTCCCCGACCGGGCCAGACCTTCAAGACGGCACCCGACCGCACCGGCGTCAGCGGAGTCGCGCCCGCTGGCGCCGGTGCCCGCATCGCGCGCGACGCAACGTAAGGAGATCCAGGTGACCTCGGCCAGGGACACCAGCGCCGCCGACCTCGACGGCACCGCCTGCCCGACCGGCTACTGCCACCTGGGCGGGACCTGCGTCTCCGACACCGACGCCTACGGCCGCGGCCTGGTCAGCGTGGCCACGCCGTAGCCTTCCGCATCACCGAGGGGGGCCGGCCTGGCTCGCGCGCTTCAGCGTGCGGGCGTGGCCGGCCCCTCCTGGTCGCAGGTACCCGTGATCCGCGCCGCCACCTGCGCCAACGGTATGATCGCGCTGCGGTCCGTGCCCGGACCGTGCCCGTCTACAGACGCCACAGGAGAGCCGACCGCCGATGAGGTACCGACTGCCGCCCGCCCCGCCCGAGGTCACCGCGAGCCCCGAGGCGGAGGCCGCCTACCTCCTCGAGGACGGCTTCGCCGACACCCCGGCCGGCGGCCTGGCGGAGCAGCTGCGGCGGCGCGGCAGGCTGCGGGTCAAGTACGGGGTCGACCCGACCGCTCCGTCGGTCACCTGGGGCTGGGGCGTGTGCCTGCGCCGCCTGCGCCGCTTCCAGCAGCTCGGCCACACGGCGGTGCTGGTGATCGGGGACTTCACCGCCCGCATCGGCGACCCGTCGGGCCGTTCCAGCACGCGGCGCCAGCTCTCGGTCGAGGAGGTCGAGGGCTACGTGCAGGGCTGCCTCGCCAGCCTCAGGGCGATCCTCAGCGAGGACCACCTCGAGGTGCGGCGCAACTCGGAGTGGCTCGAGCCGATGGACATGGCCGACGTCCTGCGGCTCACCTCCCAGTTCACCGTCGCCCAGATGCTCGAGCGGGACGACTTCCGGCAGCGCTACGAGGCCAACCGCCCGATCGCCATCAGCGAGCTGCTCTACCCGATGCTGCAGGGCTACGACTCGGTGGCGATCCGGGCCGACGTCGAGCTCGGCGGCACCGACCAGTTCTTCAACCTGCTGGTCGGCCGCGAGCTGCAGCAGCGCGCCGGCCAGGAGGCGCAGGTGCCGCTGTGCGCCCCGCTGCTGGTCGGCACGGACGGGCAGCGCAAGATGAGCCAGAGCTACGGCAACTACGTCGGCGTCGACGAGCAGCCGGACGAGATCTTCGGCAAGGCCATGTCGATCCCGGACGAGGCCATGCCCCAGTACCTCACGCTCGGCACCGACCTGCGGCCGGAGGAGAAGCAGCGCCTCGCCGCCGAGCTGGACGGGGTACGGCTCAAGCGCCGGCTGGCGCGCGAGATGGTGGCCATGTTCCACGGGCAGGAGGCGGCCGAGCGGACCGAGGCCGAGTTCGACCGGGTCCACGTGCGCCACGAGCCGCCGGCCGAGATGGACGAGTCGGCCACCTCGGAGCGCTACGTCCCCCGCATCCTGACCGACCTCGGCTGGGCGAGCTCGCTGTCGGACGCCCGCAGGCGCATCAAGGGCGCCGGCGTCAAGGTGGACGGGCGCACCCTCGACGACGAGCACACCCGCCTCGAACCCGGCACCTACGTGCTGCAGAGCGGCCGGCGCCGCTTCCACCGCGTCACCGTGAAGTGAAGTAGCGGCGGAAATCCGCTTGCCCCCGGCCCGGTCGCGTCGGGGAGAATAGCGGGCTGTGCCCGCGCCGCGGCCATCCGGGGCCGCCGAGCGCCGCGCCGCCCGATCCCGTCCTCGAGCGCCTGGAGCAAGCCCGTGAGCCGAGCCGCCGGCCTGCCGGTCGAGGAGCTGCGCGCCGAGCGCGAGGTGCTGGCCTACGCGCGCGAGTGCCTCGCGGCCATGCGGCGACGAGCAGCATCCCTGAAGGTCCTCGCCGGCGACCCGTACGCGGAGGAGGCGGCCGCCTGGCGGCTGCGGCAGCGCGTCGCCTCGCTGGCCGACGACCCCGAGACGGCGCTGTTCTTCGGCCGGCTCGACTACGACGAGGACGCCGCCGAGACGCCGTCGGCACGCTTCTACGTCGGCCGCAGGCACGTGGTGGACGCCGAGGGCGACCCGGTGGTGGTCGACTGGCGCGCGGGGATCTCGCGGCCCTTCTACCGCGCCACCCCGCGGCGGCGCTACGGCGTGCGCGTCCGGCGCCGCTTCGGCTACCAGGGCGGCACCCTCACCTCGATCCAGGACGAGCCGCTGACCCGGCTCGACGAGACCGAGAGCCAGGCGGTGGCCGAGCGCGCGCTGGTCGCCGAGATCGAGCGGCCCCGCATCGGCCCGATGCGCGACATCGTCGCCACCATCCAGCCGGAGCAGGACGACCTGATCCGCGCGCCGCTCGCCGAGACCGTCTGCATCCAGGGCGGGCCCGGTACCGGCAAGACCGCGGTCGGCCTGCACCGGGTCGCCTTCCTGCTGTACGAGCACCGCGACCGCCTCAGCAGGGACGGCGTGCTGGTGGTCGGCCCGTCGCGCGCCTACCTCGCGTTCATCCGCGACGTCCTGCCTGGGCTCGGCGAGGTCAGGGTCGCCCAGGAGTCGGTCGAGAGCCTGGTCGGGGCCGTCAGGGTGAGCGGGTCGGATGCCCCAGGTGCGGCGGCCGTCAAGGCCGACGCGCGCCTGGCCGAGGTGATCCGGCGGGCGGCGTTCCTGCACCTACACCCGCCGGCCGAGCCGCTCGCGCTGCGCTTCCGGCACCGCGTCATCACGCTGCGGCCAGGCTGGCTGCGCAGCCGTGTCGACCACCTGGTCGAGCTCGGCGGGCGCTACGCCGTCGGCCGGGCGCACCTGAGGGACTGGATCGTGGAGCGCTGCCTGCGCGAGCTCGAGCGCAGCGACGGCCTGACCGACTTCGACGCGCCGGGCGAGGTCGCCAGGGCGCTGGGCCGCGACCAGGCGCTGCGCGCGTTCATGGACCGCACCTGGCCGGCGCTCGATCCGGCGCGGCTGGTGTTCCGGCTGCTCAGCGACGGCCCGTTCCTCGCCGCCGCCGCCGACGGCCTGCTCGACGGCGACGAGCAGGAGCGGCTGCGCTGGCCGCGGCGGCCCCGCGGCCTGGCCGCCGCGCCATGGTCGGTGGCCGACGCGTTCCTGGTCGACGAGGCCGCCGACGTGATCGACGGCGTCGCCGGCTTCGGCCACGTGGTCGCCGACGAGGCCCAGGACCTCTCACCGATGCAGCTCCGCGCGATCGGGCGGCGCTGCCGCTACGGCTCGGCCACGCTCCTCGGCGACCTGGCCCAGGGGACCAGCCCGTGGGCCGCCGAGCGCTGGGAGGACGTCCACCGCCACCTGGGCCGGCCGGCGCCGCGCATGGAGCGCCTGCCGCGCGCCTTCCGGGCACCCCGCGAGGTGCTCGACTGGGCCAACCGGCTGCTGCCGGAGATCGCACCCGGCACCGTCCCCGCCGCCTCGGTGCGCAGCGTCCCCGGCGCGCTGCTGGTCCGCGCGACCAGTCCGGAGTCGCTGGTCGCCGCGTGGCTGGAGGAGCTGGAGGCGGCGCGGCGGGAGGAGGGGTCGGTCGGGCTGGTGGTGGCGGACGCGCAGCTCGCCGGTGCCCTCGCCGAGCTGGAACGCCGCGGCATCGGCTTCGAGCGGGTGGACCGCTTCGACGTGGCCGCCGGCGTCACCGTCGTGCCCGCCTCGGCCGCCAAGGGCCTGGAGTTCGACCAGGTGGTGCTCGTGGAGCCGGCCGCCATGGCCGCCGGAGGCCGCCGCGGGCTGCGCCTGCTCTACGTCGCGCTGACCCGCGCCGTCCTGCGCCTGCGGGTGGTCCACGCCGCGCCCCTGCCGGCCGCGCTCACCCCACCGCCAGCCTGAGTAATGGATCGAGCGGTTCGAGGCGCTCCGGTTTGACACCACCGCGCTGGCCGCTAATGTAGGTGGTGTCGGGGACCCCCACCCCGACTCCGATAAGCGTGTGGCTCCGCGCCCCCACGTGGTGCCACTCGGTCAACCTGTCGCAAGTGGCGGCACGTGCTCGCCGTGGCGTGACGGCGTGGGCGTGCTCGCTGCTCGGGAGAGGGGTTGAGACCGACGACAGAGACGATCAACCCGCGTCAGGCCTACCGGCCTTCCCCGTACCCGCCGCCCCAGCGGCCCCAGCGCCCGGCCGACCCCGGCACCGGCCCGTGGCAGCGCCCGGCCGACCCTGGCGCCGGGTCCTGGGACCTCGCCCCCGGCCCCGCGACCAGCTCCTGGGACATGGCCGCCGGCCCCGGTCCGAGCACCGGTTCCTGGGACATGGCCGCCGGCCCGGCCACCGGGTCATGGGACGGCACCACGTCCTGGGACGGGACCGCGTACTGGGACGGCACCGTCCCACCCGGCTGGGGCGCGGCGCGCCCCGGCCAGCCGCGCCCGGCGCCCGCCCCGCCGCCCCGGCCACGCCCGCCCGCGGCGCC
>DASUZB010000167.1:0-17335 GCA_036377075.1 Actinomycetes bacterium | reverse complement strand
GACGCCCGGGAGGCCGCCACCGCGAAGGCCACGCCCGCGGCCAAGAAGGACGCGGGCAAGGCCGCCTCGGCCGACGGCAAGCAGGCGTCGGGCAAGGCCGCGTCCTCCGCCAAGAAGGCGCCGGCCGCCGGCGCCGACGCCGACGCCGACGCGGAGGCGGAGGGCGCCGACAAGGCCGAGGCCCAGCAGTCGAAGAGCTGAGCCGTCCCACGATGCCGCCCGCCCGACCCGTGACCCGGGCGGGCGGCCCGTCACCCTGAAGCTGACCGCTCCGCCAACGCCGGAGCGCAGAGCCCGGAGGAGCACCACCGTATGGAGATCACCGCCGCCCAGGTGAAGGTCCTGCGCGACGCCACCGGCGCCGGCATGATGGACTGCAAGAAGGCGTTGCAGGACGCCGGCGGCGACCTCGAGCGCGCCAAGACGATCCTGCGCGAGAAGGGCCTCGCCCAGGCGAGCAAGCGCGCCGGCCGCAGCACCAACGAGGGCGTGATCGAGGCCTACCTGCACACCCCCGACCCCAACCTGCCCGCCAAGCTCGGCGTGCTGGTGGAGCTGGCCTGCGAGACCGACTTCGTCGCCAAGACCGACGAGTTCCAGACCCTGGCGCACGGCATCGCCGTGCACATCGCCTGGGCCGACCCGGCCTACCTCCGCCGCGAGGACGTTCCCGCCGAGGTGGTGGAGCGCGAGCGCAAGATCTTCGCCAGCCAGGCGGAGGGCAAGCCGGCCCACGTCGTCGACCGCATCATCGAGGGCAAGCTCAAGGACTTCTACAAGCAGGTGGCCCTGCTCGAGCAGGACTACGTCAAGGATCCCGGCCAGACCATCCAGGAGGTCCTCGATAGCTATTCCGCCAAGGTCGGTGAGAAGCTCGTGCTGCGCCGCTACGCCCGCTTCCGGGTCGGGGAGGACGACGGCGGCTGACGACCCCGGCGGGGCGGCCGGCGGCGCGGGCGCGAACAGGAGGACCGGATGGCCTTCGTGATGGCGGGTGACGAGGACGGATCCGGCATCGCCCTGACCACGCCGAGCTTCGAGCGCGTCCTGCTCAAGCTGTCGGGGGAGGCGTTCGCCGGCGCCGGCGGCTTCGGGCTCGGCTTCGACCGCATCGACGGGGTCGCGCGCCAGCTCGTCGAGGTGGTCGACCTCGGCGTCCAGACCGCCGTGGTGGTCGGCGGCGGCAACATCCTGCGCGGCTCGGCCGCGGAGGCGGCCGGGATGGACCGCGCCCGCGCCGACTACATGGGCATGCTGGCGACGGTGATGAACTGCCTGGCGCTGCAGGATGCGCTCGAACGTCGCAAGGTGGTCACGCGCGTCCAGACGGCGATCCAGATGACCCAGATCGCCGAGCCGTACATCCCCCGGCGGGCCATGCGCCACCTGGAGAAGGGCCGCATCGTGATCTTCGGGGCCGGCATGGGCACGCCGTACTTCTCGACCGACACCACCGCCGCCCAGCGCGCCCTCGAGATCGGTGCCGAGGCGATCCTGATGGCCAAGAACGGGGTGGACGGCGTCTACGACGCCGATCCCAAGAAGGACCCGTCGGCGCGGAAGTTCTCCCGCCTGGACTACCTGGAGGCGATCAGGCGCGAGCTCAAGGTGATGGACACTACCGCGCTGTCGCTGTGCAAGGACAACGATCTGCCCATCATCGTGTTCGACCTGCTCACCGAGGGCAACATCCGGAGGGCGGTGTGCGGGGAGCCGATCGGGACGGTGGTCGGCTCGATCTCGAGCCCGCCGCCGAACGGGAACGCCGACCGCCAGGACGCAGAAGGGGACCAGGCATGATCGACGACATCCTCAAGGAAGCCGAGGGCAAGATGCGCAAGGCCATCGACGTGGCCAAGGAGGAGTTCAGCGGCATCCGCACCGGCCGCGCCAACCCCGCCCTGCTCAACCGGCTCATGGTGGACTACTACGGCACGCCGACGCCCCTGCAGCAGCTCGCCTCGATCTCGGCACCGGAGGCGCGCCTGCTGGTGGTGTCCCCCTACGACCGCAACGCCAGCGCCGGCATCGAGAAGGCGATCCGCAACTCCGACCTCGGCATCAACCCCGCCAACGACGGCCAGGTGATCCGGCTGGCCTTCCCGCCGCTCACCGAGGAGCGGCGCAAGGAGTACGTCAAGCTGACCAAGCACCGGGCCGAGGAGGCGCGCACCGCCATCCGCAACGTCCGCCGCCACGAGAAGGACGCCATGGAGCGGATGGAGAAGGACGGCGAGATCTCCCAGGACGAATTGCGCCGGGCGGAGCAGCGCCTGCAGGGGCTCACCGACAAGTACGTCGGCGAGGTCGACACCATGCTCCAGCACAAGGAGCGCGAGCTGCTCGAAGTCTGAGCGGCGAGGTGGGCGGCATGCGAACGAGGTGGCGGCGGGGTGGCTGAGAGCCCACCGCTCGACCCGGCCGGGACGCCGGTGCCACGGCCCAGGCGCCGTACGGGGCGCAACCTGCCACTGGCGATCGCCACCGGCGTCGGCCTCGCCGTGCTGCTCCTGGCCGCGCTGCTGCTGTCCCGCCCGGTGTTCGTCGTCTGCGTGCTCGCCATCGTGCTGCTCGCCCTCGTCGAGCTGAACACCGCGCTGCGGGCGCGGTCCATCCGCCCCGCCCCCGCGGTCGTCTTCCCGATGGCGGTGCTGCTGGTCGTCGGCGCCTACCTCGAGGGGCCGGCGGCGCTCTCCTTCGGGATGATGCTGACGGTGCTCGCCGGGTTCGCCTGGTACCTGCTCGACCGCCGCCGCACCGAGGTCGCCCGCAACCTCGCCGCCACCGTCTTCACCGTGCTCTACCTGCCGTTCCTCGCCGCCCACCTGTCCCTGGTGGTGGCCAGGGCCGAGCACTACGTGGGCGCGCTGACCGGCTACGCCCTGCTGGTGGTGGTGTACGACACCACCGCCTTCGCGGCCGGGGTGATCTTCGGCCGCCACCTGATGGCCCCGAGCGTCTCGCCGCGCAAGTCCTGGGAGGGCGCGGCCGGCGCCAGCGTGCTCACCCTGGCCGTGGGCGCCTTCGTGCTGCCGATGTGGCCGCCGTGGACGCTCGGGCCCGGGCTCACCCTCGCCGCGGTGGCCTGCGTGGCGGCGCCGCTCGGCGACCTCTCGGAGTCGATGCTCAAGCGCGACCTCGACGTCAAGGACATGGGCTCGATCCTGCCCGGGCACGGCGGCATGCTCGACCGCATCGACGCCCTGCTGGTGATGGCGCCGGCGCTGTACTACGTCCTGGCGCTGTTCTCCCTGGTCGAACGCTCGTGACCGCGCCGCGCTCCCTCTACGACCTGGGCGCGGCGGAGTTGGCCGCCCTGGTCGAGGAGGCCGGGGAGCCGGCCTACCGGAGCCGCCAGCTGGGCCACTGGCTCGACCGCCGGCACGTGCTCGACCCGCTGGCCATGACCGACCTGCCCGACGGCTTCCGCCGCCGGCTGGCCGAGCGGCTCGCCGGCAGCGGCCTCGGCCTCACCAGGCACCAGTCCGGCGACGGCGGCTGGACCCACAAGTTCCTGTTCCGCCTCGCCGGCGGGGACAGCGTCGAGTCGGTGCTGATGTTCTACCCGCCGCCGGGCAGGGCGCTGCCCGCCTCCCGGGAGGACCATGACCCGGACGACTGGGAAGGCGGTCCGGTCGGCCGCGCCACGGTGTGCATCTCGACCCAGGCCGGCTGCGCCATGGGCTGCACCTTCTGCGCCACCGGGCAGTTCGGCTTCACCCGCAACCTCTCCGCCGGCGAGGTGGTCGAGCAGGTCGCCCGGGTCTGGGCGCTGCTGCCCGGCCTGCGCCCGCGCGCGGACGCGCCCGACCACGTCACCAACGTGGTCTTCATGGGCATGGGCGAGCCGTTCGCCAACCCGGCGGCCACCTGGGGCGCCGCCTGGCGGCTGCACCAGGGCCTCGGCCTGTCGGCCAGGGCCCTGACGATCTCCACCGTCGGCCTGGTCCCGGGGATCCGCCGCGCCGCCACCGAGCCGCTCGCCCTCAACCTCGCGGTCTCCCTCCACGCCGCCGACGACGAGCTGCGCAGCCGGTTGGTGCCGCTCAACCGGACCTGGCCGGTCGCCGAGCTGCTCGGCACGGTCGAGGACTACGTGCGGGCGACCCGCCGCCGGGTGTCGTTCGAGTACGCCCTGATGGGCGGCGTCAACGACGACCCGGAGCAGGGCCGGCGCCTCGGCCGCCTGCTCGCGCCGCTGCGCGTCCCCGGCTCGGGCGGGCACGCGGCCCACGTCAACCTGATCCCCTACAACCCGACCCCTGGCAGCGGCTTCGCGCCCAGCTCCCGCACTGCCACGCGGCGCTTCCGCGACGCGGTCGCGGCCACCGGCGTGCCGGTCAGCATCCGCGCCACCCGCGGGGTGGGCATCGACGCCGCCTGCGGCCAGCTCCGCACCGCGAGCGGCCGTCCCGGCCGCTCGCTGCCGCTCGCCGGCGCGTTCGTAGACCGGGGGGCTACCGCTCGGCTCCAGGCAGGTACCGGCGACCTGGGTTCCGGCCTCGCTCCTGAGCCCCCAGGGCGGCCGGCATGAGCGGGGCCGGCGTCGCCGTGCTCGGGTCGACCGGCTCCATCGGGGTGCAGGCGCTGGAGGTGGTGCGCGCGGCGGGGAGCCGCTTCCGGGTGGTCGCCCTCGCCGCCCGGCGCTCCGCCGGGAAGCTGGCCGCCCAGGCGCGGGAGTTCCGCCCGCCGGCGGTGGCCCTGGTCGAGGCCGCCGAGGCGGCGGCCCTCGCCCGCGAGCTGCCGGCCGGCTGCCGCCTCGAGGTCGGCCCCGAGGCGGTCGCCGAGCTGGCCGCCGCCGAGGGCGCCGAGGTCGTGCTGAACGGCATCACCGGGTCGGTGGGGCTGGCCCCCACGTTGCGCGCCCTGGCGGCGGGCCGGCGCCTCGCCCTGGCCAACAAGGAGAGCCTGATCGTCGGGGGAGAGCTGGTCACCCGGCTGGCGCGTCCCGGCCAGATCGTCCCGGTCGACTCCGAGCACTCCGGCCTCGCCCAGTGCCTGCGCGGCGGCCGCGCCGAGGAGGTGGCCCGGCTGGTCGTCACCGCCTCGGGCGGGCCGTTCCGCGGCCGCCGGCCGGAAGAGCTGGCCGGCGTCACGCCCGAGGAGGCGCTGGCCCACCCGACCTGGGACATGGGACCGGTCATCACCATCAACTCGGCCACGCTGATGAACAAGGGCCTCGAGGTGATCGAGGCGCACCTGCTGTTCGGCCTGCCCTTCGACCGCATCGAGGTGGTCGTCCACCCGCAGAGCCTGGTGCACGCCATGGTGGAGTTCCGCGACGGCGCCACCATCGCGCAGCTCTCCCTGCCCGACATGCGCCTGCCGATCGGGCTCGCGCTCGGCTGGCCGGAGCGGTCGGAGGTGCCGGTCGCCCGGCTCGACTGGTCGCGCGCCCTCACCCTGGAGTTCGCCCCGGTCGACCGGGCCACCTTCCCGCTGCTCGACCTGGCGGTGGCGGCGGGCCGCGCCGGCGGTACCGCGCCGGCGGTGCTGAACGCGGCCAACGAGGAGGCGGTGGGCGCGTTCGTGGCCGGGCGCCTGCCGTTCCCCGGCATCGCCGAGGTCGTCACCCGCGTCCTCGACGCCCACGAGCACCCCCCCGAGCTGGACCTCGAGGCCGTGCTCGCCGCCGAGCAGTGGTCCCGCGAGCTGGCCCGTACACTGGTCGATGACCTGTCCGTCACCGGGAGAGCCAATGGATAACGTGCTCGGCATTCTGCTGTTCGTCTTGGCCTTGATGCTGGCCATCCTGTTCCACGAGGGTGGCCACTTCGCCACCGCCAAGCTGTTCGGCATGAAGGTCGAGCGCTTCTTCATCGGCTTCGGCCGCACCCTGTGGTCGACCACCCGCGGCGAGACCGAGTACGGCATCAAGGCGCTGCCGCTCGGTGGCTTCTGCAAGATCGCCGGGATGAGCCCGCACGAGGGCGAGGGCAGCTTCCTCGAGGTGGAACGGCGGCCGCGCCGCGGGGCGAACGCGCCGCAGCCAGCTGGAACCGCCACCGCCGAGCGGCCGCAACCGGAGAAGCCCGCCCCCGACCCGACCCCGGGGGCTGGCGCGCTGCAGCCTGCTGGCGTCGAGCGGATGTTCTACTCCAAGCCGGCCTGGCAGCGGGCGATCGTCCTCGCCGCCGGCTCGATCACCCACTTCGTGGTCGCCCTGGTGCTGATCTACGCCCTGCTGGTCGCGATCGGCCTGCAGGTCAACACCAACCGGATCGGCGAGGTGGTGGCGACCGCCCCGAACGGCAGCAAGGCCCCCGCGGCGGCGGCGGGCCTGCGCGCCGGCGACCGCATCGTCGAGGTCGACGGGCACGCGGTCGACGACTTCGAGGCGCTGCGCGGCGCCTTCGCGGGCACCGCCGGCCACTCGGTGCGGCTGGTCTACGTGCGCGACGGCCAGCGCCACCAGACCAGCCTCGTGCCCGTGCCGGTGCGCGACGGCGGCCAGGTCCGCGGTTTCCTCGGCGTCCGGGGCACGCTCGAGAAGCGCCGCTTCGGGCCGGTCGAGGGCGCCGGCGAGACCGGACGGCTCTTCTGGGCGGCGACCACCGGCTCGGTCAAGGGCCTCAGCCAGATCATCCCGGGGCTCTCCGACCGGCTGAGGCCGCCGTCCGGCGCCGCCCCCTCCGGCGGGGGCGGCGGCGGGGACACCAGCGGCGGCCCGGTCGGGATCATCGGCATCGCCCGCTTCGCCGGCGAGGCGGTCGCGGCCAACGAGTGGGTCGCCTTCCTGCTCCTGCTGATCCAGTTCAACGTCTTCGTCGGCCTGTTCAACCTGCTGCCGATCCCGCCGATGGACGGCGGCTACCTCGGCTTCGTGGCCTGGGAGAAGCTGACCGGCCGCATGGTCGACCTGCGCAAGGTCGCCCCGATCGCGGCGGTCATCGTCGGCCTGCTGCTGATGCTCACGGTCGGGCTGGTCTGGCTGGACATCACCAACCCGATCGCCAACCCCTTCAAGTGACGCAAAGGAGCTGCCTTCCGTGGCCTTCCCGCTCGAGCTGACCGACCTTGCCGCCGGGACGGGCCGGCGTCGCTCGCGCCGGATCAACGTCGGCAAGGTCCCCGTCGGCGGCGGCGCACCGATCAGCGTGCAGTCGATGACCATCACCAAGACCGCCGACGTCAACGGCACCCTGCAGCAGATCGCCGAGCTGGCGACGACCGGCTGCGACATCGTGCGGGTGGCGGTACCGGACACCGACGACGCCGCCGCCCTGCCCGCGATCGCCGCCAAGTCCACCATCCCGGTGGTGGCCGACATCCACTTCCAGTGGAAGTACGCGATGGCCGCGCTCGAGGCCGGGTGTGCGGGGGTTCGCATCAATCCCGGCAATATCAAGAAGCACGACAAGGTCAAGCTGATCGCCCAGGAGGCGGCCGTCCGCGGCGTGCCCATCCGGGT
Source organism: Actinomycetes bacterium (assembly GCA_036377075.1). GTDB lineage: Bacteria > Actinomycetota > CALGFH01 > CALGFH01 > CALGFH01 > DASUZB01. The sequence continues at coordinate 9,924 of DASUZB010000167.1, read as the reverse complement.
CGGCGTCAACGCCGGCTCGCTGCAGAAGGAGATCCTCGCCAAGCACGGCGGCCCCACCGCGGAGGCGCTGGTCGAGTCGGCCATGTTCGAGGTCGGCATCCTCGAGTCGGTCGGCTTCGGCGACGTGAAGATCTCCGTCAAGCACCAGAACCCCGCGGTGATGATCGCCGCCTACCGGCTGCTCGCCGCGCGCTGCGACTACCCGCTGCACCTGGGCGTGACCGAGGCCGGCACGCCGCGCGACGGGATCGTCAAGTCCGCGGTGGGCATCGGCGCCCTGCTCGCCGAGGGCATCGGCGACACCATCAGGGTCTCGCTCACCGCCCCGCCGATCGAGGAGGTCAAGGCGGGCAACGCCATCCTCGGCGCCCTCGGGCTGCGCCCCAAGAAGCTCGACCTGGTCGCCTGCCCCTCGTGCGGGCGCGCGGAGGTCGACGTGTTCTCCCTGGCCAACGCCGTCGAGGAGCGCATGGCGGAGATCGACGCGCCGATGCGGGTGGCGGTCATGGGCTGCATCGTCAACGGGCCGGGCGAGGCCCGCGAGGCGGACGTCGGGGTGGCCTCGGGCAAGGGCAAGGGGCAGATCTTCCGCCGCGGCCAGGTGATCCGCACCGTGCCGGAGGAGGAGATCGTCGACGCCCTGCTCCACGAGGCGAAGATGCTCGCGGACGAGCTGCGGGCGGATGGGGCCGGCCCCGGCCAGCCGGTGGTCGTCCGGCCGTAGCGGTAGTCCCCGGGACGGAAAGGGGGAGCGGGGGCGATGCGATCGGCGTGGTCGAGGCGCGAGGCGGCCTGGTCGGCCGCGTTCGAGGTGCGCGCCCTCGGCCGCGGCGACACCCGCGCCGCGCTCGACTTCCTCGCCCACGAGCCGGTACGGGACCTGTTCATCGCCAGCCGCATCGTCAGCGACGGCGTGCTCGGCCCGGTCGGCTGGAGCCCGCTGTGGGGCGCGTTCGACCGGAGCGAGCGGCTACGGGGCGTGCTCCACCTGGGCCCGAACCTCGTCCCGGCCGTCGACGAGCTGGAGGTCTGCGACCAGTTCGCGTCGCTCGCGTCCGGTCCGGGGCCGACCCGGATGCTGGTGGGGGAGCGGCGCTCCACCGAGCGCCTCTGGAACCTGGTTGCCAGCTCCTACCCGGCGCCACGGGAGGTCCGCGAGCGGCAGTTCGTCTACGCCCTCACGCCGGACGACCTGGTCGGGGTACCCCGCCTCGGCCGGGCAGGGCGGGCGCGGCTGGCCCGCCGCGGCGACGAGGAGCGGGTGCTGCGGCTGTCGGCCGCCATGTACCTGGAGGAGATGGGCGAGGACCCGCTGGCGCGCGACCCCAGCGGCTACCGCCGCCGCGTCAGGGTGCTGACCGACCGCGGCTGGACCTACGTCTACGAGCACGGCGGCGACCTGGTGTTCAAGATGGACGTGGGCTGCGCCAGCGACCACGGCGCCCAGATCCAGGGCGTCTACGTCCCGCCCGAGCTACGCGGCCGCGGCGTGGGCACGCGGGCCATGGCGGCCTGCTGCGCGCTCGCCTTCGAGCGCCACCCCACGCTGTCCCTGTACGTGAACGACTTCAACCGCCCGGCGGTGGCGCTCTACGAGCGCCTCGGCTTCCGCCGCCTGCCCTTCGACTTCCAGACGGTGATGCTGCCGTAGAAGGGTCGTCCACAGGTGCGCCGCGGCGGGGTGGTCGGCGCATGCCCAGGCGGTAGCGTGCGCCGGTGCCGCCGCAGACCTTCACCTTCTACCGCCCGGCCAGGGCCTATCCACGGCCGCCTCCCGTCGACGAGGTGGTGGTGGCCACCCCGCCGGCCCAGCCGGCGACGCCGGGCACCGGCTGGTTGTCCCAGCTTCTCCCGCTGGCCGGCAGCGCCGGCTCGGTCGGCCTCCTGCTGCTCCTCCCCGGGCGCCGTTCGTTCCTTGCCGTGGCGCTGGTGGCGGGCACGGTGCTCGCCTCCGCCGCCGCCGGACTCTGGCTGCGCCGTGGCGAGCTGCGGGCCAGGCGCCGCACCGGCGCCCGCTACCGCGCCCACCTGGACGCCGTCCGCGCCCGCCTGGATGAGGTGGCGACCGTGCAGCGCGAGGCGGCCGGGTTCCTCCTGCCGGAGCCGGAGCGCCTGCTCGCCCTCGCCGGCCGGCCGGCGCGCCTGTGGGAGCGGCGCCCGGGCGACGGCGACTTCATCCGCGCCCGCCTCGGACGCGGACCGGTGCCGCTCGCCTGCCCGGTCCGGCTCGAGTCCGGCGGCCCGCTCGCCGACCACGACCCCGAGCTGTTCGCCGCGGCCGAGGCGCTGGTGGCGGGCGCCCGCACGCTGGCGGGCATGCCGGTCGCCGTCGACCTGCGCGGGCTCGGCGTGGTCGCCGTCGGCGGCCAGCCGGACCGCACCGGCGCGCTGGTCAGGGCGCTGCTGTGCCACCTCGCGGTGCTCCATGCCCCGGACGACCTGCGCATCCTGTGCTACGCGCCCCCTGGCCGGGCGGCGGAATGGGAGTGGCTCAAGTGGCTGCCGCACGCGCGCCCGGCCGCCCGGGAGCCGCCGGCGCGCGCCTGCCTGCTCACGTCGGAACCCGCCCGCCTGGACGCCCTACTGGACGCCGAGCTCCGGCCCAGGCTGGAGCGGCTCGCCAGGCGGGCCGGGCCGGCCTGGATGGGAGCAGGGGGCCGCGAGCCACCGGACGCGAACCCGGGCGGGCAGCCGGCCCAGCGCCTGGGCAAGCCCCGGCCCCACAGCCTCGCTGGGGTGGCCGGCCCGCACCTGGTGGTGGTGCTCGACGGCTTCTCGCGGCGGGGCGACCTCGCCCGCCGGCCCGCCGTGCGCGAGCTGCTCGCCGGCGCCGCGCAGCTCGGCGCGACCGTCCTCTGCCTCGCCGAAGGGTGCGAGGACGAGCCCGCCGAGCTGGGCGCCCGCCTGCGCGTCTCGCCAGGTGGCCGCCTCGACGTCCAGGAGGCAGGGCCGCACGGCCGCCGCCTCGGCGGCATCGTCGCCGACCAGGGCGGGCAGGCGCTCTGCGAGGCGATCGCCAGGCGCCTGGCGCCGCTGCGGCTGGAGTCCCGCGGCGGCCGAGCCACCCCGCCGGACGAGGTCCGGCTGCTCGACCTACTGGGGGACGGCCGGGTGGACCTCGCCGACGCCGGCGTCGGCTGGCGGCCCCGGCCGCACCCGGAGCTGCTGCGCGTCCCCCTCGGCGCCGGCGCCGGTGGCGAACCGCTGGTGCTCGACCTCAAGGAGGCGGCCGACGGCGGCATGGGCCCGCACGGGCTGGTCGTCGGCGCCACCGGCGCCGGCAAGAGCGAGCTGCTGCGCAGCCTGGTGCTCGGGCTCGCGCTCACCCACCCGCCCGAGCTGCTCAGCTTCGTGCTGGTGGACTTCAAGGGCGGCGCCGCCTTCGCCGCCCTCGCCCGCCTTCCCCACTGCGCCGGCCTGGTCACCAACCTGCAGGACGAGCCCACCATGGTCGAGCGCGTCCGCGCCGCGCTCCAGGGCGAGCTGCAGCGCCGCCAGCGCCTGCTGCGCCAGGCCGGAGACCTCGACGGCATCCGGCACTACCAGGCCAGGCGGGCCGCCGGCGCGGCCCTCCCGGCGCTGCCGTACCTGCTGGTAGTGGTCGACGAGTTCGGCGAGCTGCTCGCCAGCCATCCCGACTTCCTGGACCTGTTCGTTGCCGTCGGCCGCGTGGGCCGCAGCCTCGGCGTCCAGCTCGTGCTCGCCTCCCAGCGGCTCGACGAGGGCCGCGTCCGCGGCCTCGAGGGCCACCTCCGCTACCGCATCTGCCTGCGGACCTTCACCGCCGCAGAGTCGCTGGCCGTGCTCGGCACGGCCGACGCCTACCACCTCCCGGCCTCGCCCGGCCTCGCCTGGCTCAAGGTGGACAGCACCGCCTACCACCGCTTCAGGGCCGCCCTGGTGGGCGCCCCTCCGCGCCGGCCGGAGCCGGGCGCGCCCGCGATCGTCCCCTTCGACCCGCTCGGCGCCGCCGCCCGCCGCCCGGCCCGGGTGGCAGGGGCTCGCCACCCGCCCGGCCCAGACGGCGGGGGCCGTGCCGCCGAGCTGGTCCAAGAGGGTGGTGCCGGCACGGTGGTGGTGGCGGCACCAGGTGCCGGTGGCGGGGATGCGCCGACCGGTCCCGCCAGCGACATGGAGGCGGCGGTGGCCGCCCTGGCGGCCGAGGGTGCGCGGACGGGACGGGGCGTGCACCAGGTCTGGCTGCCGCCGCTGCCCGCCGTGGTCACGCTGGACCAGGTGCTCGGTGGCGTGGGTCCGGCCACCCCGGGTGCGGCGGGCTGGCTGCGGGTCCCGGTCGGCGTGCTCGACCGGCCGCTGGCGCAGGCACAGGAGCCGCTGCTGCTCGACTTCTCCGCCGCGGCCGGGCACCTGGCCGTGGTCGGGGCGCCGCGCAGCGGCAAGAGCACGCTGCTGTGCACCCTGATCGCCGGCCTCGCGCTCAGCCACCGGCCGGAGGACGTGCAGGTCTACGCCATCGACCTCGGCGGCGGCCTGCTCCACCAGCTCGGCCGCCTGCCGCACCTGGGGGCGGTGTGCGCCACGGGCGAGGCCGACCGTGCCCGGCGCCTGGTGCGCGAGCTGCGTGGGCTGGTGGCGGAGCGCGAGGCCGAGTTCCGCCGCGACGGCCTCGACGGCATCGCCGCCTGGCACCGGCACCGCGCCGGCGTCGGGGGGTCCGGGGGGCTCAAGAGCGAGGCCGGAGCCCAGGAGGTGGGTGGCCACGCACAGCCGAGCGGTAGCCCCCCGGTGGATCGAGCGTCCGGGTACGGCGAGGTCTTCCTCGTGGTCGACAACTGGGCGCGGTTGCGCCGGCTGGGCGACGACCTCGAGGCAGGGATCGGCGAGCTGGTCGCCGGCGGCCTCCACTACGGCGTGCACGTGGTGGTGACCGCCAACCGCTGGGCCGACCTGCGCCTGGCCATGCGCGACGACGTCGGCGGCCGCCTCGAGCTGCGCCTCAACGACCCGGTCGAGTCCGAGGTCGGCAGCGCGGCCGCCGCCGCGCTGCCGGCCCTGCCCGGCCGCGGCCTCACCGCCGCCGGCCTGCAGTTCCAGGCCGCCCTGCCACGGGTGGCCGCAACCACCGGCTTGGATGCCGCCGGGGCGCTGACCGCCGCGGCGGTCGCCGGGCGACCGGCTCCGCCGCTGCGCCTGCTGCCCACGCTGGTGCGCCCCGACGAGCTGCCGCGCCCGGCGCCGGGCCAGCCTCCAGGGGTTCCGTTCGCGCTCGACGAGCAGCGCCTGGCGCCGGTCTGGCTCGACCTGTTCGGGCGCTGGCCGCACTTCCTCGTCCTGGGCGACGGCGGCTGCGGCAAGACCGGCCTGTTGCGCCTGCTCGCCAGGGGCCTGTCCGAGCGCTACCCGCCCGACCAGGTCGAGCTCCTGCTGGTCGACTACCGCCGGTCGCTGGCCGACCTGGCGGACGGCCCGCGGGTCGCGGGCTACGCCTGCGACGGCGGCCTGGCCGCCGACCTGGTCGGGCGCCTCGGCGCGCTGCTGGCGGAGCGCCTGTCCGCGGCGACGCCGGCCAGCGGCCGGCTCGCCGCCGGCCACCGCCGGGCCGGACCCCACCAGGTGCTGCTGGTCGACGACTACGACCTGACCCTCGGCCTGGCGGGGAGTCCGCTGGCACCCCTCGCCGACATGCTCGGCCGCGGCCGCGAGCTCGGCTTCCACCTGGTCCTCGCCCGGCCGGTGAGCGGCACCGCCCGGACCTCGTTCGAGCCGCTGTTCCAGCGGGTCCGCGAGCTCGGCACCGCCGGGCTGGTGCTGCGCGGCGACCCCCAGGAGGGACCCGTCCTCGGCGGGCGCCGCGCCGGCCCGCAGCCGCCCGGTCGCGGCCACCTGGTCCGCCCCGGCGAGGAGGACGTCCTCGTCCAGGTCGCCTGGGCACCACCCCCAGGCGGCGCCGATGACCCGCTCCCGGCCGCGGCACGGGTGCGTGGCTCCCGGCGGCGGCTGCCGGCGCCGAGGCTGGACCACCGTTGAGCGCCACCGCGCTGGTCACCGTGGTCGGCCCTGATGGGCTGGGCGCCGACCTGGCCGTGCCCGCCCAGGTCCCGGTCGCCGAGTTGCTCGACGGGCTGCGGGCAGCGCTGCCCGGCCAGCCGGCGGTGCCGGGGCCACCTGCGCAGGCGGGTGGCGAACCGGCCTCCGGCCAGCTCACCCTCGCGCCCCAGGGTGCGGCGCCGCTGCCGCCGGCGCGCTCGCTCGCCGACTGCGGCATCGGCGACGGCGCCGTTCTGGTCCTCCGCGACCGGCCGCCGCCTGGACGGCCTGACCGGCCAGCCGTGACGCCCAGGTTGCCCGGTGGGCTGCCCGCGGCCGGGCTGCCCACGCCGTGGCCGCTGCCCGTCCGGTTCTCCCGTGCCGTGCGCGCCGCCTGCGGCGGGCCGGGGTGGCGCCGCTCGGTCGCGCGTGGCCTGCGGGCCTGGCGGGACGGCTCCTACGAGCGGCGGCTGCGGGCGGCGCTGGCCGCCGCGCCGCTCGCCCGCTGTGCCGTCGTCGGCGTGCTCGGCGCCACGCCACGGGCCGGTGCGACCACCGTCACCGCGCTGCTCGCCGCCGCGCTGGCCGCGGGGCGGCCGGGGCGCACCGTCGCGGTCGACGCCAGCCCCGGTCCTGGTTCCCTGACCGAGCTGCTCGCGCCCGTCCACGACCTGTTCGTCGACGAGCTGCTCGCGCTGCTCGGCCACCCCTTGCTGACCGGCCGGGAGCTCGGCGCTGCCCTGGCGAGGCGCGGCGCGCTGGCCGTCCTCCCCGCCCGTCGGGGAGCCGCGTCGCCGGACGAGGGAGGCTGGACCCAGGTGGTGCGCGCGCTGGCGGCGCACGCCACCACCGTGGTGGCCGACTGCGGTCCCGGCGCCTCGGCCGGGGCTCGCGCCGTTCTCGCCGTCGCCGACCAGGTCGTGCTCGTCGCCGGTGCCGTCCCGCCGCGCGCCGCGGCCGCCGCGGCCGACCTGCTCGCCGAGCGTGGCCGCCCGCCCGTCCTGCTGCTCAACCACGCCGCCGGCGGCTTCGAGGCGCCTGAGGTGGTCCGGTGGGTGGCCGGCGCGGGCGGCGCCGTCGTCCTGCCCGCCGACCGGGCCGCCGCGGCGGCCCTGCGGGCCGCGCCGGCGCGTGGCGCTCACGGCGGGCCGCTCGGGGGCGTACCGGTTCCCGCGTGCTGGCGCCGCCAGGCCGACGAGCTTGCCGTGCTGCTGGCTGCGGAGTGGCCTTCCCTCGGCCTCGAACGGGCCTGACGCCAGCCCCGGCCGGCCGGGGCTGGCGCGCCTCAGCAGACCAGCCAGGACCCCTTTCGAGGTCGCATCGGCCTAGGTAAACGCGCTGGCAGAGGGCCGCAAACGGCTTGCTGCGTGGCGACCGCGGGTGCTATCGTGGGCCGCTGGCGACGGGTGCCACCCGTTCTTCCGAGCGAAGTGGGCGTTGGCCCACTTCAATTGTGTCCGGGGTCCCCTTCCGCCGCAGGCCGGACGGTGCCGTTACCGAGAGGGCGACACACCACGTAAAGCACGCGAGGAGGTAGCCGACTATGGTGACGCTTCCTCCGCGTGTCCAGGAACTGGCCGAGCGGGTCGCTGCCGACAACGGGGTCGAGGTGCTGCAGACGCAGCTCCGCCGCCAGGGGCGTTTCCGGGTGCTGAGCGTGGTCCTCGACGCCGACGACCCGGTCGGGGCGGACGTGGTCGAGCGCGTCTCGAAGGAGCTGTCCCAGCTGCTCGACGAGGCGGACCCGCTGCCAGGTAGCTACGTCCTCGAGGTCACCACCCCGGGCCTGGACCGGCCGCTGCGGACCGCCAGGGACTTCCGCCGCCAGCGCGGGCACCAGGTGCGCGTGACCCGTGCCCAGGCCGGCTCGGACGCCACCGCCGCCGTGCAGGGGATCGTGGTGGCGGTCGACGAGCGGGCGGTGACCCTCGAGGTGGACGGCGACCGGCTGGAGGTGCCGCTGTCCGAGGTGGTGCGGGGAACGGTGGTGTTGCCGTGGTGACAGCCAACCTGCAGGGGCGGACGGCCAGCACCGGCCAGGAGAGGACGGCGACGTGAACATCCCCATCGAGGAGCTGCGCTACCTCGAGCGCGAGAAGGGCATCGCGCTCGAGACGGTCATCAGCGCACTCGAGAGTGCCCTGGCCGCCGCCTACAAGCGCCAGCCCAACGCGCCCGACGACGCTCGCGTGGTGGTCGACCGCGACTCGGGCGAGGTCACCGTCTACGCCCAGGAGCTCGACGAGGACGAGCAGGTGGTGCGCGAGTGGGAGGACACCCCCTCGGACTTCGGCCGCATCGCCGCGGTCACCGCCAAGCAGGTGATCATGCAGCGGCTGCGCGAGGCCGAGCGCGACGTCACCTTCGGCGAGTACGAGGGGCGCGTCGGCGACATCGTGACCGGGATCGTGCAGCAGCGCGACCCGCGCCACATCACCGTCGACCTCGGCAGGGTCGAGGCCGACCTGCCCCACGCCGAGCAGGTCCCCAGCGAGCACTACCAGCACAACGACCGGCTCAAGGTGTACGTCACCGACGTGGTCCGCTCCGCCCGCGGCCTGCGGGTGGTGGTCTCGCGCACCCACCCCAACCTGATCAAGCGGCTGTTCGAGCTGGAGGTCCCCGAGATCGCCCAGGGCCTGGTCGAGATCACCAACGTGGCCAGGGAGCCGGGGCACCGGACCAAGATCGCGGTGAGGAGCAACGACCCCAAGGTGGAGCCGAAGGGTGCCTGCGTCGGCGCGCGCGGTTCGCGCGTGCGCATGGTGGTCAACGAGCTGCGGGGCGAGAAGATCGACATCGTCCTGTACTCCGACGACCCGGGCCAGTTCGTCGCCGAGGCGCTCTCGCCCGCCAAGGTCAAGAGCGTGCAGATCGACGAGGAGGAGCGCACCGCCCACGTGATCGTGCCCGACTACCAGCTCTCGCTCGCGATCGGCAAGGAGGGGCAGAACGCCCGCCTGGCGAACCGGCTCACCGGCTGGCGCATCGACATCCGCAGCGAGACGCAGGCGGCCGAGGCGAAGCGGCAGGGCCAGGCAGGACGGACGGCGGGGTCGCCGGGCAAGGTGGCCGCGCATCCTGGTACGGGGCAAGCTGGGAATGTCGGACAGGGTTCGTGAAGTTGTTGAGGAGGCATAGGCTGATGGTGCGCGGGTCCTCCAGGGCCGGCCGTCCCGGGTCGACCGGGCGGGCGGCGCCCCGGCGCTCCTGCGTGGTGTGCCGCGTCTCGGCGGACAAGCGCACGCTCCACCGGCTGGTGCGTTCCCCCGACGGCGTGATCAGGTACGACCCGAGCGGGAAGGCGCCCGGCCGTGGTGCCTACCTGTGCGGAGACCCGGTCTGCACGACCAGGGCGTCCCAGCGGCGCAGCGTGCAGCGGGCGTTGAAGGCGGCGGGCGCGCCAGGCGTGGACGCCGCCCTCAACGCCCTGCGCGACGCCGTAGGCGCGGCCTACCCGGCCGGGGAGACCACCAAGGAGGCGTCCGGGCGGCAACGCCCCCGGTCGAGTGAGCAAGAGGAAGTGAGAACTGGTTGAGCAACCCGCGCATCTACGAACTCGCCAAAGAGCTGGGGGTCCCGTCCAAGGACCTCCTGTCCAGGCTGTCCTCCATGGGCGTGGAGGTGAAGAGCCACTCCTCGACGGTGTCGCCGGACGTCGCCGCGCGCCTGCGGTCCTCGGCCAAGGGCGGTGACCGCGGCTCGCGGCCGGCGGCGTCGGGCTCGGCGGCCAAGGCGGCGCCGTCCGGCGGTACCCGCCCGGCCCAGCCGGCCCGACCCAGGCAGGCGCAGCCAGGGCAGGCACGCCCGGCGCAGCCGGGCCAGGGCCGTCCGGCGCAGCCCGGTCAGCGCCCCGGCCAGCCGGGCCAGGGTGGCCGTCAGCTCCCGCCCGGCGTGCGGCCGTTGCCGCCCGGCGTCCGGCCACTGCCGCCCGGT
>DASUZB010000166.1:0-37943 GCA_036377075.1 Actinomycetes bacterium | reverse complement strand
CGCATCCAGCGACACCCAAAGCGGGGCACCGCCAAGCGCTACGTCTACACCTACCCCGCCCGCAAGGCCCTGGCGGCGGTCAAGGCGAAGCTACGAGCGCTGTCGCGGCAGGACAGGAACCAGCCGCTCGCCGTCCTGCTGCACCGACTCAACCTGGTGCTACGGGGCTGGACCAGCTACTTCAAGCACGGGGTGTCCAAGCGCACCTTCAGCTACCTGCGCGCCTTTGTCTGGCGGCGGGTGGCCTGCTGGCTGCGCCGCAAGCATCCCCATGCGAGCTGGCGGTGGCTTCGTCGCCACTACCTCCCCAGGTGGTGGCCGACGGACGGAGAGGTCACCCTGGTCGACCCCAGCGCGGTCGTGGTCACCCGCTACCGCTACCGGGCGGCCCGCATTCCCTCACCGTGGACCGAACCGGCACCTCAACGCGTCAACGACACCCGATGACCAGGACTCGCGGAGAGCCGGATGCGGGGAAACTCGCACGTCCGGTTCGGCGGGAGGCCCGGGGAAACGGACCGGTCCGAAAGGCCAGCACCGCGCCCCGGGCCCACCCAACTACCGCAAGGCCCGCGTCAACCGCCGCGTGGTCTCCCAGGCCGTGGTGGTCGCCACCGGCGTCTGCGGTGACGGCCGCCGCGAGGTCCTCGGCTTCGCCGTCGGCGACTCCGAAGACGGGGCCTTCTGGACGGCGTTCCTGCGCTCCCTCAAGGCCCGTGGACTCGCCGGGGTGCAGCTGGTCATCGCCGATGCTCACCTTGGCCTGCGCCAGGCCGTCCAGGCGGTCATGGCGGGCGCGGCGGTGCAGCGCTGCCGGGTCCACTTCCTCAGGAACATGCTCGCCCGCGTGCCCAAGGGCTCGGCGGAGATGGTCGCCGCGGCGGTCCGCACGATCTTTGCCCAGCCCGATGCTGCCCACGTCGCAGAGCAGCTCGACGTCGTCGCCGGGATGCTGGGCCGGCAGTTCCCCGCCCTCGAGGCGATGCTGCGCGACAACGCCGAGGAGGTGCTGGCGTTCACCTCCTTCCCGGTCAGCCACTGGAAGAAGGTCTGGTCCACCAACCCGCTGGAACGCCTGAATAAGGAGATCAAGCGCCGCACCGACGTCGTCGGCGTGTTCCCCAACCCCGGGGCGCTGCTCAGGCTTGCCGGCGCGGTGCTGGTCGAGGCCCACGACGAGTGGCAGGTCACCGACCGCCGCTACCTGTCCGAGGGTTCCATGGCCCTGCTCACCCAGGCGACCAGGGAGGTGGCGCCCGCCCAGCTTCTGCCCGCATAGACTCCCGACGCTGACCCGCACGGCATGACGCTCTTACACCACGCCGCGGGACGTCACTGACGTGGACCCCGCCGCAGTTGACGGGTCAGGTCGCTCGGGTTTGTAGGACGTCGGGGTCGGGCCGCCAAGTAGCGGCGACCTCGGCTGGGGTCAGGTAGGCCAGCCCGGAGTGGGGCCGCTGGTGGTAGGCCTCGACGTAGTCGGTGATCTCCTTTCTCGCCTGGTCCAGCGACTCCCACTGCGAGCGCCAGGCCAGGCGCTTCTTGAACTGCCCGAACCACGACTCGATGAACGCCTGCGACTCCGGGTCCCGGTAGCCGCCGCGGCGGTGCGCCACGCCGCGGGCCGACAGGTAGCGGCGGAAGTCGCGAGAGGTGAACTGGCTGCCATTGTCCGTGCCCAGCGTGAGCTGGCCGGGCCGCACCCCGCGGGCCACGACCGCCGCCTCGACGCAGGCGATGGCCTCGTCGTCGCGGCAGCGCAGCTCCAGCGACCAGCTCACGAGCTCACGGGTGCAGCAGTCGATGATGGCGTGCAGGTAGACCCAGCCATGCTGCGCGGTCCAGACCTTGGTCATGTCCAGGTGCCACAGCGCGTCGGGGCGGGTGACGCGGAAGAACCCTGGCCGCCGGCGGCGCTCCGGGTCCAGCGTCGACTGGTCGACGGCCAGGGCGCCGGTACAGCGCCTGGCGGGAAACGCCTGCAACGCGCGCCACGACAGCCGCCCGGTAGCCAGCGGCAACCACAGCGCGGGACCGGGCGACGCGCACGCTCACTCCCAGTCCCGCGAGCGTTCCCCCGCGACCTCCAGCTCGTAGGTCTTCCGACCCAGGGCCCGCTCGAGCTGGCCGACCCTTCGCCGAAGCTGCTCGATCTCGGCCTGCTCCGGCGTCTTCTCGCGCGGATTGGCCAGGGCGTCTTGCCGCCGTCCAGCAGCCGCTCGCGCCACTGGTAGTACAGCGTCTCAGCGATCTGGTACTCGCGGCACACGTCACGGACGCTGCGGTCGCCTCGCAGGCCGGCCAGGACGACCTCGGCCTTCTGCTCCGGGGTGAACTGCCGGTAGGTGCGCTTGTCGCTCAACCAACCCTCCACGGGTCTGGGGAGCGACCATGATCCCAAGCCTCACCGGCTCAGGAACCGTCAACGCCGCACCGGGGTCCTCGTCACTCGCCATCGGCATCCTGCGCGCCCACGGCCACCGCAACATCGCCGCCGCGCTGCGCTACTACGCCCGCGACGCCACCCGAGTCCTGCCACTGCTTGGCATCACAAGCCCGTGAAAGCGACAGTCTGGCACTTGCCGAGGCCCTGCACGCTGGGCTCTGTTGGTCACCCTCGTCGGCGTAGCACCCGCATCGCAATGCCGAGGAAGACTGCCCCGAACGCCAGCAGGACCGCGACGTCGAGGGTCGCCGGCATGGTGTAGCTGCCGATGGTGATGCCGGTAAACCTGTCGAGCACCGCGGCAGGCACGCCCGCGCCATCAAGGACGGCGTCACGAATCGGCGCCATCCCGTAGGCGACCGGGTCCAACCGTGTGAGTACGGTCATCCATCCGGGCAGATTGCGCAGCGGGTACAGCGCCCCGCTGAGAAAGAACATCGGCAGCACTAGGAACGTCATCACGGTCTGGAACGCCTGCAGGGACCTCATCCGTGAGGCCAGGGCGACGCCGAGGCTGGTCAGCGCGAAGGCGAGGACGAACAGCAACGGCACCAGCTCCAGCACGCCCACCAGGCTCAGCTTGACCCCAACGACCGGGGCGAAGACGAGCAGCAGAATGCCCTGCACCATCGCTTGGGTGGCTCCTCCCAGCGCCTTGCCGACGGCCACCGCGGATCGTCTGATCGGAGCGACGAGGATCTCGCGCAGGAAGCCGAACTCACGGTCCCATACCACCGACATGGCGCTGAACATGGCGGTGAACAGCACCGCCATCCCCAGGACCCCCGGATACAGGTACTGCAGGTAGGTGACCCCGGGAGGCAGGCCCAGGCCACCCCCCAGCGAGGCGCTGAGACCGACCCCAAAGATGAGCAGGTACAGCAGGGGTTGGGCCAGCGAGACGAGCAGGCGCGTGCGATCACGCGCGAAGCGAATGACCTCCCGGTGCCAAATCACCAAGATCGCCTGGATGAAGGACACCCGCACGTGGGCGGGACGCGTCGCTGGCGAAGCGGGCGCCGTGGGCGTCGACCCGGCGGGTGCCGCGAGGCTCATCGGCGTCCTCCTCGACGCTGGGCGAACACGCGCAGCTGCGCCCGGCCGTCGGCGCGCTCATCGCGAATCGCCCGGCCGGTGAGCTTCAGGAAGACGTCGTCGAGGCTGGGTCGGCGCACGGTCGCGGTCTTCACCGTCACCGACAGGGACCGGACAATCTGGGGCACGAACTCCGCCCCATCGGGAACCTCGATACGGAGCGTCCCGTTGTCCTGCAGGGCCTCCAGGCCGAAGCGCTCCATGACCTCCGCGGTCGCCCGGACGTTGTCGTCGGTGCCAAGCACCACCACGTCGCCACCCACCTGCGCCTTGAGCTCCTCAGGCGTACCCAGGGCAACGATGCGCCCGTGGTCGATGATCGCGATGCGATCGCACCACTCAGCCTCCTCCATGTAGTGCGTGGTCATGAAGATGGTGGTGCGGGTCCGGGCGCGCACCACGCGCAGGTGATCCCACACCCGCGCCCTGGTCTGCGGGTCGAGCCCCTGGGTCGGCTCGTCGAGGAAGAGGACCTCGGGAGCGTGGAGGATGCCGCGGGCGACCTCCAGGCGGCGCTTCATGCCGCCGGAGAACGTCTTCACCGCGGCGTCGGCTCGATCCGTCAGGCCGACGGTCTCAAGGCAGGTGCCGATGCGCTGGCGCCGCGCCGCGCGGGGAACGCCGTAGACCCTGGCGTGAAACAGCAGGTTCTCGCGCGCGGTGAGCTGATCGTCCAGCGAGGGGTCCTGGAACACCAGCCCGATGCGGGCCCGCACCTCGTCGGGGTCGGTGGCTACGTCGCGGCCGGCGACGATCGCGGTGCCTGCGGACGCCTCGGCCAGCGTGCAGAGCACGGAGATGGTCGTTGTCTTGCCTGCGCCGTTGGGACCGAGGAACCCGAAGATCTCCCCGCGACCAACGTCCAGATCAATGCCGTGCACCGCCTCCAGGTCACCGTAGCGCTTGACCAGCCCACGCACCGTGATGACGTCCTCGCCCTGGTTGGCAGGGGGCGCCTGGGACGTGGGCGGAGATCCCGCTGTCCCCGGACTCATGCGACATCCTCGCTGGAGGGCGACGGACCCGCGACGCGTTCGGTCAGTTCGACCAGCGTTGCCAGCTCCTGGTCGTCGAGGCTGGACAGGGCCTGCTCCAGGGCGCGCCGCCGCAGCGCGAGCGCGCGGTCGAGCAGCGTGCGGGCTCGTGGCGTCAAGGACAGACGAACCACGCGACGATCCTGGCCGTCGTGGTCTCGCTGCACCAGGCCGAGGCGCGCCAGGCGATCTCCCATCTGGGTCGCCGTGCTCATCGACGTTGCGCCCAGGGCATCGGCGAGCTGGCTCATGGTCACGCTGCCGCGGCGGCGGATGGTGTGCAGGGCACCGAGCTGGTGCAGCGTCACCGCGCCCATCTCGGCGCGCAGGTCCTCGGGCAGTTCCGCCGCAAGTCGACGCTGCAGGGCGGGCTGGGCGCGCATGAACCGGTCCAGCAGGCTGCTTCGAGAGCCCTGCGAACCCTGCCGACCACCCGTTTCCTTCATGGCACCGTATCATACGTGCGACTGTAATATATGTCAACCCGTACTTTGGCGCCACGCCGGCATCGCTACCCCGACGATCGCTCCGCGCAGTCCGGCCCGGGCAGAACGCGCGCAGAAGGGCAGGCACGGGCTTCCCTCCTGACCATGGCTTCGGACAACCCACATGATCGCCAGGAACCGCTCCCGCTCTGCTCCACCCCGGCCCACTCGCCCGACCATCACCAATCAGACAAGCCCGCACTATGCCGAGGCCCTGAGCAGGCACCCGCGTGGATGCTCTTCGGCAGCATGCTCACGCTATTCGCTACTGGTGCCTGGGCTGGATGCCCGAGTTTGCTCGGCGTCTTGCGGCCGAGGCTGCAAGAGCCCCAAAGTGGCCGAGGTGCTGCCAAGTCGCTTGTCCGGCCTAGCTCCGCCCGAGGCGCGAGTCCATCCTACGTCGCTGACGGTGGCGGGATTCCCTCTGTCTTCCCTCCACCCGACGCTTGGCCGCGCGGGACGGGCCGGAACGGGCGGGGACGCCGGGTGACGGTCGGAGCTGGCAGCAGGCCGTTCGTGCAGCCTGCGGGCAATCATCGGCGCCAGATGGGGATGGGAGGGGACCCGCGACGACACGGTGGTGTGACCTGTAAAACCGCTCCCATTGCCTCCAGATGCCCGCTCAAACGCGTCGGCCCGCGTCCGGCACTGGTCAACGATCCATGCGCTGGCCCCAGCCGAACGTGCCGCAGGCAGCCGTCGGCCGCGGCCACGACTTCAAGGTCGTCGTCGAGCACCGTCCAGTAGGTGACCAACGACGGCAGCCGGACAGGGAACGCTCACACCCGCACCTCGTTGTTCAGTTGGAGTGGAAGGGTAGGGGAATCTACCCGGCGTCGTTCACCACGTCCCCATCACGCAGAACGAGTGCAATGCACATCTCGGGCTGCTCCTATCAAATGCGACAATCCACGACGCTAGCTGCTCCAAGATGAAACACCCCACGATGAAACACCCCACATCGACATCCGCTGAACAAAGTGACCCTGACGCTGTCGACCGCCACTTGGCCGGCGGCACCACTACCAGCGACACCGAGCTGGCCAAGCGAGTCGCGGCGATGGCCACACCAGCCAAGACACGCGGCATCCCTGACGATCATGTCTGCTAGGACAGACGGACAGATCCCGAGTACCGTGATGCCCTGGCCCCGTCATTCGCGAGGTGTTGCCCGAATGCCCCGTGCCTCTCGCCGTCCGAGCGCCGCTGACCAGCCCCGCACCTACGTGCTGGACACCAACGTGCTGATCTCCGACCCGGACGCGCTCGGCCGCTTCCAGGAGCACGACGTGGTCGTCCCGCTCACCGTGATCGAGGAGCTGGACAAGCTCAAGGCACGCCCCGACGAGCTCGGCGCGTCCGCCCGCCGCGCCGTGCGCGCGCTCGAGGCCCTCCGGGAGCAGGGGAGCCTGGCCGAGGGCGTCGTGCTGGGCAGTGGCGGCCGCGTGCGGGTGGAGGTCAACCAGACCCGCCTCGCCCTGCCCGAGGGGCTCAGCGCCGACACCGCCGACAACCGCATCCTGGCCACCACCGCCAACCTGGCCAAGGAGCTGGGCGAGGAGCACCACGTGGTGCTCGTCTCCAAGGACGCCAGCCTGCGCATCAAGGCCGAGGCACTGAAGCTGGTCGCCGAGGAGTACCGCCACGAGCAGGTCGCGGTCGAGGGCTACGCCGGCGTCTCCACCGTGGAGCTGGCCGGCGGGCTCGACGCCCTCTACGCCGGGCGCGGCGGCCAGATCACCGCCCCGGAGCCGCTGCTCGCCAACCAGTTCGTGGTGCTGCGCTCCGGCAACCAGAGCGCCCTCGGCCAGGTCACCCGCAGCGCCGCCGCCGGCGAGACGGTCGAGCTGACGCTGCTCGCCGAGGCCCCGGAGACGTTCGGGGTGCGCGCCCGCTCCAAGGAGCAGCACTTCGCCCTGCACCTGCTGCGCGACCCGAAGATCCCGCTGGTCTCCCTCGCCGGCCTCGCCGGCACCGGCAAGACCTACCTGGCGATCGCGGCCGGCCTGGACGCCACCCTGGAGCACCGCGCCTACGACCGCGTGCTGGTGTTCCGCCCGGTCGTCCCCGTCGGCCGGCAGGACCTCGGCTTCCTCCCCGGCGACGTGGAGGAGAAGATCACCCCCTGGATGAAGGCGATCTACGACGTGCTCGCCCAGCTCTTCCGCGGCTCCCACGACGCCGACCGGCGCGAGACCTACGTCCAGGACCTCGTCCAGGGCCTGCTCGACGACGGCACCGTCCAGCTCGAGCCGCTCACCTTCATCCGCGGCCGCACCTTCGTGCGCACCTACGCCATCCTCGACGAGGCCCAGAACGTCGAGTACGGCGTGCTGCGCTCGCTCGCCAGCCGCCTCGGGGAGGGCTCCAAGCTGGTGCTGTGCCACGACACCACCCAGGTCGACCACCCCTACGTGGAGCCCGACTCCGGCGTCGCCGCCCTGGTCGAGCGGCTCAAGGGCGAGCCGATGTTCGGTCACGTCACCCTGGTCAAGGGCGAGCGCAGCCCGGTCGCCGAGCTGGTCGCCCGCAGGCTGTAGCAACCGACCCCCCGCAGGAGGCAGCCATGCCCGACGCCGACACCGACCCAGGCCCGCCGACGCCGCTCGACCACGAGCTGCTGACCCGCGCCGAGCTGGCGCTGACGCAGCTCAACAACCGGTACGGCCTCGAACCCGACCAGTCGGGCACGCTCACCGCCATCCGCCTGCGGCTGGAGGGCAAGTCGCGCGCCTCCCTCGACGACCTGCTCGAGGCCGGCCGCGACGTCGGCACCAAGGACCCCCTGACCGACGCGATGCGCCGCGCCGAGCGCCGCCCCAGCTTCGACGACCTGGTCGGCGAGGCCGAGCAGCGCCCCCGCAAGTCGCTCGACGACCTGTTGTAGGGCCGCGTCAGCGGCCCTTTGGAACAGGGCCGTGGACGGTGGAAGTGGGCGGGCGATCGTTACAGCAGGAGCAAGTCGGCCGTCTCGCCATGAGCGTCGTCCCGCCGACGGGGTCGTTACCGGCCGGCGCGGATGGCGGCCACCTCGGCGAGGACGGCCTCGCACTCCTCGTCGGAGGTGTAGAGGTGGGGGCCGAGGCGCAGGCCGGCGCCGGGCCGGTAGTCGCAGGTGTACCCGCGGGCGATCAACGCCTCGGTGGCCTGGTCGGCGCCCTCGAAGTCGACCACCACGCTGCCGCCGCGGCGGCGCACGTCGGCGGGGCCGCGCACCACCGCGCCCTGCTCGCCGAAACCGTCGAGCAGGCGGGCGGTCTGCCGCTGGGACTTGGCGCGGATCGCCGCCACCCCCGCCCCGGCGATGACCCGGAGGCCCTCGGCCGCCATCACGTTCGCCGGCACGTTGGGGGTGCCGGTGACGAACCGGCCGGCGCCGGCGGCGAGGCGGATCGGGGCCGGCTCGAACGCGAACGGCGCCTCGTGGCCGAACCAGCCGACCAGCCGCGGCGCCAGTCGCTCGGCCACCCCGGGCCGGGCGTACAGGTAGCCGGTGCCCGGCCCGCCGAGCAGCCACTTCACCGAGCCACCCACGGCCAGGTCGACGCCGAGCGCGGTCAGGTCGACCGGCACGGTCCCGGCCGACTGGTAGGTGTCGAGCAGGACCAGCGCGCCGACCTGGTGGGCACGCTCGACCACCGGGGCGACGTCGAGCAGGGCGCCGGAGCGGAAGGCGACGTGGGTGACGGCGACCAGCGCGGTGCGCTCGTCGATCGCCTCGGCCAGGCGCTGCTCGTCGACGGTGAGGTTGTCGGACGGCACCACCTCGACCTTGGCGCCGACGGTCTCCTGCGCCCGGTACAGGTAGTCGCAGGTGGTGAACTCCAGGTCGGTGGTGACCAGGCGCTGGCGCGGGCCGTCCCAGTCGAGGCAGGAGAGCACCTGGCCGGCGAGCACCGACACGTTCGGCCCCAGCGCGATGCTGCCC
Organism: Actinomycetes bacterium; assembly: GCA_036377075.1. GTDB lineage: Bacteria > Actinomycetota > CALGFH01 > CALGFH01 > CALGFH01 > DASUZB01. The sequence goes on along the minus strand of DASUZB010000166.1, from coordinate 28,955 downwards.
TCCGCCGCGCCGAGCAGCGCCTCAAGCCGGGCGGCGGTCGCCCGCAGCTGCTCCATCCAGCCGTACCAGGCGACCACCCCCTGCTCCGCCCATTCGGCGGCGAAGCGGGCAAGGGCGCCGGGGACCGAGTCCGGCATCGGGCCGAGGGTGTGGGCGGCGAAGTAGGGCCCGCGGGCCAGGGTGGGGAAGCGGTCACGCCATGCCAGCAGCTCGTCCGCCATGTTGCCCCCTTTACTCAAACGGTCGGTGGGCCTGCGCCGCTTCGTGCGCTGGCTTCCATCGTCGCTCCTCGGTCAGTCCAGCGCGCGGCTCCGGCCCACCTCCCTAAACCCTTACCGGGTGATCTCGAACCTTTACCGGGTGATCTCGCGGTTGGCGTAGAGGGTCAGGCCGGCGGCGAGGGCGATCACCCCGGCACCGCCGACGACCAGCATCGAGCGCAGCAGCGACGCGCCCTGGTGGTCGACCAGCGCGGCGGCGGAGACGTACAGCGTCCAGCCGTCGGCCGGCTCCCACAGGGGCGCCAGGCCCAGCTCGCCGAGCAGCCCGTAGGCGAGCATCGCGACCACGCCGGCGAGGGCACCGCGGCAGGCCAGCGCGCAGGCGGCGCCGAGCAGCCCGTAGACCTCGGTGACCGCGAGGACGGCCAGCAGGGCGGCGGCGCCGCGCGAGGTGGTCCAAGCGGGCAGCGGGCCGGCCCCGTTCTGCGCCTGCAGCAGCGCGCCGAGGCTGACGGCGAACAGGCTCTGCACCACCGTCCAGACGACCGCCAGCACGGTCACGAGGCTGAGCTGCAGCGCGACGAAGCGCAGCCGCCGCGGGTCGCGGGAGAGCAGCGCCCGCTCGGTCGCCCAGCTGAACTCGGAGCCGACCACCGCGGCGGCCAGCACGCCGAAGATCAGCCCGCCGGGCGCCGCGGTCGCGCGCAGGCCGAGCTGGACCAGGTCGCTGGTGACGGTGTCGGGGCCGGGGTGCTGCAGCACCTCGATCAGGTCGACGGTGATGAGCACGCCGATCTGGATCAGCACGGCGGCGGCGACCACCGGCCGCCGCATCAGCTCGCGGCCGCGCAGGCGGATGGTGCCGGCGAAGGGCCGCACCCGGACGCGGGTGTCGCTAGCCACCGGCCATGCGCCCCCCGGTCAGCTCGGCGTAGGCGAGCTCCAGCGTGCGCGAGCGGCGCAGGTCGGACGGGTAGACGCCGGCCTGGGCGAGCAGCTTGGCGATCTGGCTGCCGTCCACCCCGTTGGGGCCGCGGCTCGTCTCGACCAGCACCTTGTCCTGGTCCTTCCAGCAGATCAGGTGGGCGGCCCGTAGGGCGGTGAGGGCGGCGTCCGGGTCGCCGACCACCACCTCGTAGCGGCCGGCCGCCGGACCCAGCTCCGTCGGCGGTCCCTCCTCGGCGAGGCGGCCGTCGGCCATCAGCCCGACGCGGGTGCACAGCCGCTCGGCGTCGTCGAGCTGGTGGCTGGAGAGCAGCACCGTGCCGCCGGCACGGACGTGCTCGAGCAGCAGGTCGTCGACGCGGCGCCGGTGGCCTGGGTCGAGCCCGACGGTCGGCTCGTCGAGCACCAGCAGCTCCGGCGGGCCGACCAGCGCGGCCCCGATCGCCAGGATCTGGCGCATGCCGCTCGAGTAGGTGACGATCGGCCGCTCGGTCATGCGGCCCAGCCCGAGCTGGCGGATGACCTGGTCGACCTCGGCCTCCGGCACGCGCGACCAGCTGGCGATCAGGGCGAGCTGCTCGCGCCCGGTCAGCCTGGGGGACAGCGCGGGGCCGTCGACCAGGCTGCCGACCCGGCGCCCGCGGCCGTGCCGCCCCGAGCGCGGGTCGGCGCCGAGCAGCCTGACCTCCCCACGGTCGGGACGGAGCAGCCCGAGGGCGATCCGCAGCGCGGTCGTCTTGCCCGCGCCGTTCGGCCCGATCAGGCCGTACAGCTCGCCCTCGTCGATGGTGAGGTCGAGACCGGCGAGCGCCGGGCTCCTGCCCAGCCGCCGGTGAACCCCCTTGAGCTCAACCGCCGCTGCCAGCGTCGCACTCCTTGCGAATACGGCCTCCCCCCGAACGCAGCCACGCGCACCCGGCCCTTCGGGCCGGCCGGCCGCGGCGGCGCAGGCTGCGTTCTGATGCTGCATTGAACACCAAAGTGGGCGGCGCACGAGCCGGGGCGTCCACCGCCACCCCCTCCAGGGGCGGTATGGCCCTCGTGCCGGCTCACGCGTCGACCCCGCGGACACGGAACCGGCGCCACCGCGCGCTCATGCCCTGCCCGTCGAGCGAGCGACTGCGACCGTCCCGGATCGGCAGCTGCGTCCAGATCCCGAACCCGATGCGAACGCGTTCGGGGATGAAGGTGCCGTGGGTCTGGTACACCGTGCGGCCGTCGACGCGCCAGGCCGCGGTCGACCCGCTCCGGTCGAGCGTGACCTCGCACGCGCGGAGCCGGGTGAAGTCGTCGTCGAAGTCCTCGTACGGCGACTCGACCATGTGGTAGAACGGCTCGTCCGCGCCCCACGCGCCCAACTGCTCGTCCAGCGCGAGCACGCGGGTGGAGGTGCCGCACGCGGAGAACACCCGCCCGCTGGCCTCGAAGTCGAACACCTGGAAGGCGGCCATTGCCCGGCGGTAGTCCCCCGGGTCCCCGCCGAGGTTGTCGACCGCGAGGTCGACGGCGAACGTCGCGGGCCGGTCCGGCGGCAGGTCGAACTGGCGCGTCGAGAAGACGAGGTACTTGGCGCTGTCGGCGGGCTGGAACGTGTCGTGCGACAGCGAGAAGCGCGGGATCGTCACCCGCACCTCGCCCTCGCCGACGGCCAGCTCCGCGTTGGGGTCCAGCGGGACGTGGTCGCCGCCCGTGGGGAGCGGCAGGCGCGCCGGGCTCCAGCGCGCAGCGTCGAGGTCCGGCCCCCTGAGCTCGTCGTACGTGACGAAGCCGTCGCGATCCGTCGCCATGGTCGGTCTCCTTTCGTTTACGCTCCCCAAGGGGAAGACCCCCGGCGGCACGGAGACGTGACGCCACGCTCAGCGCCCGGGGCGGGTGTATCAGGTCGATGGACGAGCGCGACTGGCTGGCAGAACGGTTCCAGGAGCACCGGCCCCGGCTGCGGGCCGTCGCCTACCGGATGCTGGGCTCCACCAGCGAGGCCGACGACGCCGTCCAGGAGGCGTGGATCCGGCTCAGCCGCTCCGACGCCGGCGAGATCGACAACCTCGAAGCCTGGCTCGTCACCGCGGTCGGACGCGTGGCGCTCAACATGCTCCGCGCACGCGCGACGCGGCGCGAGGAGCCACTCGACGCGCGCCTGCCGGACCCGATCGTCGACCGCGTCGACGGCATCGACCCTGAGCACGAGGCACTGCTCGCCGACTCCGTCGGCCTCGCGCTGCTCGTGGTGCTCGAGACGCTGACGCCGGCAGAGCGGCTCGCCTACGTCCTCCACGACATGTTCTCGGTTCCCTTCGACGAGATCGGCGCCATCCTCGACCGCTCGCCCGAAGCGGCGCGCCAGCTCGCCAGCCGCGGACGCCGCCGCATCCGCGGTGCGGACCCGACCCCCGGCGCCGACGCGGCCGCGCAGCACGAAGTCGTCGAGGCCTTCCTCGCCGCCGCGCGCGACGGAGACTTCGACGCCCTCGTCGCCGTGCTCGATCCCGACGTCGTGGTCCGCGAGGACAGCGGCAGCGGGACCATCGTCGAGGTTCGCGGCGCCGAGAACGTCGCCCGCAGGGCGGTGGCCTTCTCGCAGCTCGGCCTCGTCGCGCGGCCCGCGCGTGTCAACGGCGCGGCCGGCTGGGTCTCACTGCTCGACGGTAAGGTCTACGCGATCGGCGCCCTCACGCTGCAGAACGGGCGGATCGCGACCATGGACATCCTCCTCGACCCCGCCCGCCTCGCCCGCCTCGCCCTCACCGCCTTCGACCCCCGACCTTCCTGAAGCCACCCACGCCGCCGAGGAGGGGTGGCGCCGCTACTGGCCACGAACGGCTCCCGCTTGGTAGAAACAGCCATGGCATCGGTGACGCGCGCCAGCGCGCCGGACGCCGAGCGGCCCGCCGCCGTGCTGGCGGCGCTGGCCGGCGGCTTCCTCGGCCCGGACCACGCGGCCGAGGTGCCGGCGCGCGCGCTCGAATTCCTCGACCGGCTCGCCTCCCGCCGCGACCGCGACCAGCTCCTCAGCGTCCTGCGGCTGCTCGACACGCGCGCCGGCGCGCTGAGCCTCACCGGCAGGCCGGTGCCGGTCTCCGCCCTGCCGCCCGAGCGTGCCGAGGAGCTCCTGCAGCGCTGGCGCTCCAGCCGCCTACCGATCCAGAAGCGCGTCTACGGGGCGCTGTCCGCGATCGTCCTGGCCGCCAACTACGGCTGGCCGGGGCCGGCCTGGGAGCGGATCGGCTACCCGGGCCCGCTCGGCCCCGCCCCCGACGCGCCCAAGCGGCTCGAGCCGATCGAGGTCACCGGCGACGAGGAGCTGGTCTGCGACGCGGTGGTGGTCGGCTCCGGCGCCGGCGGCGGCACGGTCGCGGCCGAGCTGGCCCGCGCCGGACTCGACGTGGTGGTGCTCGAGAAGGGCGGCTACGCCAGCGAGTCCGATTTCCACCACCGCGAGGGCGACGCCTACCGCGACCTCTACCTGTACGGGCTGACGTTGACCACCACCGACCTCGGCTGCCGCATCATCGCCGGCTCGACGCTCGGCGGCGGCACGGTGGTCAACTACACCACCTCGTTCAAGACGCCCGACTTCGTGCTCGGCGAGTGGGCCAAGGTCTCCGGCGTGGAGGCGTTCGTCGACGGCGAGCTGGACGCCTCGCTCGACGCCGTCTGCGAGCGCCTCGGGGTCAACGACGACTCGAGCGCCCCCGGCGCGCGCGACGTGCTGATGGAGCGGGGCCTGGAGAAGCTCGGCTGGCAGTGCGCGCCGCTGCCGCGCAACGTGCGCGACTGCGCCCAGGACGCGAGCTGCGGCTGGTGCGGGTTCGGCTGCCGGCGGGGCGCCAAGCAGTCCACCATGCGCACCTACCTCGAGGACGCCGCCGGCCGCGGCGCCCGCATCGTGGTCGGCGTCGACGTGCGCCGGGTGATGATCAACGACGCCCGCGCGATCGGCGTCGAGGGCCGCGTCGGCGGCCACCGGCTGCGGGTCCACGCCAAGGCGGTGGTGGCGGCCTGCGGCGCGATCGAGACGCCGGCGCTGCTGCTGCGCTCCGGCCTCACCGGCCAGGTCGGCCGCAACCTGCGCCTGCACCCGGGCACCGGCGCGTTCGGCGTGTTCGACGACGAGGTGCGCTTCTGGGAGGGGACCACCCAGGCGCGCTACTCGGCCGAGCCGCGCGAACGACTCGGCGAGTACGGCCCCATCCTGGAGACGGTGCCGGTCCACCCGGGCAGCGGCTCCGGCGCGATCCCGTGGACCTCGGCCGCCGACCACCGCGCGCTGATGGACCGCTTCGCGTACCTGTCGTTGTGCGCCACCCTGACGCGCGACACCACCAGGGGCCGCGTGCGGGTCGACCGGGACGGCAACCCCCGCGTCCAGTACCGGCTCAACGAGGCCGACGAGAACTCGCTCGCCACCGGCATGGCGATGTGCGGCGAGGTGCTCGCCGCGGCCGGCGCCACCGAGGTGTTCTCCCTGCACCCCGACCGCCCCTCGTTCAGGCCCGACGGCGAGGGCGCCCAGCGCGCCTGGGCCGAGCGGGTGCGGCGCGCCGGCTTCCGCGGCGGCCGCCTGACCCTGTTCTCCTTCCACCAGATGGGCTCGTGCCGCATCGGCGTCGACCCCGGCCGCTCGGCCGTCGGCCCCGACAACGAGACCCACCAGGTCAAGAACCTCTACGTGGCCGACGCGTCGCTGTTCCCGACCGCCTCGGGCGTCAACCCCATGATCTCGATCATGGGCCTGGCCCACCGCGCGGCCGGCAGGATCGCCGCCCGCCTCGCCTGATACCTGGCCGTGGCCGCCCACCACGGCGTCGCTCTGGTTGCGGCCCTCCTCGCGGCGTCCAGCGGGATAGCCGGCGGCCGGTCAGGCGCTTTACCCAGCGACGCACCGACCCGTAGGCTGCGCCACCATGGCAACCATGAACGGACGACTGCGCGCCCTGTGCGACCTGGCCGTCAGCGGCGCGCGCGAGAACGCCGGGCTGCACGACTACGACGGCCGCGTGCAGGACCTCTCTCCCGAGGGGGTGCGGGCGGGGCTGGTGCGGCTCGGCGGCGACCCGCTGCCCGACCCGCACGACGAGGTCCACCTGGCCACCTTCGAGGCGCTCGCGCGGCTGGAGCTCGGCGAGCTCGAGCTGCACCGGCGCAACCCGCTGCTGCACATCGCCGAGCTCGACCTGTCCTGCTACGACCGCGACTACGCCCCGGCCGGCGTCCGCGCCGAGGCGCGCCACCGGCACCTCGCCGCCTGGCCCGACGCGGTCGACGCCGCCGTCGCCAGCCTCGACGCCGTGCCGGCGCCGGTGGCCGCGGCGCTGGCACCGGCCGCCCGCGGGCTGGCGTTCGGCGTCGAGCCGGCCGGCGAGGTCGAGCGCAGGGCGCTGGCCGCCCACGCCCGCTTCGTCACCCACGTGGAGAAGGCCGCCGCCGAGGGGCCGCCCGACCCGGCGCTCGGCGCCGCCACCCTGGAGCGGCTGCTCGCCACCGGTGAGGCCATGACGGTCGACCTCGGCAGCCTGGAGGAGCGGGCCGACGCCGAGCGCGACCGGCTGCGGGCGATGCTGGCCGAGGCCTGCGGCAGGCTGGCGCCCGGCCAGCCGGTCGCCGAGGTGGTGGCGGCGCTGCTGCGCGACCACCCCGACGCCGAGGGCGTGCTGGACGAGGCCCGCACGGTCACCGCCGAGGCGATCCGCTTCACCGCCGAGCACCGCATCGTCCCCGACCTCGACGGCGAGTGCGTGGTGGGACCGGCGCCGCCGTCGCGCCGCTGGGCGCTGGCGATGATGTCCTGGGCGGCGCCGTTCGAGCCCGACGCGCCGTCGCGCTACTACATCACCCCACCCGAGCCGGACTGGCCCGCCGAGGAGCAGGAGGACTGGCTGGCGGTGTTCAGCCGCACCACGCTGCCGGCGATCACCGTCCACGAGGTCGCTCCCGGGCACTTCGCCCACGGCCGCCGGCTGCGCCGCGCCGACGGCGACGTGCGCCGGACCCTGCACTCGGCCGCCTTCATCGAGGGCTGGGCCCACTACGCCGAGGAGGTCTGCCTCGAGGAGGGCTTCCGCGCCGACGACCCGCGCTTCGCCGCCGGGGTGGCGCTGGAGGCCCTGCAGCGGGTCACCCGGCTGGCCGTCTCGATCGGGGTCCACGGCGGCAGCATGACCATGGACGAGGCGGTGCGGCGCTTCGAGGCCGACGCCTTCGCCCAGGGGCCGGCGGCGGCCGCCGAGGCGACCCGCGCCACCTACGACCCGACCTACGGCCGCTACACCTGGGGCAAGCTCGAGCTGCTGCGCCTGCGCGACCGGGCGCGGACCGCCTGGGGCGCCGGCTTCTCCCTGGAGCGCTTCCACGGCGCCCTGCTCGCCCTCGGCGCCCCACCCCTCGGCCTGATGGCCGACGCGCTCGACGGCCAGGCACCGACGGGCGACTGAGGGGCCCGCCTCAGCGCAGGCCGTGCTGCGACTGCCGGCGGCACCGCAGTCGGAACCGCCGCGTACGGCACGACGGCAAGCCGTGACTCGCCCGGAAGCGGCCCTTGGGCGAGAACCGCGTACACCTCCGCGAGCGCCGCACGGATGGACGGGCCCACCGACGCCACGACCTGTGCATACTCCGAAGACTGGACGATCCGCCAGCGGGACACCGGTCACGCGAGCGTGCGGCCGATGAACTCCTCCACCTCGAGCGGGTCGCCGTCCCAGACCGGCTCCTCGCCCGCTCGCAGCCGCGCCTCCGTCTTGGCCCAGCTGGGACCTCCGTGCCGACGGACGAGCACCAGTCGATACCAGGCCTCGACAACGTCGGCGAGTGGGCGCAGGTCGTGGGTCTGACGGGCGGTGTCGAGCGCGATGTCCAACTCGGCCTCGAAGCGGGCGCGGTCGGCGGCGGGCAGCTCAGAGCGGACCAGTTCTACCCGGTCCGGCAGATCCGGCCCGTCGGCTCGTGCCGCGACGCTCATCGAGACCTCCCGGTGTGCCAGGTAAGTATGCCCAGGTCACGGGCGGCAACGCTGCTGACCTGACGGCAGCGTAGCGTGGCGACTCCACTGGGTCGACCACTTCCTCCGAGCCTGTGGACGACCTTGTGGCCAGTTACGGCCTGTTCAAGGTCCTCGAAAGCCGCCTCGGCGAGACCTACCCCGGCATGCCGTGGGAGCCCAAAGGCCGCGTTCCGGCCCGCCGACTACGACCGCCGGACGTAAAGGTCCGCGCCGCGGCGCTCGATCTCAAGAGCCGGCGGCCTGCTTGGAAAGCTTCCCAGGCCCGCGGCTGGATGCAACCATAGTGGCAAGAGGGGACAGATCAGCGGGCCGGTCGGGAGGAACCTTGTCCAGCGCCGAGACCGACAGCGGTACTCGCTCGCGCCAGCGTACGAGTGCGCCCGAGCACCGACGCGACCTGTTCGACCCCTACCTGTACATCAACCGCGAGCTGTCGTGGCTGCAGTTCAACGACCGGGTCCTGAACCTGGCGACGGACCCGGCGACGCCGCTGCTGGAACGCCTGCGGTTCCTGGCGATCTTCACCTCCAACCTCGACGAGTTCTACATGGTCCGCGTCGCCGGCCTGCGCGAGCAGGTGGAGGCGGGCATCGCGCGGCGCGGCTCGGACGGGCTCACCCCGAGCGACACGCTGGAGGCGATCGCCAAGCACATCGGCCCGGCGGTCGAGGCGCAGGTGCGCTGCTTCCTCGACGACGTCGTCCCCGCCCTGGCCCGCGAGGGCATCCGCCTCGCCGACATGAGCGAGCTCGACAAGCGCGAGCTCGACGAGGTCCGCGAGTACTTCGAGCAGCAGATCTTCCCGGTGCTGACGCCGCTGGCGGTCGACCCCAGCCACCCCTTCCCGCACATCTCCAACCTGTCGCTGTCGCTGGCGGTCACCGTCCGCAACCCCGACAGGCACCACGAGCAGTTCGCCCGCGTGAAGGTCCCCGCGATCCTGCCCCGCTTCATGCCGCTGGCCGACGGGCGCACCTTCGTGCCGCTCGAGCAGGTCGTCGCGACCCACCTCGACCAGCTCTTCCCCGGCATGAACGTGGTGGAGGCCCACCCCTTCCGGGTCACCCGCGACGCCGACATCGAGCTGGCCGAGGACGAGGCCGACGACCTGCTGGTCGCGGTCGAGCAGGAGCTGCGGCGGCGGCGCTTCGGCGCGGTCGTCCGCCTCGAGGTCGCCGCCAGCATGCCCGAGGACGTGGTCCGGATCCTGCAGCGCGAGCTCGAGGTCGACGACAGCGCCGTGGTCACCGTCGAGGGGCCGCTCAACCTCGGCGACCTGATGGCCCTCGCCAGCGCGGTCGACCGGCCAGAGCTCGCCTACGAGCCCTGGGTCGGCACCACCCAGCCGCGCCTGCTCACCGCCGACGGCGAGCCGGCCAGCACGTTCCGCGCCATCCGCGAGCGCGACCTGCTGGTCCACCACCCCTACGACGCCTGGGCCACCTCGGTGCAGCGCTTCATCGAGCAGGCCGCCGACGACCCCTACGTGCTGGCGATCAAGCAGACCCTGTACCGGGTCGACAACAACTCGCCGATCGTGTCCGCGCTGATCCGCGCCGCCGAGTCCGGCAAGCAGGTGGCGGTGCTGGTGGAGCTGAAGGCGCGCTTCGACGAGGAGCCCAACATCGGCTGGGCGCGCGACATGGTCGAGGCCGGCTGCCACGTCGCCTACGGCCTGGTCGGCCTCAAGACCCACTCGAAGACCGCCCTGGTGGTCCGGCGGGAGGGCGGCGGCATCCGCCGCTACCTGCACATCGGCACCGGCAACTACAACGCCAAGACCGCCCGCCTCTACACCGACCTGGGCCTGCTCACCTGCAACGAGGAGCTGGCCTCCGACGTCACCAACCTGTTCAACTCGCTGACCGGCTTCGCCAGGGGCACCCGCTACCGGCGCATCATGGTCGCCCCCGGCCTGCGGGAGCGGATCGTCGAGCTGATCGATCGCACCGCCAGGCTCAATCGCCCGCGCCGCCGCGGCCGCATCGTCATGCAGATGAACGCGCTGGTCGACGCGGAGTGCATCCGCGCCCTCTACGCCGCCTCCCAGGCCGGCGTCGAGATCGACCTGATCGTGCGGGGCATCTGCCGCCTGCGGCCGGGCGTGCCCGGGGTCAGCGACAACATCCGGGTGCGCTCCATCGTGGGGCGCTTCCTCGAGCACCCCCGCGTGTTCATGTTCGCCAACGGCAGGCAGAAGGAGTTCTACATCGGCTCGGCCGACCTCATGCCGCGCAACCTCGACATGCGCGTCGAGGTGGTCACGCCGGTGGACGACCCCGAGCTCACCGCCCGCCTCGAGCAGATCCTCGACGTCATGCTCCGCGACAACGTGCAGGCCTGGGAGCTGGGCGAGGACGGCAGCTGGCAGCAGCAGCAGCCCGCCGAGGGGGAGGAGCCGATCGCCACCCACACGGTCCTGCGCGAGCAGGCCCTGCGGCAGGGCACCGAGTCCCGCCGGGCGCTGGAGTAGCGGCGGCCACCGGCCGCCCCGGTCAAGGGCCGCCGCGGCGGTGTCGACCACGGCAACAGAGGTAGCCTGGGACCGTGGGCGTACCCACCCGATCCCACCAGTTCGTCACCAGGAGCCGCCGTGACCACCACCATCGAGCAGGGCGCGGGCCTGGACCGGCTCGCCATCGACACCGTCCGCACGTTGGCCATGGACGCCATCCAGAACGCCGGCGACGGGCACCCGGGCACGGCCATGGCGCTGGCCCCGGCCGCCTACGTGCTGTGGACCCGGTTCCTCACCTTCGACCCGGCCGACCCGGACTGGTTCGACCGTGACCGCTTCGTCCTGTCCAACGGGCACGCCTCGGTCCTGCAGTACAGCGTGCTGCACCTGACCGGCTACGACCTCGGCATCGACGACCTGCGCCAGCAGCGCCAGTGGGGCTCGCGCACCCCCGGCCACCCCGAGCACTTCCTCACCCCCGGCATCGAGACCACCACCGGCCCGCTCGGCCAGGGGGTCGGCAACGCGGTCGGCTTCGCGATCGCGGAGCGCTTCCTGGCCGGCCGCTACGGCGCCGACGTGGTCGACCACCGCACCTGGGCGTTCGCCTCCGACGGCGACATGATGGAGGGGGTCTCGTCGGAGGCCTCGTCGATCGCGGGGTTCCTCCGCCTCGGCAAGCTGACCGTCCTGTACGACGACAACCACATCACCATCGACGGGCCCACCGAGATCACCTTCTCCGAGGACGTGGAGGCCCGCTACCGCGCCTACGGCTGGCACACCCTCCACGTCGAGGACGCCAACGACACCGAGGAGGTCGCCGCCGCCTTCCAGGCGGCCGTGGACGAGGCCGAGCGCCCCACCTTCATCCGGCTGCGCTCCCACATCGCCTGGGGCGCGCCCAACGCCCAGGACACCCCCAAGGCGCACGGCGCCGCGCTCGGCGAGGACGAGGTGCGCGCGACCAAGCTGGCCTACGGCTGGGACCCGGACAAGCACTTCTACGTCCCCGACGGGGTCTACGACCGCTGGCGCGTGCGGGTCGCCGCCAACCAGCGCGCCAACGCCGCCTGGCGCGAGCGCCTGGCCGCCTGGGGCTCGCGCGAGCCGGAGCTCGCCGCCGAGCTGGCCGCGGGGCTGGCCGGCCGGCTGCCGGAGGGCTGGGACACCGACCTCGACAAGCTGTTCGACGAGCCCAAGAAGCTCGCCACCCGGTCGGCGTCGCACACGGTGATGAACGCGATCGCGTCGCGCCTGCCGAACCTCCTCGGCGGCTCCGCCGACCTGGCCGAGTCGAACAAGACCGACCTGGAGGGCGCGGGCGACTACGGTCCGGGCGGGCCCGGCCGCAACCTCCACTACGGCATCCGCGAGCACGGCATGGGCTCGATCACCAACGGCCTGGCGCTGCACGGCGGGCTGCGCCCGTTCGCCGCCACCTTCCTGATCTTCTCCGACTACATGCGCCCGAGCGTCCGCCTCGCCAGCCTGATGGGGCTGCCGGTGGTCTACGTGTGGACCCACGACTCCGTCGGGCTCGGCGGCGACGGCCCCACCCACCAGCCGATCGAGCACCTCGCCGCGCTGCGCGCCATGCCGGGGCTGCGGCTGTTCCGGCCGGCCGACGGGCCCGAGACGGCCGAGGCCTGGCGCGCGGCGATCCGCCGCACCGACGGGCCCACCGCGCTCGCCCTCACCCGCCAGAACCTGCCGCCGATCGACCGCGACGCCCACGCCAAGGCGGACGGGCTGCACCGCGGCGCCTACGTCCTCGCCGACGCCGGCAACGGGACACCCGAGGTGCTGCTGGTCGCGACCGGCTCGGAGGTGTGGGTCGCGCTCGCCGCGCGCGAGCAGCTCGAGGCCGACGGCATCCCCACCCGGGTGGTCTCGATGCCGTGCTGGGAGCTGTTCGAGGAGCAGGACCAGGCCTACCGCGACGAGGTGCTGCCGCCGGAGGTGCGCGCCCGCCTGTCGGTCGAGGCCGGCGCGACCTTCGGCTGGGCGCGCTGGGTGGGCGAGGACGGCGAGGCGCTCGGCATCGACCACTACGGCGCCTCCGCACCGGGCGAGCTGGTGCTCGAGCAGTTCGGCTTCACCGCCGACAACGTCGCCAACCACGCCCGCGCGCTGCGCGAGCGGCTGCGCGGGCCACTCGACGACCTGCCCGCCTGAGGGGAAGAGGAGCACTCGACCTTGACGTTGCACCAGAAGGCGCAAGCGAGAAGGTAAGGAGCCAGCATCATGGCCAATCAACTCCAGCGGCTCAGCGAGCAGGGCGTGGCCGTCTGGGTCGACTCGATCGCCCGCGACTGGCTCGAGAAGGGCGAGCTGCGCCGGCTGCGCGACCAGTTCTCCGTGGTCGGCGTGACCTCCAACCCGACCATCTTCCAGAAGGCGATGGGCGAGGGGTCGTTCTACGACGAGGACCTGACGCGGCTGGCGCGCGAGGGCCTCGACGCCCGCGCCATCTTCGAGCGGCTGGCGCTGGACGACATCCGCGCCGCCGCCGCCGACATGGAGCCGGTGTGGCAGCGCAGCGGCGGGCTCGACGGGCGCATCTCGTTCGAGCTGGCGCCCGACATCGCCAACGACACCGACACCTCGATCCGCGAGGCGCGGCGCCTGTTCGACGCCCTCGCCCGGCCCAACGTGTTCATCAAGATCCCCGCCACCGCCGAGGGCGTCCCGGCGGTGCGTGCCTCGATCGCCGACGGCATCAACGTCAACGTGACGCTGATCTTCTCGATCGCCCGCTACCGCGAGGTGATCCAGGCCTACCTCGCCGGGCTCGAGGACCTGGCCGACGCGGGCGGCGACCTCACCCAGGTCGCGAGCGTCGCCTCCTTCTTCGTCAGCCGCGTCGACACCAACGTCGACGAGAAGCTGCAGCGGGTCGTCGACGCCGGCGGGCCGACCGCCGGGCCGGCGCGGACGCGCCTGGGCACCGCGGCGATCGACAACGCCAAGCTCGCCTACGAGGCGTTCGAGCAGGCGTTCTCCGGCCCGCGCTGGGAGGCCCTCGCGCGCCTCGGCGCGCGGGTGCAGCGCCCCCTGTGGGCGTCGACCTCCACCAAGAACCCCGCCTACCGCGACGTCGTCTACGTCGAGGAACTGGTCGCCGCCGACACCGTCAACACCATGCCGCTGGCCACCATCGAGGCGTTCGCCGACCACGGCGAGGTCCGCGGCCAGACCATCAAGGAGGACCTGGAGCGCGCCCACGCGCTCTGGCCGGAGCTGGCCCAGCTCGGCATCGACGAGGACCAGGTCGGCGAGGAGCTCGAGGTCGACGGCGTCAAGAAGTTCGCCGACAGCTACAACGCGGTGCTCGACACCGTCGAGGCCAAGCGGACGGAGGCCCTCAGGTGAGGATCGGCATGGTCGGCCTCGGCCGCATGGGCCGGGGCCTGTCACGGCGGCTCATGGCCGACGGCCACCAGGTGGTCGCCTGGGACCGCACCACGGCCGCGGTCCAGCAGCTCGCCGGCGACGGCGCCGGGGCTGACTCGCTGCAGCAGTTCATCCCCGCCGGCGACCTGGCCGACGTGGCCAAGAGGCTGGACCCGCCCCGGGCCGTCTGGGTGATGGTCCCGTCCGGCGCGCCCACCCAGGAGACGGTCGACCGCCTCGGCGAGCAGCTCGCCGAGGGCGACCTGGTGATCGACGGCGGCAATTCCAACTTCCACGACTCGGTCGCGCGGGCGCGGGCCCTGGCCGAGCGCGGCATCACCTTCCTCGACGTCGGCACGTCCGGCGGCATCTGGGGCGAGCGCGAGGGGTTCTGCCTGATGGTCGGCGGCCCGGCCGAGGCGGTGGAGGCGGTCCGGCCGGTGTTCGACACGCTCGCGCCGCCGGGCGGCTGGGCGCACGTCGGCCCGGCCGGCGCGGGCCACTACGCCAAGATGGTCCACAACGGCATCGAGTACGGCCTGCTGCAGGCCTTCGCCGAAGGCTTCGAGGTGCTCGCCGAGACCGACAGCTACGACTTCGACCTCCAGCAGGTGTCCGAGGTCTGGCGCCACGGCAGCGTGGTGCGCTCCTGGCTGCTCGACCTGGCGGCCGCCGCCTACGGCAAGGACCCGAAGCTCGCCAAGGTCGCCGGGTTCGTGGAGGACTCCGGCGAGGGCCGCTGGACGGTCGCCGAGGCCCTGCGGCTGGACGTGCCCGCGCCGGTGATCAACCTGTCGCTGATCATGCGGCTGCGCTCCCGCGAGGAAGAGTCCTACGCCGCCAAGTTCGTGGCGGCGCTGCGCAACGAGTTCGGCGGCCACCCGGTGAGGGCCGCCGAATGAGCGGCGACAACCCGCTGGTGGTGGGGGAGCGGGTGCGGGCCACCCCGCCGCCGACCGCGATGGTGATCTTCGGCGGCTCCGGCGACCTGGCCCACCGCAAGATCGTCCCGGCCCTCTACAACCTCGAGCTGCACCGCCTGCTGCCGCAGAACTTCCAGGTGGTCGGCTCCTCCCGGACCGCGTTCTCGGACGACGAGTACCGCCGCGACATGCGCAAGGCGGTCGAGGAGTTCTCCCGCACCCAGCCGATCCAGCAGCAGGTCTGGGAGTCGTTCGCCGGCCGGCTGCACTACGTCACCGGCTCCTCGACCGAGGCGGACACCTGCGCCAAGGTCGGCGACCTGCTCGACCGCTTCGACGCCGAGCGCGGCACCGACGGCAACCGCCTGTTCTACCTGTCGCTGATCCCCAAGCTGTTCCCCGACACCGTCCGCAACATCGGCAAGGCCGGCATCGGCGGCCGCGGCTGGGACCGCGGCTGGTCCCGGGTGGTGTGCGAGAAGCCGTTCGGCCACGACCTGGAGTCCGCCAAGGAGCTGCAGGCGCTGCTGACCAAGGTCTTCCCCGAGGAGGACGTCTTCCGCATCGACCACTACCTCGGCAAGGAGAGCGTCCAGAACATCATCGCGTTCCGCTTCGCCAACGGCATCTTCGAGCCGGTCTGGAACCACCACTACGTCGACCACGTCCAGGTCACCGTCGCCGAGTCGCTCGGCATCGAGCACCGCGGCAACTTCTACGAGACCGCCGGGGCGATCCGCGACATCATCCAGAACCACGCCCTGCAGGTCCTCGCCCTGGTCGCGATGGAGCCGCCGGGCACCTTCGAGCCCGAGGACGTGCGCAACGAGACGGCCAAGGTGCTCAAGGCGCTGCGCCGCCTGGAGGGCGAGGCGGTCGACGCCGCGGTGGTCCGCGGCCAGTACAGCCCAGGCTGGGTCGACGGCCAGCAGGTGCCCGGCTACCGGGAGGAGCACGACGTGGCGCCCGACTCGGTGGTCGAGACCTACGTCGCCGCCGAGTTCCTGGTCGACAACTGGCGCTGGGCCGGCACCCCGTTCTACCTGCGCACCGGCAAGCGCCTGCCGAAGCGGGCCACCGAGGTGGTGGTGCAGTTCAAGGCCGCCCCGCACCTGCCCTTCGGGCAGAACGCCCAGGACGGCCTCGAGCCCAACGCGCTGGTGCTGCGGATCCAGCCGGACGAGGGCATCACCATGAAGTTCGGCGCCAAGGTCCCCGGGCCGTCGCTCGAGGTCCGCTCGGTCAACATGGACTTCTCCTACGGCACCTCGTTCGCCGACGACCTGCCCGACGCCTACGAGCGGCTGCTGCTCGACGTGATGGTCGGCGACCCGACCCTGTTCCCGCGCTGGGACTCGGTCGAGGAGGCCTGGCGGGTGGTGCAGCCGATCCTGGACCGCTGGGCCGAGTCGGACCCGCCGGAGCTGCCCAACTACGCGGCGGGGGAGTGGGGGCCCAAGGCGGGCGACGACCTGATCGCCCGCCACCGCCCCGGGCGCCGCTGGCGGCGGCCGTGAGCGGCCCGGCGGCGCTGGCCGGCAACCGCGGCGAGCTGGCGGGGTTCTCGCTCGAGCCGGTCGCCCTCGGCGAGGTCGACCTGTTGCTGGAGCGGCAGCGCCGCCAGGAGGAGGACAGCCACGGCGTGCTGGTGCGCGCGAGCGTCTCCAACCTGGTGGTGGTCTGCCACGACCGCGCCTCCAGCCGCCGCGCGCTGTCCGCGGTGGAGCAGCTCGGGCAGCGGGCGCCGTCGCGCTGCGTGGTGCTGATCGCCGAGCCGCCGGCGGCCCGCGAGGGCGTGCGCACCTGGGCCAGGGTGGTGCAGCGCCACCCCGACGCCGGGCCCGAGGTGGTCTGGGACGAGGTGGTGGTGCAGACCACCGTGCCGCCCAGGCACCTGGCCGCGGTGGTGCTGCCGCTGCTGCTGCCGGAGCTGCCGGTGTTCACCTGGTGGACCGGGACGCCACCGT
Organism: Actinomycetes bacterium; assembly: GCA_036377075.1. GTDB lineage: Bacteria > Actinomycetota > CALGFH01 > CALGFH01 > CALGFH01 > DASUZB01. The sequence goes on along the minus strand of DASUZB010000166.1, from coordinate 12,045 downwards.
TCGCCGGCGAGGTGTTCTCCGAGCTGACCGCGGTCAGCGACCGGCTGATCGTCGACTCGGCCGCGTTCGCCGACCCGCCGGCCGACCTGGTGCGCCTCGCCCGGGCGGCGACCGCGCTGACCCCGGCCCTCTCCGACTGCGTCTGGGGGCGGCTCACCCCGTGGCGGGAGATGCTGGCCGCGCCGTTCGACGGCCCGCCCCTGCGCGGCACCCACGACCGCATCCGCTCGGTCGAGATCGAAGCGGTCGAGCCGACCGGCGGGCTGGAGCTGCTCGGCTGGTTCGCCTCCCGGCTGGGCTGGGAGCTCGACCAGGTCCGCCTCGCCGCCGACCCGACCAGCGACACCTGGGTGGCCCGCTGGACCACCGCGGGGGGCGCCTGCGAGACCCGCGTCACCACCAGCCTCGGCGCCGGCACCCTGACCAAGGTGGCGCTGGAGGTGGAGACCGACGACGGGCCCGCCGCCATCCGGGTGGAGGCGCCGCCGGGCCACCTGGTCGCCAGCGTGACCGTCCCCGGGCAGCACCGCGCCCGCCGCCGCGTCGGCCTGCCCACCCTCGCCGACCCCATCGGGCTCGCCGGCGAGCTGCAGCTCTTCGGCCGCGACCGCATCTTCGAGGCCGCGCTGCTGCCCGCCGCCGCCCTCGCCGAGGCCGGCGCCAGCTGAGGGCCGCCCCGCAGGCACGGTGACCAGCGTAGGGTGCGACTGCCCCGCAGGCAGCACGACCGGGGCGCGGCGGGCAACTCGCGCACGGACGCTGCCGCCTGACCAGCGGAGCGGTAGGGTGCTGGGCGTGGAGATCCGCCTGCTCGGACCGCTCGAGGTCAGCAGCCAGGGCCGCCCGGTGGAGGTGGCCGGGCGGCGGCTGCGCCTGCTGCTCGCCGTGCTCGCCCTGCAGGCGGGGCAGGTGGTCGCGGCGGAGCGGCTGGTCGACCTGCTGTGGCCCCCAGCAGGCCTGCCGGCCGATCCGGTCAACGCCCTGCAGGCGCTGGTCTCACGGCTGCGCCGCGCCCTCGAGCCGCCCGGCGCCGGCGAGCGGATGGGGCCGGCACCACAGAAGCCAGCCGCCGCCTCGGCCGCGGTCGCCCTGCCTGCGGGGCAGCCGGTGGTCGCCAGGGCGCCCGGCTACCTGCTGGCGGTCGAGCCCGACCAGGTGGACGCGCTGCGGTTCGAACGCCTCGCCGCCGCCGGCCACGCCGCCCTGGCCGCGGGGCGGCACCGCGAGGCGGCCGCCGCCCTGCGCGGCGGGCTGGCGCTGTGGCGCGGCCCGGCGCTGGCGGACTTCGCCGGCGAGCCGTTCGCGGCCGGCACCGCCACCCGGCTCGAGGAGCTGCGCCTCGGGGCGGTCGAGGACCGCTGCGACGCCGATCTCGCCCTTGGCGAGCACGCCCGGCTCGTCGGCGAGCTGGAGGCGCTGGTCGCCGAGCACCCCCTGCGGGAGCGGCTGCACGCCCTGCTGATGCGGGCGCTGTACGGCGCCGGCCGCCAGGCCGAGGCGCTGGCCGCCTACCAGCGCGCCCGCCAGGTCCTCGCCGACCAGGCCGGCCTCGACCCCGGCCCGGAGCTGCGCCAGGTCGAGCAGGCCGTGCTCGCCCAGGACCCGTCGCTGTCCGCCCCGGCCGGAACCGGTGCCGACGCGCAGCCGGCGGGAGCACGGGCCGGCGACGGCGCGGGGCCGCCGCCCGCGGCGGGCCATGGCGACCGGGCGGCCGGCGCGCGGCCCGGCCGCGCCAACCTGCCCATGCAGCTGACCAGCTTCGTCGGGCGCGAGGCCGAGCTCGGCGAGGTGCTGGAGCTGCTCGGCCGGCACCGCATGGTCACCCTCACCGGGCCCGGCGGGGTGGGGAAGACCCGGCTGGCGCTGGAGGCGGCCCGCCGCCTCGGGTACGGCGCCGCCGCCGACCTCGCCCCCGAGGGGTCCTGGGTGGTCGAGCTGGGCGGGCTGCGCGACGGCGGCCTGCTGCCGCAGCTCGTGCTCGACGCGCTCGGGCTGGGCGAGGAGCGCCCGCGCTTCGACGCGCCGGCGGCCCCGTCCGCCGCCGCCGACCGCCTGCTCGCCGCGCTGCGGTCGCGGCGCGCCCTGCTGCTGCTCGACAACTGCGAGCACCTGGCGGAGGCGGCCGCCGACCTGGCCGGGAGGCTGCTGGCGGCGTGCGCCGGCGTGCGCGTGCTCGCCACCAGCCGCGAGCCGCTGCGGATTCCCGGCGAGGCGCGCTGGCCGGTGCCGACCCTTCCGGTGCCGCCGCCAGGCCCGGTCGACGCCGGGGAGCTGCCCCGCTTCGCGGCGACCCGGCTGTTCCTGGAGCGCGCCGCCACGGCCGTGCCCGGCTACCACGTGCGCGAGGGGGATGACGCCGACGCGGTCGCCGAGGTCTGCCGCCGCCTCGACGGCCTGCCGCTGGCGATCGAGCTGGCCGCCGCGCGGGTCGCCGCGCTGCCGCCGCGCGAGCTGGCCGCCCGCCTGCACGACCGCTTCCGGCTGCTGACCGCCGGGGCACGCACCGCCCTGCCGCGCCAGCAGACCCTGCGTGCCGTGGTCGAGTGGAGCTGGGAGCTGCTCGACCGCCAGGAGCGAGCCGCGCTGCGGCGGCTGGCGGTGTTCAGCGGCGGCTGCACCCTCGACGCCGCCGAGGCGGTCTGCGCAGGCAAGGACCTGCCCGCCGAGGAGGTCGCCGGCACCGTCGCCCGGCTGGTCGACAAGTCGCTGCTCGCCGCCGGACCGGCGCCGGCGCCGCCGGCGCCGTGGTGGCCGGGGATCGAGGCGCTCGGGCTGCCGCCGCAGCCCATGCCGGCCACCCCGGGGCCGCGCTACCGGATGCTGGAGACGGTGCAGGCCTACGCGGCGCTGCGGCTCGCCGAGGCGGGGGAGGCGGACCAGGCGGCGCGCGCCCACGCGCGCTGGTGCGCCGGGCTGGCCGAGGCCGCCGAGCCGGAGCTGCGCGACCACCGGCAGCTCGCCGCGTTCGCGCGGCTCATCACGGAGCTGGACAACCTGCGTGCCGCGCTGCTTTGGACCACCCGCCACGGCGAGGCGGCGCTGGCGGTGCGGGTGGTGGCGCCGCTCGGCAGCTTCCTGATGCTGATCGGCCACCGCGAGGAGGCGCACCGCTGGCTGCGGGCCGCGCTGGCGCTGCCGGGGCCGGTGCCCGACCGCGCCCGCGGGCTCGCCCTCTTCGCGCTGGTCTGGGCGGAGCAGGCCACCGCCGGCCGCCGGGCCGCCGCCGACCTCGCCGACCAGGCGCAGGAGGCGCTCGAGCGGGCCGCGGCCAGCGACGGCGAGCGCGTGCTCGCGCGCGTGCTGGCCACCACCATCAGGCTGTTCTCCGGCTCCGGCGATGACGCCGAGCGCGCCCTGGAGCGGTCCATGGAGGAGGTCGACCGCGTCGGCGGCTGGCCCGCCGCCTACGTCCGCCTGATGCGGGGGTTCGCCCGCATCACCCGCGGGGACCCGGAGGGCCAGCGCAAGGACGGCGAGGAGTGCCTCGCACGCTTCCGCGAGGTCGGCGACCGCTGGGGGGTGGTCCAGGCGCAGGAGCTGCTGTCAGCGCTCGACCTGCAGGAGGGTCGCTACGCCGAGGCCACCGCGCGGCTGCAGGAGGGGCTGCGCAACGCCTGGGAGCTGCGCCTCACCTCCGAGCTGGCGGTGCAGCTGTGCCGCCTGGCGCACGCCGCGGTGCTCGCCGGCGACCTGGACCAGGCGGAGTCGTGGCTGCTGCAGGCCCTCGCCGCGGGCCACGAGCTGGGCGGGGCGACCGAGACCGCCTTCGCCCATGCCGGCCTCGGCCTGGTGGCGCAGTGCCGCGGCGACGCCGAGCGCGCCCGGCGCGAGCACGACCAGGCGCTGGCCTCGTTCGACGAGCGCAACCGCCGCCACCCCCTCGGCTCGATCCTCATGCGCTGGATCGGCACCGTCGCCGAGCAGCAGGGCGACCTGGCGCGCGCCGCCGCCTCCTACCGCGAGGTCGTCGAGCAGGCGCGCGCCCACGCCAGCCCGCCGCTGCTGGCGCTGGCGCTCGGCGCGCTCGCCTCGGTCGCCTGCGCCGCCGGCGACCCGGAGCGGGCCGCGGTGCTGCTGGGCGCGGCCACGGCGGCGATCCGCTCGGCCCGCCTGCTGCTGCCCGCGGACCAGCGCGCCGAGATCGACCATGCCGCCGAGGCAGCCCGCCGCGCCCTCGGCGAGGACCGCTTCGCCGCCGCGGTCGCCCGCGGCGAGGCCCTCCCGTTCGAGGACGTGATCGCGCTCGCCGAGCAGGACTGAGCGCCCGCCCCGCGACCGGGACGGGCGCTCGTCCTCCCTTCAGCTCAGCCGGCGGTACTGCCGCACGGTCAGGAACAGGAACACCACGGTGATCCCAGCCAGCCAGGCGAAGGCCTGCGCGAGGTGGGTGCTGGTGGGGCCGCCCAGCATCAGCGCGCGCAGCGCCTCGGCCACGATCGAGATCGGGTTGGCCTTGACGAACGCCTGCAGCCAGCCGGGCATGGTGCTCACCGGCACGTAGGCGGAGCTCGCGAACACCAGCGGGAACATCCACACGAACGCGGACGCCTGCACCGACTCGGGGTTGCGCAGCGCCAGCCCGATGCTCATGCCGATCCACGAGAAGGCCCAGCCGAACGCGACCGCCAGCAGCACCGCGCCGACCGCGGGCAGCAGCCCGGCCTCGAAGCGGAAGCCGATCGCCATGCCGGCCGCGACCACCACCAGGGTGGTGAGCGCCATGCGCAGCCCGTCGGTGAAGATCCGCCCGAGGACCACCGCCGAGCGGGCGATCGGCAGGGAGCGGAAGCGGTCGAGTGCCCCGCTCATCAGGTCCATGGTGATGCCCATCCCCGCGAACGAGGAGGAGAACGCGAGCGTCTGCACGATCACCCCTGGGATCAGGTACTGCACGTAGTGGACGCCGGGGTTCTTGATCGCGCCGCCGAACACGTAGTTGAACAGCAGCACCAGCATGATCGGTTGGAAGGCGACGAAGATCAGCACCTGCGGGTTGCGCAGCAGGTGCCTGAGGTCGCGCCCGGCGACGGCGAAGGCGTGCCGCAGGGCCGGGCCGGGCCCGAAGCGCTCGGGCGCGACCGACCGGCTGGGTGGCAGGGCGATGGTGGTCATGCGGTCCTCCTCTCGAGCTCGACCGGCTCGCCGGCGGGCTCCGCCTCGGTCCGGCGCCCGGTCAGGCGCAGGAACACGTCGTCAAGGCTGGGCCGGCGCAGCGCCAGGTCGGCGATGCGCACGTCGGCGGCGTCCAGCCGCCTGACCGCCTCGGCGATCAGCCCCGGGTCGTCGACCGGCACGCTGGCCAGCCGGGCGTCGGGGTCGACCGCCGGGCTGCCGCCGGCGAGCTCCGCCAGCACCCGCGCGGTCAGGTCCAGGCCGTCGGGGCCGGCCGGGCGCACCTCCAGCACCTGCCCGCCGGTGCCGGCCTTCAGCTCGTCCGGGCCGCCACGGGCGATCACGCGCCCCTGGTCGAGCACGACGATGTCGTCGGCGAGCTGGTCGGCCTCCTCGAGGTACTGGGTGGTGAGCAGCACGGTGGTGCCGCCGGCCACCAGCTCGCGGATGACCTCCCACAGCCCGCGACGGCTGCGCGGGTCCAAGCCGCTGGTCGGCTCGTCGAGGAACAGCAGCCGCGGCCGGCCGATCAGGCTCACCGCCAGGTCGAGCCGCCGCCGCATGCCGCCGGAGTAGGTCTTGGCGCGGCGGTCGCCGGCGTCCGCGAGGTCGACCAGCTCGAGCAGCTCGGCGGCGCGGCCGCGCCGCTCCGCGCGGCCCAGCCCCAGCAGGCTGCCGAACAGCTCCAGGTTCTCCCGGCCGCTGAGGACCTCGTCGACGGTCACGTTCTGGCCGGTCAGGCCGATCAGCGAGCGCACCGCCATGGGCCTGGCGGCGACGTCGTAGCCGCCCACCGCCGCCCGGCCGGCGTCCGGCCGCAGCAGGGTGGCCAGGATGCGCACGGTGGTGGTCTTCCCCGAGCCGTTGGGGCCGAGGATGGCGAGCACGGTGCCGGCTGGCGCGGCCAGGTCGACGCCGGCCAGCGCCTGGGTCGAGCCGAAGCGCTTGGCCAGCCCTTCGGCCTCGATCGCGAGGGTGGTCACGGATACCTCCTTGTGGTTGCCCTGACACTTGCGTCGCGCAGGATCCGCCGGCGCGCTGATACGGCCCGGCCGGCGGGCTGACAGGGCTGACACGGTCCTGACACGCCACGGCGCCGTCGCGGGTCGCCAGCCCAGCCGCCGTCGCCCTGCCTGCGGGCATCCGTGGCATGCTGCGGTCCTGGCGGAGCCGAGGCGGGGGAGTGGCATGGCGCGCGTCGAGGTGGTGGCGGACGAGGCCGCGCTGGCCGAGGCGGCGGCGCGGGCGGCGATCGCCGGCATCGGCGCGGCGGTCGACGACCACGAGACCTGCACCTGGGTGCTGACCGGCGGCGGCACGCCGCTGGCGGCCTACCGCCGCCTGGCGCGCCACGACCTGCGCCACGGGGTGGAGTGGGAGCGGGTGCGGGTGGCCATGGGCGACGAGCGCTGCGTGCCGCCCAGCGACCCGGAGTCGAACTGGGGCCAGGCGGCGGCCGCCCTGCTCGACCACGTGCCCGTCCCGGACGGTCACCGGCTACGGCTACGCGGCGAGCTCCCCGCCGAGCGCGCCGCCGACGAGTACGAGGCGGTGCTGCGCGCCCTGCCGGCGGCCGCGGCGGGCGTGCCGCGCCTGGAGCTGGTCTGGCTCGGGGTGGGTCCCGACGGCCACTGCCTGTCGCTGTTCCCCGGCCGCCCCGAGCTGGACCAGCGCGAGCGGCTGGTCGTGGCGGTGCACGGCGCGCCCAAGCCGCCGCCCGACCGGGCCACCCTCACCCTCGCCGCCCTGGCCGGGGTGGAGCGGCTCACCGTGCTCGCCAGTGGTCAGGCCAAGGGTCCGGTGGTAGCCCGTGCCAGGGAGGGTGACGACTCGCTGCCGATCGCCCGCGCCGTCGCCACCGTCGAGCAGGCGGGCGGCCAGGTCACCTGGCTGCTCGACCGGGCGGCCGCCGGGGGGTAGCGGTACGTTGCGTACAGGGCCGGAGCGCCGCCGGCACGAGGAGGAGCCAGCATGGCCGAGGAGCACAGCACGCTGAGCGTGACCGACAACCGCACCGGGAAGGCCTACGTGATCCCGATCGAGGACGGGACCGTGCGGGCCACCGCGCTGCGGGAGATCAAGGCCGGCGGCGACGACGATCCCGGGCTGCTCTCGTACGACCCGGCGTTCATGAACACGGCGAGCTGCCGCAGCGCGATCACCTTCATCGACGGCGAGCAGGGGATCCTGCGCTACCGCGGCTACCCGATCCAGGAGCTGGCCGAGCGCAGCAGCTTCCTGGAGGTCGCCAGGCTGCTGATCGAGGGCGAGCTGCCGGACGAGGGGCAGCTCGCGGCCTGGCGGGAGGAGATCACCACCCACACCCTGCTGCACGAGAACATCAAGAAGTTCATCGACGGCTTCCAGCACGACGCCCACCCGATGGGCATCCTGGTCTCGACCATCGGCGCGCTGTCGACCTTCTACCCCGACGCCAAGGACATCCACGACGAGGGCTCCAGGCACAAGCAGATCGTCCGGCTGATCGCCAAGACCGCCACGGTGGCCGCGTTCGCCTACCGGCACGCGCGCGGGCTGCCGTACGCCTACCCGGACAACGACCTGTCCTACGCCGGCAACTTCCTCAACATGCTGTGGAAGGTGACCGAGCCCCGCTACCGGCCGGACCCGGCGCTCGAGCACGCCCTCGACGTGCTGTTCATCCTGCACGCCGACCACGAGCAGAACTGCTCGGCCAACGCCATGCGGGCGGTCGGCAGCTCGCTGGTCGACCCGTACTCGGCCGCCACCGCGGCGATCGCCGCCCTCTACGGCCCCCTCCACGGCGGCGCCAACGAGCAGGTGCTGCGCATGCTCACCGAGATCGGCTCGGTCGACCGGGTGCCGGCCTACATCGACCGGGTCAAGAAGGGCGAGATGCGCCTGATGGGCTTCGGCCACCGGGTCTACAAGAACTACGACCCGCGGGCGCGGATCATCAAGCAGGTGGCCGACGACGTCTTCAAGGTCACCGGGCTGAACCCGCTGCTCGAGATCGCCGTGGAGCTGGAGCGCGTGGCGTTGGAGGACGACTACTTCGTCAGCCACAAGCTCTACCCGAACGTGGACTTCTACTCGGGGATCATCTACCAGGCGATGGGCTTCCCGGTGGAGATGTTCCCGGTGCTGTTCGCCATCGGGCGGATGCCGGGCTGGCTCGCCCAGTGGCAGGAGGGCCTGCTCGACCCGGAGCAGCGGATCGCCCGGCCGCGTCAGGTGTACGTGGGGTCTGCCGAACGCCACCTTCCGGATCGGCCGCGCTCGGGCTGAGCCGCCTCGCCGGCTCGTGGTCGCCGTCGAGCAGCCACAACACGCCGAGCAGGGTCAGCGCAGGCAGGCACAGCACGCCCGCCTGCGCCAGCGTCGCCGCGCTCATCGTTCACCAGTTCCCTTCTCACCCGTTCAGGAATTCAACGGAGCTTGTCCACTTTGGCGACGTTGAGAATTACCACACGCTCCGGCGGCCGACAAGCGGTCTTCCACAGGTCCCGGTGCTTGTCCCGGTCCCTAACGCGCCGACTGGAAGCCCACCAGCACGCCGCCGACGCAGTCGGCCAGCGCGTCGAGCGCGTAGCCGCCCTCCTGGACGAACAGGGTCGGCAGGGCGAGGCCGGCGAGCAGCCGGCCGATGCGCGGGTAGGCCGCGCGCCCGAGCGCGAAGCCGCCGATCGGGTCCTCGCCGAACGTGTCCACCCCGAGGCTGACCACCAGCACCTCCGGCGCGAACGCGGCGACCGGCTGCAGCGCCCGCTCCAGCGCGTCGAGGTAGGCGTCGTCGCCGGTGCCGTCGGGCAGGGGCAGGTTGTGGTTGCTGCCGGCGGCCCGGCCGCCGCCGGTCTCGTCCGCCGCGCCGGTGAAGTACGGGTAGTGGACCGCCGGGTCGCCGTGCAGCGAGACGTACAGCACGGCCGGGTCCTCCCAGAAGACGTCCTGGGTGCCGTTGCCGTGGTGGAAGTCCACGTCCACGATCGCCACCCGGCCGAGGCGCGCCAGCGCCCGTGCCGCGACGGCGGCGTTGTTCAGCAGGCAGAAGCCGCCGTAGTAGCCGGGGCCGGCGTGGTGGCCGGGCGGGCGGCACAGCGCGTAGGCCGCCGGCGCGCCGCCGGCGACCAGGTCGGCGGCGGTGAGGGCGAGGTCGGCGGCGGCGCGGGCGGCCGGCCAGCTCCCCTCGACCAACGGCGTGGCGGTGTCGAAGCAGAACCAGCCGGGCCGGCCGACGCCACCGGTCGAGGGCCGGGCGCGGTCGCGGGCGAGCCCGGGCAGCGCGAAGGTGTCGGGGATCAGCGCCGCCCGCGGCCCGTGGGCGGCGCGCCACGCGGCCCAGGCTCCCTCGAGGAACTCGAGCAGGGCCGGCTGGTGCACGGCGCGGAGCGGCCCGAGGCCGTGCTCCCGCGGCCCGGTGACCGGGTGCCCGGCCGCGGCCAGCGCCTCGCGCAGCAGCTCGCCCCGGGCGACCCGCTCCCAGACCGGCTGCACGACCTTGCCGAAGTTCACCTCGTAGGGAGGATCGTGGCTGCGGTGCGCCTCGCTCGCCACCACGGTCATCGGCTCCATGGAAGGAAGCTAGCACCGCGGTCGCGAGTCGTTGCCGAATCCGCAGTCGCCTTGCCTGCGGGGCATCCGTGGGACGCTACCGCAACGGGCCTGGCTGTCGCGGTGATCCGGTAGGGTTGGTCCATGCCGGACTCCCTCTCGATCGGGCAGGCACGGCGGCTGGCGCTGGCCGCGCAGGGCCTGACCGGTTCGCGGGCGACCCGGCCGGCGAGCGCGGCATCGCTGCGCGCGGCGCTCGGCCGCGTCGGCGCGGTGCAGATCGACTCGGTCAACGTGGTCGCCCGCAGCCACGAGCTGGCGCTGGCGGCGCGGGCGGGCGCGCACGACCCGGCCGCGTTCGAGCGGCTCGTCTACCGCCGCCGCGCCGGCTTCGAGCAGTGGGGCCACGCCGCCTCGTTCCTGCCGGTGGAGAGCTTCCGCTGGTTCCTGCCGCGGATGCACGCCGCCCGGGCGCAGGCGGGGAAGTGGTTCCAGAAGGCGCGCACCCAGCACCCCGACTGGTACCCGCGGGTGCTGGAGCGCATCCGGGCCGAGGGGCCGCTGACCGCGTCCGCCTTCAGGGAGCCGGCCGACTGCCGCCGCGGCCCCTGGTGGGACTGGACCCCGGCCAAGTCGGTGATCGAGGACCTGTTCGCCCAGGGCGTGCTGCTGGTCCACGACCGGGTGCGCTTCCAGCGCCGCTACGACCTGGCCGAGCGGGTCCTGCCCGGGGCGCTCGATCAGACCGTACCGTCGCCGCAGGAGGCCGCCGTCGCCCTCACCGTGCTGGCGGCCCGCGCCCTCGGCGTGGCCACCGCCGCCGACCTGGCCGACTACTTCCGCCTCTCGGCGGCCGAGACGCGGGCGGCGCTGGCGGAGGCGACCGCCGCCGGCCTGCTGCGGCGGGTCGCCGTCGAGGGCTGGACCAGGCCCGCCTACCTGCCCGCCGACGTCCGCGTGCCCGCCCGCGTCCAGCACCCGCCGCTGCTGCTCAGCCCGTTCGACTCGCTGGTCTGGTCGCGCGAGCGGACCGAACGGCTGTTCGGCTTTCGCTACGTCCTGGAGATCTACGTGCCGCCGCCGAGGCGGGCCTACGGCTACTACACCATGCCGGTGCTGGCTGGCGGCCGCCTGGTGGCCCGGGTCGACCCCAAGTTCGACCGCCCCACCGGCCGGCTGCTGCTGCGCCGCGTGACCGTCGAGGACGGCCTGCCCCCGGCCGAGACGGCCACCGCCGTCGCGACGGCCGCGAGCCTGCTCGCCGCCCACCTCGGCGCCGCCGAGGTCGAGGCCGGCGAAGCCGTCCCCGCGGCGCACTTGTGTTCGAGTAGGTCGAGCGGAGGGAGACGGTCGTGAGTGACCTTCAGCAGCAGGTGCAGGACGCCATCGACCAGCGGGTCGGATCCGGCGCCGAGCGCGGCGTGCAGGTGGCGGTCTACCACCACGGCGAACTGGTGGTCGACGCCGTCGCCGGGGTCGCCGACCCGGCGACCGGACAGCCGGTCACGCCGGCGACGGTGTTCTACCCGTACTCGGTCGGCAAGGCGATGACCACGACCGTGGCCCACCTGCTGGCCGAGCGCGGCCTGTACGGCTACGACACCCCGATCGCCGAGCTGTGGCCGGAGTTCGCCGCCAAGGGCAAGCAGGCCGCCACCGTGCGCCACGCCCTGACCCACACCGTCGGCGTGCCCGGCATCCCGGGCGACACCACCCCAGAGGACCTGTGCGACTGGGACGAGATGTGCGCCACGATCGCCGACGAAGCGCCCTGGTGGGAGCCGGGCACCAAGACCGGCTACCACGCCTACACCTTCGGCTACGTCGTCGGCGAGATCGTCCGCCGGGCCACCGGCAAGCCGATCTCGCAGGTCCTCCTCGAGGAGGTGGCCACGCCGCTGGGGGTCGCCGACGAGCTGTACTTCGGCATGCCAGCGTCCGAGCACGGCCGGCTGGCCAAGCTGGAGGACGCCCCCGGCAGCACCGAGTGGCTTGCCTCCATGCCGCCCGACTCGCCGATGTTCAAGGCCGGGCCGCTCGCCACCTGGCCCACCGCCGAGCTCGGCAACCGCCGCGACATCCTCGAGGCCGACATCCCGGCCGGCGGCAAGGTGACCGCCCGGGCGGTCGCGCGGATGTACGCGGCGCTGCTCGGCGAGGTCGACGGGGTGCGGCTGCTCCCGCCGGAGCGCCTGCGCGAGGCCACCGCGGTCGCCTTCAGCGGCACCGACGAGCTGATGGGGAACCCGTCGCGCTGGGCGCTCGGGTACGCGGTCGGCGGCCTCGGGCCGCTGCAGGACTCCGACACCGTGTTCGCCATGGGCGGCGCCGGGGGGACCTTCGCCTGCGCCGACCGCGCCACCGGGACCTCGTTCGCGCTGACCAAGAACCGGCTCACCG
>DASUZB010000165.1:0-16087 GCA_036377075.1 Actinomycetes bacterium | reverse complement strand
CCGGCGCGGCCACGGTCGCGAACGCGTCCTTCTTGAAGCCGGCGTTCCACGCCGGGTCGAAGGTGCGCAACGACGCCGACAGGCCCTCGGCGTACATCCGGGTGCTCAGGTCCCAGGCCGTCTTGACCCGCGGGTTGGTGTCGATCACCAGGTTGTTGGAGGTGTCGAAGTAGCTGAAGTCACCCTGCTGGTTGAGGATGGTGTTGTAGACGTTGGTGAGCGAGTCGAAGAACTTCGCGCCGGTGTTGGCGGCCTTGAACTTCTTGCCGGTGTCGATGTAGGCGTCCCAGGTCGGCCAGAGCTTGGAGACCTGGTCCCGGTTGGTCGGCAGGCCGGCCTTCTTGAACAGGTCGACGCGGTAGGCCATCGCCAGCGGGCCGATGTCGGTGCCGAGGCCGACCAGCTTCTTGCCGTCGGCCGTCATGCCCTGGGTCCACTTCCAGTCGAGGAAGTTGTGCTGCAGGTCCGCGGCGCCGTAGTCGAGCAGGTTGACGAACTTGTCCGCCTGCGCCTTCTCGGCGATGATCTGGCCCTCCTCCAGGGCGACCACGTCGCCGGCCCCGCTACCGGCGGCGAGCCACTGGTCGAGCCGCGCCCGGTAGTCCTCGAGCTTGACGACCTTGCGCTGGTTGACGGTGATGTTGGGGTGGGCGGCCTGGTACTGCTGGATCAGGCCCTCGTAGCCAAACTCCCCGAAGGTGTCGAGCGTCAGGGTGACCTTCTCGTTGCCGCCTCCGCCGCCGCCACCTCCCTTGCTGCCTCCCGAGCTGCACGCGGCAAGCACGAAGCCGGCGATCGCGAGGGCGAGCACCATCCGCACCCGTCCCCGCCTTCGTCCTGCACCCATCGAAGCCCTCCCTCCGGATTGGGCGCTACCGCCGGCCGTTCGCCGGGCGGCTTGTGAGAGCGCTCTCACACCTTGGACGGAGCATGATCTTCCATTTGTCCCCGTGTCAAGAGGGAGCGTTCTCACAAGTTTTCCACGCGCCGCCGGCGGCGCGCCCTGCGCGCACGGGCGCCGCCCGCACCCGTGTTGACAAGATAGCTTTCGAAAGCTATCTTTCGATACATGACCGAACCAGAGGCCCCCCGGGAGCTGCGGCTCACCGACCCGCGCGCGCTGCGGGCGATGGCGCACCCGATCCGGCTCGCCCTCATCGGGCTGCTGCGCAGCGAGGGCCCGCTGACCGCGACCCGTGCCGGGGAGCTGCTCGGCGAGAGCGCGGCGTCGTGCTCGTTCCACCTGCGCCAGCTCGCCAAGTACGGCCTGGTCGAGGAGGCCGGTGGCGGGACCGGTCGGCAGCGGCCCTGGCGCGCCACGGCGCAGCTCACCAACGTGCCCAACTTCGCCGGCAGCGCCGACCAGCAGGCCGCCGCCGAGCTGTTCTGGACGGTCCTGGTCGAGCGCTACTTCGAGCAGGTCGTCCGCTGGCTGGAGCGCAAGCGGCAGGAGCCGCAGGCCTGGCAGGAGGCGGCGGCGTTCGGCGACCTGATCCTGTACCTGACCGTCGAGGAGCTGGCCCAGCTCGGACGGGAGCTCGACGCGCTCGCCGAGCGCTACCTCGAGCGCACCGCCCACCGCGAGCTGCGCCCGCAGGGCGCCCGCAAGGTGACCTTCCTCCAGCTGGCCTTCCCCACCCCGCCGCTGGCCGGCGAGTCGCCCGGCGATGGCTGAGCGCGTCGGGCGGGTCGCCGTGGCCGAGCCCTCGGCGGCCCCGGAGCGCCGCCGGCCGCTCCTGCGGGAGAACCTCGAGTTCCGCCGCCTGTGGACCGGGCAGGTCGTCTCGTTGCTCGGCGACCAGGTCACCCTGCTGGCCCTGCCGCTGGTCGCGGTCCTGCTGCTGCACGCCGGCGCCGCCCAGATGGGCTACCTGACCGCCGCGGGGCTGGCGCCGAACCTGCTCTTCGCGCTGCACGCCGGCGCCTGGGTCGACCGCCGCCGGCGGCGGCGCCGCGTGATGATCGCCGCCGACCTCGGCCGCACCGGCCTGCTGGCCACCATCCCGCTGGCCTACGCGCTGGGCGCCCTCACCCTGGCGCAGCTGTACCTGGTCGCCTTCCTCGCCGGGGCGCTGAGCATGCTGTTCTCCGTCTCCTACGCCACCCTGTTCGTCGCGGTCGTGCCGCGCGACCGCTACGTCGAGGGCAACGCCCTGGTCCACGGCGCGCGGGCGTTCTCCTTCGTCGCCGGGCCGAGCCTCGGCGGCCTGCTGGTGCAGGTGCTGTCGGCGCCGGCCGCCCTGGTCGCCGACGCCGCCTCGTTCCTGTGGTCGGCGCTGTGGCTGGGCCGCATCTCCCCCGCCGAGCCGCCGCCGGACGCGCCGGGCCGCGGGCAGGTGACGGCGGGCGCCCGCTTCATCCGGCGCTCCCCGATCGTCCGTGCCCTGCTGGCCGCGACCGCCACCATCAACCTGTTCGCCTTCGCCTTCAACGCGCTGTTCGTGCTGTACGCGGTGCGCTGGCTGCGGGTGCCGCCGGGCACGCTCGGTGCCGTCCTCGGCGCCGGCGCGGTGGGCGGGCTGCTCGGCTCGGCGCTGACCGGGCGGCTCTGCCGCCGCATCGGCTTCGGCCCGGCGTTCCTGCTCGGTTGCGTCCTGTTCCCGGCGCCGCTGCTGCTGATCCCGCTCGCCGGCGGGTCGAGGCCGCTGGTGCTCGCGGCGCTGTTCGCCGCGGAGTTCGGCTCGGGGGTGGGGGTGATGGTGCTCGACATCAGCATCGCCTCGATCCTCGCCGCGCTGGTCCCCGACCGGCTGCGGGCCCGCGTCTCCGGCGCCTACACGCTGGTCAACTACGGCGTCCGGCCGCTCGGCGCGCTGCTCGGCGGGGCGCTCGGCGGCGCCGTCGGCCCGCGCCCGACCCTCTGGATCGCCAGCTGCGGCGCCCTCACCGGCTTCCTGTGGTTGCTGCGCTCCCCCGTGCCGAGGCTGCGGGCGCTGCCCGCCGAGCCCGGCCGAGGCGGGACTACCGGGTGACCGTGCCGGTGCCGTCACGGTGGGCCTCGTACTCGGCCAGGGTCGGCAGGCCCTCGTAGTCGCCCATGTGGCCGGCGACCCGGGCGGCGACCCAGTTGCCGAGCGCGACCGACTCGCGCAAGCCGAGCTCGCGGAGCTGCCCGAAGAGGTAGCCGGCGTTGAAGGCGTCGCCGGAGCCGACCGCGTCGACCGCCACCACCGCCGCGTCGGCCGGCTCCTCCACCAGCTCGCCGTCGCGGGCGGCGACGGCGCCGAGGCCGCCGCGCTTGACCACCACGGCCGGGATGCCGAAGCCGCGCAGGCGCTCGATCGCCGCCGGGATGCTCGACTCCCCGCTGCAGGCCAGCGCCTCGCGCTCCCCCACCAGCAGGTCGGTCACGAAGGGGAAGACCTCCGCGCAGTCGGCGACGCTCTCCTGGACCGGGCGCAGCTTGCGGCGCAGGTTGGGGTCGAAGCTGACCGGGATGCCCCGATCGGCGCAGCAGCGCAGCACCTTGTGGACCGCCGCCCGCGGCCGCTCGCCGAGCGCCAGGGTGATGCCGGTCAGGTGGACGCGGCGGGCCTCGGCGACCAGCCGCTCGTCGACGTCCTCCGGGCCGAGCCCGGCGGCGGCTGAGCCGCGACGCCAGTAGTGGACGTGGACCTCGGTCGGGGTGCGCCGCTCCTTGATCATCAGCCCGGTGGGCGCGTCGTCGACGCGCACCACCGCGCCGACGTCGACGCCCTCGCCCCGCAGGACCTTGAGGATCTCCTCGCCGAACGGGTCGCGGGCGACGCGGCTGACCCAGGCGACCCGGCAGCCGAGCCGCGCCAGGCCGATGGCGGTGTTGGACTCGGTGCCGCCGACGGTCTTGCGCAGCATGCGGACCGACTCGATGCGGCCGGGCTCGGCGGCGTCGAGCGCGATCAGCGTCTCGCCGAGGGTCAGGACGTCGAGGGGCATCGCGCCTAGCGGGCTCCGGGGACCAGCGCGAGCACCCGGCAGGGGCTGCCCGAGCCGCGCACGATCCTCAGCGGGGCCGCCACCACCAGCGCGCCGGTGGCCGGCAGGCGCCCGACGTTGGCGAGCTGGGTGAGGCCGTACTTGTCGGCCCCGAGCAGGAAGCTGTGGCACGGGAACGGCGGGTCGAAGGCGTGCGCCCCGCCGGCGTCGGTGCCGACCGTCTCGACCCCGAGGCCGGTGATCGGCCGCCCGGCCAGCCAGCGGGCGCAGTCGGGGTGGATGCCGGGGGTGTGCGGGCCGCTCTCGTCGGCGTTGAGGAAGGTCGCCTCGTCGTCGGCGCGGGCGTCCCAGCCGGTGCGGTACAGCAGCCAGCCGCCGTCGGGCAGGGCGCCGTGCTCGGCCTCGAAGGCCTCCACGTCCGCGACCGTCAGCAGGTAGTCGGGGTCCTTGGCGGCCTCGGCGGTCTTGTCGATCACCACCGCGGGGCCGACCAGGCGCCGCGGCGGGACCTGGGAGACGTCGTCGCCGTCGCGGCCGGTGACCCAGTGGATCGGCGCGTCGAAGTGGGTGCCGGTGTGCTCGCCGCCCTCGAAGGCGTTCCAGTACCAGGCGGGGCCGCGCTCGTCGTAGCGCGACAGCTCGCGCAGCCGGAACGGCGGCGTGTTCGCCAATGGCTCGGGCAGGTGCAGCAGCGGCGTCGTCTCGGACAGCGGCTGGGTCAGGTCGACCACGCTGACCTCGCCGGAGGCGAGCGCGTCGGCGAGGCTGGCGAGCACGGTCATGGCTGGCACCTCCGGGGCTCAGGTGGCGGGACGCGAGGGGTTCGGGGGCTCGGGTGGCGAAGCGGTAGCCCCCGACGGACGGAGGCTGCGCTGGAACTCGAAGCGGTTCTCGAGCAGGTGCAGGTCCATGTGGAAGCTGGCGGGGCCGACCGCCTCGACCTTGGCGACCACGCAGGCGAGGTGGTCGGCGTCGATGGCGGCCTTGGCGCTGCCGGTGAAGTCGTCGAGGGTGGTGACGGTGCGGGCGTCGGCGATCCCGGCGGCGCGGGCGACGCCGGCGAGGTCGCTGCCGGTGCTGGTGGCGGTCGGGAAGCCGCCGACCGAGAGCAGGCTCTCGTTGTCGAACACGACCTGGGTGAGGTTGGGCGGGGCGTAGCGGGCCAGGGTGGTCAGCCCGCCCAGGTTCATCAGCACCGAGCCGTCGCCCTCGATCACCACCACCGTGCGCTCGGGCTGGCTCAGCGCGATGCCGAGGCCGATCGAGCTGGCCAGCCCCATGGCGTGCTCCAGGTAGAAGAAGTTGGGCCGGTGGCCGAGCGAGTACAGCTCGACGGCGACCGCGCCCATGATGGTGACCACCACGCAGTCGGCGAGCCGGTCGTAGATCGCCTCCAGGCAGTCGATCCGCTTCATGGCGTCCCCTCCCACATCAGCTCCCTGGTGAGCAGCACGGCGACCGGTGCGAGGGACGACTGCGCCAGGGTCATCGCCCGGCCGATCTGGAGCGGCGCCCGCGCCGGGTCGGACAGCTCGTCGGTGACGATGCCGAGGGCGTCGAGCACCGGGCGGGTGGCCTTGCCGCCCTGCGTCTGCCACGGGTCGCGCTCGCCGAGGTGGCCGCGGTCCGAGACCAGCATCAGCAGCGGGATGTGGTAGAGCTGGGCGAGGGAGACGATGCCGTTGACCGACTGCAGGAAGCCGTGGTTCTGCATCAGCATGGCCGACCGGCGGCCGGCGAAGTGGGCGCCGGCGGAGATGCCGACGCCCTCCTCCTCCTTGGCCAGCCGCACCAGGATCATGCCCGGGTCCTCCTCCGCCAGGCGGATGAGGTGCACCAGCCAGGTCTCCGGCAGCGCGCTGATCACCTCCACGCCGGCGTCGAGCAGCGCGTCGTAGACGAGCTTGGAGTTGCGCTCCGAGACGGGCACTGTGGGTCACCCCTCCGTGGCTCAGGCGCCCAGGTCGAGCAGCTGCTCGTGGTCGAGGCCGAGGTCGTTGACGACGTTCCAGAGGCCGATGGCGGCGGCGCGCACGCCGGCGCGGACGCAGGGGTCGAGGTCGTCGCGGCCGAGCAGCGCCTTGCAGCGGCGGTAGAGCTCCAGCAGCTCGTCCTCGGTGGCGCTGGTCTCGCGGCCGAGCAGGTCGGTGGTCATGGGCTCACCCTCCGACGGGCGTGTCGCGCAGGTCGACGGTGCGGCGGGCCTTCAGCTCGAAGCGGGGCAGCTCGCCGGTGGCGGCCCGCTCCACCTCGAAGCGCAGGCCCTCGTGGGCGGCGGCGAGGTCCTTGGCGAGCGCCTCGGCGAGCTCGGCCCAGGCGGCGTCGCCGGCGTCCGGTGGCAGCTCGACCCGCAGGGTGATGCGGTCGAGCAGGTCGTCGCCCCGGGTCAGCTGCAGCTGGAACTCCTCGACCGTGGGGTACTCGCGCACGATCGCCTCGACCGCTCTGGGGTAGACGTTGGTGCCGCGGACCAGCTTCATGTCGTCCACCCGGCCGAGGATGCCGCCCTCGTACAGGTCGAAGCCCCGGCCGCAGGCGCAGCGGCTGGCCGGCACCTTGCGGACCAGGTCGGCGGTGCGGTAGCGCAGCAGCGGGATGATGCCGCGCCCGAACGAGGTGACCACCCGCTCGCCCTGCTCGCCGTAGCCCACCGGCTCGCCGCTGACCGGGTCGATCACCTCCTCGATGAAGTGGTCCTCGATGATGTGGGTGCCGCCCGGCTGCTCGGCGCACTCGAAGACCATGATCGTGCCGATCTCCGTCATGCCGGCGGTGTCGCCGGCTACTGCGCCCCAGAGCCGCTCGATCAGCGCCTTGGTCTGCGGGATCGAGCCGGCGGGCTCGCCGGAGAGGATCAGCCGGCTGACCGGGCTGGCGGCCAGGTCGACGCCGAGCTTGCCGGCCTCCTGGGCGAGTCGCAGCGCGTAGGTCGGGGTGGAGGCGACCACGCTCGCGCCGAAGTCGACGATCTGCCTGACGCGGTTCTCGGTGGTCTGCGCCCCACCGGGCACGTTGAGGGCGCCGAGCTTCTCCATCGCGTAGTGCAGGCCCCAGAAGCCGATGAAGGAGCCGTAGCCGAAGGCGACGTAGGCGGTGTCGCGCGGGCGGACGCCGAAGCCCCACAGCCCGTAGCACCACATCTCCGACTGCCACGCCCAGTCCTTGGCGCTGTCGAGCACCCGGATCGGCTCGCGACCGGTGGTCCCCGAGGTGGTGTGGAAGCGGATCGCCGACTCCGCGCCGGCCACCGGCAGGGTGCCGAACGGCGGCAGCTCCGCCTGGCTGGCCATCCACTCCTGGCGGGTGAGCACCGGCACGCGGCGCAGGTCGTCGAGGCTGCGCAGCTGGTCCGGCGCGAAGCCGGCCTGCGCGAAGGAGCGCCGGTAGAAGGGGCTGCGGGCCGCCGCCCACTCGGCCAGGCGGCGCAGCTTGGCGAGCTGCAGCGCCTGCAGCTCCTCGCGCGGGAGCGTCTCGGTCTTGGGGTTCCAGTACGGTGCGACGCCAGCCACAGCCACCTCCGCGACCTGTCCGCTCGCAGACCGCCGTCGATGCCGGTCTCCTCCCCGGGCAGACCGTAGCACGCCGGGCCGGCCACGCCCCTGGCGACCTCCCCTCCACCTCGGGTTGGCGCTCGTCCGGAATATTCAACTCTGGAAATCTAGGCGAGCTAGGGTTATCGTCGTTTTTCGGCAAATCGTGAGGGGGGCGCGGTGAGCAGCCTGGACCCGTCCGTCGCGGAGGAGTTCCTCCGTCTCTACCACGCCGAATCCCCGCAGGCTGGCCCGCTCGGGCCGCGGCTGCGGGAGGTCCGCGCCCAGATCGACCGCACCGGGACCTACACGCACACCGCCGCAGAGCTCGCCTTCGGCGCCCGGGCAGCATGGCGCAACTCCAGCCGCTGCATCGGCAGGCTCTACTGGCACAGCCTCCGCGTCCGAGACCGCCGCCAGGTCACGGACGCGGAGCTGGTGGCGGCCGAGTCCTTCGAGCACCTGCGCGAGGCGACCAATGGCGGGCGCATCCGGCCGACGATCACCGTGTTCGCCCCCGACGCGCCCGGGCGACCCGGGCCACGGATCTGGAACGAGCAGCTTGTCCGCTACGCCGGCTACCGCACGGCCGACGGGACGGTGCTCGGCGACCCGCGCTACCTGAGCTTCACCGAGCTGGTGCGGCGGCTCGGCTGGCCCGGCGGGCCGGGCACGCCCTTCGACCTGCTGCCGCTGGTGGTGCAGGCGCCCGGCGCCCCGCCGCGGCTGTTCGACCTGCCCCGCGACGCCGTGCTCGAGGTGCCGCTGCGCCACCCGCGCTACCGCTGGTTCGCGGACCTGGGCCTGCGCTGGCACGCGGTGCCGGTGCTGTCGTGCATGTGCCTAGAGATCGGCGGAGTCTGCTACCCGGCGGCGCCGTTCAACGGCTGGTACATGGGCACCGAGATCGGCGCCCGCAACCTCGCCGACACCGACCGCTACGACCTGCTGCCGGTGGTCGCGGCCTGGCTCGGGCTGGACACCGCGGACGAGCGTTCTCTCTGGCGCGACCGGGCGCTGGTCGAGCTGAACCTGGCGGTGCTGCACTCCTTCGACGAGGCCGGGGTGACCGTCACCGACCACCACACCGAGGCGCGGCGCTTCCTCGTCCACCTGGCACGGGAGGAGCGGGCGGGGCGGATGACACCGGCCGACTGGTCGTGGATCGTGCCGCCGATCTCGGGCGCGGCCACGGCGGTGTTCCACCGCTACTACGACGAGGCCGACCTGCAGCCGAACTTCGTGCACCACTCCGAGGCGCGCGCCCTGGCCCACGGCGTCGCGCCGCTGTGATGGCGGCGGTCAGCCGGCCCGCGCCTGCTCGTCCGCCTGGTAGATGCCGAAGATCAGGCCGCTGGGGTCGGTGCAGTAGGCGACCCAGCCGACGCCGGGGATCACCTGCTTGGGGACGGCCACCTGGCCGCCGGCGGCGGTGACCTTGGCGGCGGTCTCGTCGACCGAGGCGACCTCGACGGTGTTCACCGTCCGCGGGGCGTCGTCGCGGGAGCGCATGATCGCGCCGTCGATGCCGGCGTCCTCCTCGGCGCCGGTGGTGGCGAGCCAGTAGTCCGGGCCGCCCTCCCACTTGGACACCTTCCAGCCGAAGACGTCGGAGAAGAACGCCTGCGACCGCTCCGGGTCGGAGACGTTGAGCTCGAAGTGGACCACGCGGTGCATGGGCTCCCCCCAGTCCGTCGTCCGCCCTCGCGCGGGCCCGCGCGGGGAGCCCCGATCATGCCACCAGGCTGGGACGAAGGTGGGCGCGGATGCTCAGGCGGTGCCGCCGTCCGCCTCGCCGCCGCGCACGAGGTTGCGGTGCAGCTGGTCGAGCAGGCGGACGAAGCTGGCCCGCTCCTGCTCGCTCAGCGACGCCAGCGCCCGCTCGGAGAGCCGCCGCATCTCGTCGTCGAGCACCTTCTGCAGGTTGCGCCCGCGGTCGGTGAGGTGGATGCGGACCAGGCGGGCGTCGCTCGGGTGCGGCCGCCTGACCACCAGGCCGGCGGCCTCCATGCGGGTGGCGGCCTTGGTCACCGTCGGGGTGGCGAGGCCGAGGCGGCGGGCGATCTCGCCGGGGGTCAGCCCGTCCTCGTGCCACAGCGCCATGAGGATGAACTGCTGCCCGTTGCGCACGCCGTGGCGGCCGTAGGCGGCGTCCGACGCCTCCTTCATCGCGCGCTTGGCCGCCCAGAAGACGGCCTGGAACTGGTCGCTGAGCCAGTCGGTCTGCCAGTCGCGCACCGCGGGCCCCCCTCCTTGCGGACATTTCGTTAGCCGGCTACCATGCCATTCCGTGAGTCGCCTAATGATAGCCAACTCACGAGGAGGTACCAGCATGCGCGTACTCGTCACCGGAGCGACCGGCCGCGTCGGCAGCCGCTTCGTCCCGCGGCTGCTCGACCAGGGCGAAGAGGTCCGGGTCCTGGTCCGTGACGGCGGCCGCGCCGAGCCGCTCGCCCGCCGCGGCGCCGAGGTGCTCCTCGGCGACCTGCGCGACCCCGACGACCTGAAGCGGGCCGTCGCCGGCGTCGACGCCGTGGTCAACCTCGCCGCCGCGTTCCGCGGCGTGCCGGAGGAGGAGACCGTGGCGGTCACCCGCGACGCGGCGCTGGCGCTGGCCGACGCCGCGCTGGCCGCCGGCGTCGGGCGCCACGTGCTCGCCAGCACCAACCTGGTCTACGGGCCGGGCCGCGGCCGCCCGGCGCGCGAGGACGACCAGCCGCGCCCCGGGTTCGCCTACCCCACCGCCAAGCTGGCGGCCGAGGCCTCCCTGCTGGAACGGGAGGGACTCGGCCTGCGAATCGTGCGGCTGGCGTTCGTCTACGGCGAGGGCGACCCGCACCTGGCTGAGTCGCTGCGGTGGGCGCGCGACTGGCCCGCGCACCAGCGCCTGCACCTGGTGCACCACGCCGACGTCGGCCAGGCCCTGCTGCTGGCGCTGCGCGCCGGCGGCGTCGACGGGCGGACCTACAACGCCGCGGACGACGCCCCGGTCAGCGCCGTCGAGCTGTACGCGCTCAACCGCGAGCAGCCGCCCGAGGGCGCCGACGCCCGCCCGCTCGACGACCCGTGGGCGGGCATCGTCGACGCCACCAGGATCCGCCGCGAGCTGGGCTTCCGCCCCATCTACCCGAGCGTCTGGACGGCCAGGGACGCCGGCACCCTTTAAGGGGGGCACAAGGGACCCGTGAGGGCGGGTCGCGCTTATCGCGGCTTGACATCTCCGGGAGTACGCTGGCGCCAGCGAAGGGGAGTATCCCGATTCGGCGCATCGTCATCCCGGCCTCGCGCCCGGTGCGCCGGCCCTCCCGTAGACGGGTGGGAGAGACCTTCGGCTCTGGACGCTCGGACAGAGACGGAGGCACCGATGCAGCACCTCACCACCAAGCAGGCGGCCCAGCCTGGGCGGCCGCTGTTGATCGCGGGATTCCCCGTGCGGGTCGGCTGGAGCGCGGTCGCGGTGATGGCCGTGGTCGCCTGGACGCTCGCCGGCCGCATCCTCCCGCTCGCCTTCCCCGGCTACACCCCCGCCACCTACTGGGCGGCCGGCACCCTGACGGCGGCGCTCTTCCTGGCCTCGGTGCTCACCCACGAGCTCGGCCACGCGCTGCTGGCCAGGCGCTCCGGCCTGGTCGTCGAGGACATCACCCTGTGGGCGTTCGGCGGACTGGCGCGCATCCGCGGTGACGCCCCGACCCCGCGCGCCGAGCTGCGCATCGCCGCGGTGGGGCCGCTGACCAGCCTGGCGCTCGGCGTCGGGTTCCTGGCGGCCGCCGTCGGGGCCGGCGTCGCCGGCATCGGCGGCATCGGCGTCGGGGTGCTCTGGTCGCTGGCCGGGATCAACCTCGTGCTGGCCCTGTTCAACCTGGTGCCGGGGGCGCCGCTGGACGGGGGCCGCATCCTGCGGGCCGCGCTGTGGCGCTGGCACGGCGACCGCACCAGGGCGGCGCTCGCCGCCGCCCGCGCCGGCCAGGTGGTCGGCGTCGCGCTGGCGGTCGTCGGGCTCACCCAGGTCCTGGCCACCGGCCAGGCCGCCGGGCTGTGGAACGCCCTGGTCGGCTGGTTCGTCTACGGCGCCGCCCGGGCCGAGCGCGACCAGGCCGCGCTGCTGCGCAACCTCCGCGACCTGCGGGTGGCCGACGTGATGGTCCCGAACCCGCCGGTCGGGCCCGCCTGGTTCACGGTCCAGGCGTTCCTCGACGGCCACGCCCTCGACCACCGCCTGCGCGCCTACCCGGTGCAGGAGTTCGACGGGCGCCTCGCCGGCCTGGTCCCGTTCGGCGCGCTGCTGCGGGTGCCGCCCGAGCGCCGCGGCGGCGTGCGCGTCGGCGCGGTCACCATGCCGCTCGACGAGCTGGTCAGCACCCGGCCCGACGAGCCGCTCAGCGAGCTGGTCGGTCGCATGTCACTGGCCGGCAGCGGCTGGGCGCTGGTGTTCGACGGCGGCCGCCTGGTCGGCGTGGTCACCCCGGACGACCTCGCCATGGCGGCCGAGCAGGGGCCCGGGGCACGGCGTGCCGGATCGTTCGCCGGGTCGAGGTAAATGGCGACGTACGAGGGGGAGCGATGGTGGAAGACCTGACCCGCGGTGCCAAGCGCCTCGCCGTCCTGGTGGTCGGGCTGGTCCTGCTCGTCGCCGGGATCCTCCTGCTGGTCCTGCCCGGCCCCGGCCTGCTGGTCACCATGGCCGGCCTGGCGGTGCTCGCCACCGAGTACGAATGGGCGCGGCGCCTGCTCGCGCGCTTGCGCCAGCACGCCCGGCGCCTCTCGAACCAGGTCCGCCGGCGCTGAGCCACCGCGCCTGGGGCAGCACGAGGGAGCCGGTCGAAGGACCGGCTCGGTCTCGGGCCAGGGAAGTGTGTACAACCCGCCCGCTGCCGGCGGACCGGCGGCGGGCGGCAGCCGTCGTTACGGCTGGATCCTGCTCTCCGCGACCGGCTCCTGCACCGAGAGCCTCTCGATCAGCTCGCGGATCTCCCGCTCCGGGTAACGGCGGTGACCGCCAAGGGTGCGCAGGCAGGGCAGCTTGCCCTCGTGCGCCCAACGGCTGACCGTCTTCGGCGTGACGTGCAGCAGCTCGGCGACTTCAGCGGCACGCAGGTACGTGGACTTGCTGTCTTTGCTCATCGGCTCCTGACTCCGAATGGTCGTGTCCCCCATCTGGGGGACAATATCGAAGCCGGACGAGCTGCCGCAACAGGAGTTTTACCGATAGGAACGTAAATGCGGCATCGACCAGGAATCACCTTTTCCGCGCAGCAGCCAGCCACGGCGCGGATGGCCTGGCAGCCGCGCCGGCGGTGGCCACCTCAGCGAGGCTCGTCCTCGTCGTCCACGGGAACGGGAATGGACTGTTCCAGCGCGTCCGCCTCGGGCGTCTCGTCGCCGATCCGCGGCGTCTCGGGGGCGTCCGGGTCCAGCACGGGTCGCTTCTGCTCGTAGGCGTCGGCCTCGGGCACGGCGTCTTCGGTCATCCAAGCTCCTCGCCAGTCTGGTCCCCCCGCGAGACCTGGGGAGGCACGATCCTGCCGCACGGCAGCGTACCAAGGCTCCTACGGCGGCGCGCCGCCGCGCGGACGGCTGCACGATCGTGCCTGGGCTACCCGCCCGGCGCGGCCTTCACACGGGTGCGCCGCGATCGCCGCCACGGTGCGGGGCACGGGGACCGGCTCGAGGGCCGCCGCGGCGTCGAGGCGGGCACGCTATGGTGACGCCGGCGCGGGTGCTCCGCGCTCCGGCGGCGGCCTGGCGCCGCGTCGGACGAGCGGACCCGGAGGTCACCCGTTGCGCTTTGCCGTCGGCGTCCCCAACCTCGGCGAGTACGCCGACCCGGGCCTGCTGGTCGAGCTCGGCCGCGAAGCCGAGGAGGCAGGCTGGGACGGGTTCTTCGTCTGGGACCACCTCGCCTACGAGGACCAGGTGCCGGTGGTGGACTCCTGGGTGGTGATGCCGGCGCTGGCCGCCGCCACCGAGCGGATCCGCATCGGCGTGCTGGTGCTGGCGCTGGCGCGGCGGCGCCCGTGGCTGCTGGCCCGTGAGGCGGCGGCGATCGACCTGCTCTCCGGCGGCCGGCTGGTGTTCGGCGCCGGGCTGGGCTCGCGCCCGGCGGAGGAGTTCACCGCGTTCGGCGAGGACCCCGACGCGCGCGTGCGGGCCGAGCGGCTCGACGAGGGCCTGGAGATCGTGACCGGCCTGTGGCGCGGCGAGCGCTTCGGGTTCCAGGGCCGCCACTACCAGGTGGCGCCGACCGTGTTCCGGCCCGTCCCGGCCCAGTCGCCGCGGCCGCCGGTGTGGATCGCCGGCCGCTGGCCGGCGCGGCGGCCGTTCCGCCGCGCGGCGCGCTGGGACGGCGTCTTCCCGACCCACCGCGACGTCGGCCACACCGAGCTGATCCCACCGGCGGTGCTCGGCGAGATCGCCGCCTACACCCTCGCCCACCGCCAGGGGGACGGCCCCTTCGACCTGGTGGTGGAGGGCGTCACGCCCGGCGACCCGTCGGCGGCGGCGCGCGTGGTCGCCCCCTACGCCGGGGTCGGCCTCACCTGGTGGGTGGAGAAGTGCGGCTGGTTCCGGGGCCCGCTCGACGAGATGCGCGCGCGCATCCGCCGGGGACCGCCGGCCCGCTGAGGGGCCGCACCTGCCGCTACCGGCAGGGAGAATGGCGGCGCGCTCGACGACGTTCGAGCCGGCCTTGCTGAAGCGGGTCGCGAGGAGGTTGCCCGTCCACGACGGGCAATAAAAAGGGCAAGGAAATTAACCAGTCCTTGCCACTCTCATAATATAGCGCACCGGGGGGCTTGCGGCAAGGCCCGGGTCGTGCCGCATAATCGCCGGCCGACGCGCCAGAACCTACGCAATGGGAGTAGCGAAATGCGGGCGTCGTTGTCGACGTGTACGGCCGGAGCGTGGCGATGACCGAGCATGCGGTGGTGATCGCCGGAGGCGGTCCGACAGGGCTGATGTTGGCGGGCGAGCTGGCGTTGGCGGGCGTCGACGTTGCCATCGTCGAGCGGCGCGCCAGCCAGGACCTCCCCGGCTCGCGCGCGGGCGGTCTGCACGCCCGCACGATCGAGGTTCTCGACCAGCGCGGCATCGCCGATCGGTTCCTCTCGCAGGGGCAGGTGGCGCAGGTCGCGGGGTTCGCCAGCGTCCGTTTGGACATCAGCGACTTTCCCACCCGGCACAACTACGGGCTCGGGCTGTGGCAGAACCACATCGAGCGCATCCTGGCCGGCTGGGTCGACGAGCTGGCGGTGACGTTCTATCGCGGCAGTGAAGTGACCGGTATCGGGCAGGACGACGCCGGCGTCGACGTCGAGCTGTCCGACGGCCGGTCGCTGCGGGCGGAGTACCTCGTCGGCTGCGACGGCGGGCGCAGCCTGGTCCGTAAAGCAGCGGGCATCGAGTTCCCCGGGTGGGATCCGACGACGAGCAGCCTGATCGCCCAGGTCGAGATGACCGAGGAGCCGGAATTGGGCATCCGCCGCACTCCCTCGGGCATGCACGCCCTCGGCAAGGTCGAGTACGAGATCAAGGACGGCGAGGTCGTCTACAAGCCAGGGGGGACGGTGGGGGTCATGCTGACGGAGTCGCACGTCGGCACGAGCGAGCCCACCCTGCGCGATCTCCGCGAGGGCCTCATCGCCGTGTACGGGACCGACTACGGGATCCACAGCCCCACGTTCCTCTCCAGGTTCACCGATATGACCCGGCAGGCCGCGGCCTACCGCGAGGGACGGGTCCTGCTGGCCGGCGACGCGGCGCACGTGCATTCCCCGGCAGGTGGACAGGGCCTCCAAACAGGTGTGCAGGACGCGGTGAACCTGGGGTGGAAGCTGGCCCAGGTGGTCGACCGGACATCCCCGGAAAGCCTCCTGGATACCTACCATGCCGAGCGCCACCCGGTCGCTGCCCGCGTGCTGCGCAACACGATGGCGCAAGTCGCGCTCATGCGCGCCGACGATCGCATCGAGGCGTTGCGCGACACCGTGTCCGAGCTGCTGAGCATGGACGAGCCGCGTAAACGGTTCGCCGCGATGATGTCCGGCCTGGACATTCATTACGACCTGGGCGAGGGACACCCGCTGCTCGGGCGCCGCATGCCCGACCTCGACCTGGTCACCGCCAACGGCCCGCTGCGGGTCTTCACCCTGCTGCACCATGCCCGGCCCGTGCTCCTCAACCTCGGTCAGCCCGGCGGTTTGGACATCACTCCATGGGCAGACCGGGTTCAGCTGATCGACGCCGAATACGTGGGTCCGTGGGAGCTTCCGGCACTCGGGGCGGTCACCGCTCCCACCGCCGTGTTGATTCGGCCGGATGGGTACGTGGCCTGGGTGGGAGAGGGAACCCAGCTGGGGCTCGCCGACGCGCTGACCACGTGGTTCGGACCGCCTACCGCGGCGTAGCGCACCGGCTTCCAAGGGTCATCCTGTCAGGAGTTCTCGGGAGAGACGTCCTAGGAGGCTGGTGTTTTTCGCGGGCTCGCACGTTCGCTGGTTGGGCCTGGATCGGGGAGAATCACACGGATGTGATTCTCGACCCAGGAGGGCTGATGACGGCCGGGACGACCCCCAGGCAGGCCGACCTGTGGCGTGGCACGGCGGCGGTGTGCGAGGGCCGCGTCGGCCCGCGGTCGGTCTGGG